>NZ_JANUEA010000011.1:0-328191 GCF_024810135.1 Pseudomonas sp. BIGb0164 | reverse complement strand
ACTTAACTCATTGAAACTCAAGGAGTTTTCCGTTTCGACTGCGCCGGAAGTGGGGCGAATTATAGGCTTCCAGAATCTGCCGTCAACCCTTAATTACGCTTTTGTTGCAGAAACTGGTTTTTTCGCAATAAGACGTGGAATTCTGCGCATTACCGGCGGTATCCGCAGCACCAGGAGCAAAGCACCTATAAAGGCATAGACAGCCCATTCCTTTAGATCCGCTCGCACAATCCACAACATATGCAGCAAGCCGAGCCCGAGAATCACATAGACCAGACGGTGCAATTTCTTCCAGCGACTCCCAAGCCGACGCTGGCTATAGCGGTTCGACGTCACCGCCAGCACTAATAAGGACAGAAAACCCAAGGTACCCACAATAATGTAGGGACGTTTACGCAATTCCACCCCAAGCTGCGACCAATCGAGCCCCAGAACAAACACACAATAAGCCGCCAGGTGCAGCACGACATACGTAAAGCACCACAACCCCAATTGCCGGCGCACCGCTATCCACCCTGCCCAACCGCTCAATTTCTGCAGCGGTGTCATTCCCAAGGTAATCAGCAGCAGAATCAGAGTGCCCAACCCCAGGCGATCAACCAGCACTTTGCCCGGATCCGGCCCTAAGGCAAAACTCCATGCTTCGTACAACCAGAAAAGCGGCCACACAGCCACGGCTATAAAGACGCCAATGCGCCAGATGGGATAGCGCATCAGTAGTTCTTCCGCAAATCCAGATTGGTATACAGAGAGGCAACCTCATCCGAGTACCCGTTGAACATCTGCGTCTCGCGCACGTTGGGACTGAATAGACCGCTTGGCAACCGTCGCTCCCGAGCCTGGGTCCAGCGAGGGTGGTCGACTGTCGGGTTCACATTCGCATAAAACCCATATTCGTCCGCTGCGATACTTTGCCATGTAGTTTTCGGCTGCTCGTTCACCAGACTGATTCGCACGATGGACTTCACACTCTTGAAGCCATACTTCCATGGCACCACCAGCCGCAACGGCGCGCCGTTCTGATTCGGCAACTCCCGCCCATACATGCCAACGGCAAGAATCGCCAAAGGGTTCATCGCTTCATCCAAACGCAGCCCCTCTACATAAGGCCAATCGATCAAACCGAAGCTTGATCGCTGACCAGGCATGCTCTTGGGATCTTTAAGGGTTTCAAAGCGGATGTATTTGGCTTTGGACGTAGGCTCCACCTGCTTGAGCAAGGCAGAGATGGGAAAGCCCATCCACGGAATGACCATCGACCACGCCTCGACACAGCGCAAACGATAGATTCGCTCCTCCAGTTGGTAAGGCTTCATGAAGTCTTCCAGGGCATAGCGCCCCGGCTTCGCAACCTCGCCATCAATCACCACACTCCAGGGTTCGGTTTGCAGCGACCCCGCATTGGTTGCAGGGTCGCCTTTGCCGGTGCCAAATTCATAGAAGTTGTTGTAGTGGGTCGCGTCCTTGAACGGGGTAATCGCCTCCCCCGTCACGGTCACAGCCTGCCACTTGGTCTCGGGAAGTTTGTCGGCAAACCAGCTGGGCGCCTTGCCTGCCTCGACATCGGCATAACGCGAAGCATCGTTGGCACTTGCCCAACGCGGCAAGCTGCTGGCCGCAATGCCAGCAAGCGCCCCACCGAGCAAGCTACGGCGTGAGAGATAGAAGGATTCAGGTGTGACGTCCGATTCGTGGCAATCGGACGCTTTGGGCAATTTGATTAGCATGGCAACTCCGCAGTATTGGAGAACTGATGCACCAATAGACTGCGGAGTATGGGGGAAATTACATTAAGGCAATGTTTTGTCCCGACGCAGATGCAGCAAGTACTGAACCGGCCCCGAAGCCGCGTAGATCAGGAACGCCAGCAGCAGAATGCGCGGTGGGTCGCTGAACACGACGGCGAACACAAGCACCACCACCAGGATCGCCACGAAAGGCACGCGCCCCTTGAGGTCGAACTCCTTGAAACTGTTGTACTTGATATTGCTGACCATCAGCATGCCGGCCGCCGCCACCATCAAGGCCACCAGAAACGACATCTTGGAACCCTGGATGCCGTAGTCACTGAACGCCCAGACAATGCCCGCCACCACTCCGGCAGCTGCCGGGCTGGCCAGGCCGATGAAGTAGCGCTTGTCGGCAGTACCCACCTGGGTATTGAAACGCGCCAGGCGCAAGGCTGCGCCCGCGACATAGATGAAGGCAACCATCCACCCCACCTTGCCCATGTCTCCCAGGGCCCAGGCAAACGCCAGCAGAGCAGGAGCAACGCCAAAGGCGACCATGTCCGACAACGAATCGTACTCGGCGCCGAAGGCACTTTGGGTGTTGGTCATGCGCGCGACACGGCCATCAAGGCCGTCGAGCACCATGGCCACAAAAATAGCTATGGCCGCAAAACCGAAGTATTTGCTGGCACTCGCCGCATCACCCGCTGCCAGCGCACTCTGCGCACTCATGGAGTTGATGATGGAATAGAACCCGGCAAACAAGTTCGCCGTGGTGAACAGATTGGGCAGAAGATAGATACCACGATGCCGGACCTTGCGACCTTCCGCATCATGCCCTTCTTCGACATGCTCATCGATCGGTAGCAGGCTATCGGCGTCAGAGGCCTGGCCCGGCTCTTCGGGACGTTCGGTCATGGACTTTACCTTGCAACGGTGTGAAAAAATTCGACAAATACTTGCAGAGCGCGTTCGCCTGCAAACGATGCAGCTTTATACCAGAACCCGCCCCCAAACGAAAAAACGCGGCCTAAGCCGCGTTTTTCCTTGATGCGTACGACTTAGTTCTTGGCTTTGTCGACGATCTTGTTGGCACCGATCCACGGCATCATGGAGCGCAGTTGCTCGCCGATGACTTCGATGCCGTGAGCGGCGTTGTTACGACGCTTGGCGGTCATCGAAGGGTAGCCGGTTGCGCCTTCGCTGATGAACATTTTGGCGTACTCGCCGTCCTGAATACGTTTCAGGGCGTTGCGCATGGCCTGACGGGACTCGGCGTTGATCACTTCCGGGCCAGTCACGTACTCGCCGTATTCGGCGTTGTTGGAGATCGAGTAGTTCATGTTGGCGATACCGCCTTCGTACATGAGGTCAACGATCAGCTTCAGTTCGTGCAGGCATTCGAAGTAGGCCATTTCCGGCGCGTAGCCGGCTTCAACCAGGGTTTCGAAACCGGCTTTGACCAGCTCAACGGTACCGCCGCACAGAACGGCTTGTTCGCCGAACAGGTCGGTTTCGGTCTCGTCCTTGAAGGTGGTTTCGATGATGCCGGTACGACCGCCACCCACGCCAGCAGCGTAGGACAGGGCGACGTTCTTGGCGTTGCCCGAAGCGTCCTGGTAGATCGCGATCAGGTCAGGGATACCGCCGCCTTTGACGAACTCGGAACGCACGGTGTGGCCCGGTGCTTTCGGCGCGATCATGATCACGTCGAGGTCAGCGCGCGGCACAACCTGGTTGTAGTGGATCGCGAAGCCGTGGGAGAAGGCCAGGGTGGCGCCCTTCTTGATGTTCGGCTCGATTTCGTTCTTGTACAGCGAGGACTGGAACTCGTCCGGGGTCAGGATCATGACCAGGTCGGCAGCCGCAACAGCAGAAGCAACGTCAGTCACTTTCAGGCCATGGGCTTCAGCCTTGGCAACAGTGGCCGAGCCTTTGCGCAGGCCGACAGTCACGTCAACGCCGGAATCTTTCAGGTTGCACGCTTGTGCATGACCCTGGGAACCGTAGCCGATGATGGCGACTTTCTTGCCCTGGATGATCGACAGGTCACAATCTTTATCGTAATAAACTTTCATGAGGTTCCTCTATATATCCAGGCCGTAAGGCCATTCGCTAATTTGGGTTAGATGCTGAGTACTTTGTCGCCACGGGCAATCCCGGTGACACCACTGCGTACCGTTTCCAGAATCGAGGCCGTCCCGATCGACTGGATGAAGCTGTCCAGCTTGTCGCTTGTACCGGTCAGTTGAACGGTATAAACGCTGGCGCTCACATCGACGATCTGCCCGCGATAAATGTCGGTAGTCCGTTTGATCTCGGCACGTTGGGCACCCGTGGCCTTGACCTTGACCAGCATCAGCTCGCGCTCGATGTGGGCACTTTCCGACAGGTCGACCAGCTTGACCACTTCGATCAGCTTGTTGAGGTTCTTGGTGATCTGCTCGATCACCTCATCGTGACCCACGGTGGTCAACGTCAGACGCGACAGAGTCGGGTCTTCGGTCGGGGCCACGGTCAGGCTTTCGATGTTGTAGTTGCGTTGCGAAAACAGGCCGACAACACGAGACAGAGCGCCGGGTTCGTTCTCCAGAAGCAGGGAGATAATGTGCCGCATGATTAAGTACGCTCCGTCTTGTTCAGCCACATGTCGCGCATAGAGCCGTCTTTGATCTGCATCGGGTAGACGTGCTCGCTGGTATCCACCTGAATATCGATGAACACCAGGCGGTCCTTCATGGCGAACGCCTCTTCCATCTTCGGCTTCAGATCTTTCAAATCGGTGATGCGAATGCCGACGTGGCCATAGGCTTCAACCAATTTTACGAAATCCGGCAGCGACTCCATGTAGGAATGGGAGTGACGGCTGTTGTAGCTCATGTCCTGCCACTGACGAACCATGCCCAGCACGCCGTTGTTCAGGCAGACGATCTTCACCGGAAGGCCGTACTGCAGGCACGTCGACAGTTCCTGGATGTTCATCTGGATGCTGCCCTCACCGGTGACGCACGCGACATCGGTGTCCGGAAAGCTCAGTTTCACGCCCATGGCCGCAGGGAAACCGAAGCCCATCGTGCCCAGGCCACCGGAGTTGATCCAGCGGTTAGGCTTGTCGAACTTGTAGTACTGCGCGGCGAACATCTGGTGCTGGCCCACGTCGGAGGTCACAAAGGCGTCGCCCTTGGTCACTTCGCACAGGGTCTCGATCACGGTTTGTGGCTTGATGATGCTGCCGTTGCCCTTGTCATAAGGGAACAGGCCGCGGTCACCACGCCATTCGTCGATCTGCTTCCACCAGCTGGCAACGGATTCCTTGTTCGGCGTCTCGCCGATGTCCTTGAGCGCGGCAACCATTTCGGTCAGCACGCTTTCCACAGGACCCACGATCGGCACATCGGCCTTGATGGTCTTGGAGATGGACGCCGGGTCGATGTCGATGTGGATGATCTTGGCGTTCGGGCAGAACTTGCTCGCGCCATTGATCACACGGTCATCGAACCGCGCGCCCACGGCCAGGATCACGTCGGCGTGGTGCATGGTCAGGTTGGCTGTGTAGCTACCGTGCATGCCGAGCATGCCGACGAACTGACGGTCCGTACCCGGGAATGCGCCGAGGCCCATCAAGGTGTTGGTCACTGGCAGGTTGAGCAGCTTGGCCAATTCGGTCAACGGTGCGGAACCGCCGCCCAGAATCACGCCGCCACCCGAGTACAACACAGGGCGCTTGGCCGCCAGGAGCATTTCTGCAGCCTTGCGGATTTGCCCCGAGTGCCCACGAACGGCCGGGCTGTAGGAGCGCAGCTTGGCTTTCTTCGGGAAGACGTATTCGAATTTTTCAGCCGGGTTGGTCATGTCTTTCGGCACATCGACCACCACAGGGCCCGGGCGACCGGACTGTGCGAGGTAGAAAGCCTTTTTCATGACTTCCGGGATTTCCGATGGGTGCTTGATCATGAAGCTGTGTTTCACGATCGGCCGGGAGATACCGATCATGTCGGTTTCCTGGAATGCATCGGTACCCACCATGGTGCTAGGCACCTGGCCGGAGATGATCACCATCGGGATGGAGTCCATGTACGCAGTCGCGATGCCGGTGATGGCATTGGTTGCGCCTGGGCCGGACGTTACCAGTACCACACCGGCTTTACCGGTGGCACGGGCGTAACCGTCAGCCATATGGGTTGCAGCTTGTTCGTGGCGAACCAGGATGTGGTTGACAGCCGGTTCCTTGAACAGTGCGTCGTAAACATGCAGCAGAGCACCACCTGGGTACCCGTAGATATAGTCGACGCCTTCGTCACGCAAAAAGCGGACGAGCATCTCACCACCAGATAAAAGCTCCACGTTGTTCACCTCTAAAACGCCAGAATACCGTCCGTTGAAAACCGACGGGTCTTAATAGGTTTACTTCTCAACAGAGCATGAGCGACGGTGGTCGCCGACTACGTCAGCACTGACTGAGCAAGTATTGGGATCGTCCCAAGTGTTGCGGGCTTTTCCCACCCAGCGCGAGGTAACGCGTTGCGGGTGTTACAGGTCGGCGCGGATGTGCGCCTCATGATCTGCTGAGCGGGCCTGCTTCTGGCAGTCCCGATACAGCGGACTTTGGATTCTTCTGTTTCAGGCCCTTCAAGTCAAGCAATAATTGCGCTTTTTTCCAACTAAGCGCATGAGAACGTAGAAGAAAGGGCTTTGAGGAGGGATAAAACTCGCCTGAATGTCGTCAAGCGGTAGAAATGTGCGCAAGACTGCCGGAAAAACCGGCAGTCAGGCAATTAACGAGCGTCGACGATCAGTTGATCGAACTTTTTCAGCGCGTTACGCAAGCCAAGGCTCTCTTGCGGGCGATCGGCGTAGACCATCTCGGCCATCTCCAGGATCCCCGACGCGTTGGGCAATGGCAGATCCTGCTCGAGGATCTGCTTCATACGCACCAGGAAGATCCATTGCAGCCACTGGTGAAAGTCCAGGGTATCGACCGAAAACGGCTCGACACTGCTGAGCGCCTCGACGCTGGGGGACACTTCGTCCCACCAGCCTTGCACGCGCAACTCGCGCTCGATCAGCAACAACTGTTCGGCAATTGCTGGAAACCGTGCATCCATCAGAGGCTGACCTTGGCTTTTTGTCGAGCCTGGGCGGCACCGGCAGCATCACCCTGGGCGGCACGTGCATCACCGATCAAGGCCCACAGATTGGCTTGCAGATCGGGGCGACCGTTGGCCAGGGACAGGCCGCGACGGGCAAATTGCTCGGCTTGCGGTGCATCCCCCTGGGCCATGCGCACCTGAGCCAGGCGATACAGGACTTGCGGTTCACGCGGCGCCACGCGCTGGGCGCGCTCCAGGCTCGACGAGGCGCCATTCAGGTCACCACCCGCCTGCTGCTGCTGGGCGGTAGTAAGCAATGCCAGCACCGGGCCGTCCAGTTGCTCGTCAGCCGAGAGGCCGCCGGCGTTGGACGAAGACGGAATACCGCTCGGCGTCGACGGCATGGTGTAGGTGCCCTGGTTGATCGGCGCCGTTTGAATCGGCGTGGAATCGATCGGCCCCGATGTGCTTGGCCCAGGCGTCCATGGCTCGGCACTGATCGGCGCCGATGTGGCAGCGCCACCACCCGGCACCATCACCACCACGCCGGAATCCTGCGGCATGGCTTGAGGCCTGGCTTGGGCAGGACGGTTCGTCACGGTCTGGCGGAAACCGCCATTGGCCGAGATGCGATCGTTGTTGGAGACGGTCGTGCTTGAGTCCACCACCGGAATCGAACCGCGCTGCACGCTGGCGCAACCGCTGAGCAAAGCCAGAGCTGTAATAGCTGGAATCCACCACTTGTTCACTTGAAACCCTCTTTGCTTAATTCATCCAGCCCTTGACCCAATCCATCACCGACTCCGCACTGGCAGGGGCACCGCTACCGCAGGCGGGGCCGGCAGGTGGCTCGCTGCCGCGAATATACGGCATCTGCACCGCACCCGGGCAGTTGGCATCAGAGCCCTGCCCTGTGTGCGGATCGATCCACGCCTGCACGATGTTATCCGGCTGCGGCATATTAAGCGGCAGCGGGTCGGCTTTGCGCATGAAACTTGTCCACACCTGCAACGCGCCCGTCGCACCCGTGAACGGCGTCTTGCCGTTGTCGTCACGCCCCATCCAGACCACCGCCAGCACATCCTGGCCGAAACCGGCGAACCAGCTGTCACGCGAGTCGTTACTGGTGCCGGTCTTGCCCGCCAAGGTCAGGTTGGACGGCAGCACTTTATAAACAGAGCTGCCGGTGCCTTCACGCATCACGCGCTGCATCGCGTTCTGGATCAGGTAGATAGAGCCTGCATCAAAGCGCTGCTGAATCTGGAACGGGTAACGCTTGAGCGGCTCGCCCTCAGCGGTCAGCACACTGCGAATGCCGCGCATCGGTGTATTGAACCCACCGTTGGCGATCGTCTGGTACATCGTAGTGACTTCCATCGGCGTCATAGCGCCGGCGCCCAGCAGCATTGATGGGAACGCCGGGAACTCGCGGTTGATGCCTAGGCGTCCGAGGGTTTTCAACACATTCGGCACGCCGACTTCAAGCCCGAGGCGCGACGTGGAAATGTTGTAGGAATGCGCCAATCCCTGATAGAGGAAAATCGTACCGTTGGAGCGACGCTCGAAGTTTTTCGGCGTCCACACCTGGCCATCTGCCAATTTGACCGACAACGGGTCATCCGACAGCCAACTGGTAAGGGTGTATTTGCTCGGTTTTTCCAACGCAGTAAGGTAAACCGCCGGCTTGACCAGCGAGCCGATCGGCCGCACAGCGTCCAGCGCACGGTTGAACCCGGCAAAACTGGCCTGGCGACTGCCGATCATGGCCTGGACTTCACCGGTTTCCGGGTTGGTCACGACCATGGCCGCTTCAACGTCATCGATGCCCTTACGACCGGTCATGCGCTTGAAGGTGTCATTGACCGACGCCTCGGCCTTCATCTGCAGGATCGGGTCGAAACTGGTGAAGATCCGCAGGCCTTCTTCGGTCAAGTCTTCGTCGCGATAGTCTTCACGCAACTGGCGTTTGACCAGGTCGATGAAGCCGGGGAAGGAACTGTCCGCCAGCTTGCCGCGCGTGGTAACGCCCAACGGCATCTTCTTCGCCGCCGCCACCTGCTCAGCCGTGGCCACGCCCTGCTGTTCAAGCACATCGAGCACCAGGTTGCGACGCTCCAGCGCACGTTCAGGATTTCGACGTGGGTTGTAATAGGACGGCCCCTTGACCATGCCGACCAGCAACGCCACCTGATGCAGCTTCAGCTCGGACAGCGGCTGGCCAAAAAAGAACTGACTGGCCAGGCCGAAACCATGCACGGCCCGCTGGCCGTCCTGGCCGACGAATACTTCGTTGAGGTACGCCTCGAGAATTTCCTGCTTGCTGTAGTGCAGCTCAAGCAGCATCGCCATCATCGCTTCGGTCAGTTTGCGGGTCAGGCTGCGTTCGTTGGTGAGGTAGAAGTTCTTGACCAACTGCTGGGTCAGCGTACTGCCGCCCTGGGTCATTTTGCCGCCGGAGGTGTTCACCCAGATGGCCCGGGCAATCGACTTGGGCGAAACGCCCCAATGGCTGTAGAAATCGCGGTCTTCCACCGCAACCAACGTCTCCAGCAGGTACGGCGGAACCTGATCGAGCTTGATGAGGATGCGGTCTTCAAGATTCTTGGGATAAATGCCGCCGATCAGCAGCGGTTCAAGGCGCACCACTGGCAGTTTCGAGCCATTGAGGGACGACAGCTCGGCAACATAATCACCAGAGAAGCGCACACGCACCGGCTGGGCTTTCTCCAGGCCTTCATAGAACTGGAAGCCTCGGGTGTTCAGGTCGACGGTGTTACCGCTGACCGCCGCCGCGCCCGGGCCATTGCTCACGGGTTCGCGGCGGTAGCCCAGTGCATCCAGCTCAGTGAGAAAGTCATCCTTGCTCAGCTTCTGGCCGGTAAACAGCTCCAGCGGGCGTGCATACACCTTGGCCGGGATGGTCCAGCGCTTGCCGGAGAACTTCTCCTGCACCACGGCATCGAGGTACACCGCAAAGCCGGCGAGCACCACAAGGCCGACCAGGCCGAGCTTGAGCGCCCAGCCCAGCCAAGGGCGCAGGCCGCGGGAAGGAGGTTTTTTACGGGAACGGGGAGATCGGGTTCGAGTCATGGCGGCGGATTATACGCACTTTATTGATCATCAACATGAGCCGGACAGCGGTTTGCACGACCGCTCGTAGCGGCCATAATGCCCGCCATGATTTCCCCCCGACTTTGAAGGATCGCCCGTGAGCCAGTCCCTGATCGCTGCCCTGCAAAACCCCGCTTTATACCCACACCCGGTTGAAGCGTTTCAAGTCATCGAAACCCATATCTCCTGGGTGATCCTGACCGGCCCCTACGCCTATAAATTGAAGAAGCCGATGAACTTCGGCTTTCTCAACTTCACGGCCCTGGAAGACCGCGGCCACTTCTGCAACGAAGAACTGCGCCTGAACGGGCGCCTGACCGAAGATTTGTATCTTGAAGTGTTACCGATTACCGGTACCGCCGAAGCCCCGCAATTGGGCGGTGAAGGCCCGGTGATCGAGTACGCGCTGAAAATGCGCCAGTTCCCACAAAGCCAACTGCTCAGCACCTTGCAAACCAATGGCGAACTGACCAGCGCGCACATCGATGAGATGGCCAAACAGATTGCACACTTTCACCTGACAGCCCCGAAAGTGCCGCAGGATCACCCGGCCGGTACACCGGACGAAGTGATGGCACCGGTGCGGCAGAACTTCGAACAGATCCGCCCGTTCCTCAGCGACAAGGCCGACCTGGTTCAACTCGAAGCCCTGCAAGCCTGGGCCGAAAGCAGTTTCGAGCGTCTCAAGCCCTTGCTCGCCCAGCGCAAGCTCGACGGCTTCACTCGCGAATGCCACGGTGACATCCACCTGGGCAACGCCACCTTGATCAATGGTCGTGTAGTGATCTTCGACTGCATCGAATTCAACGAGCCGTTCCGCTTCACCGACGTCTACGCCGACACCGGCTTCCTGGCAATGGACCTGGAAGACCGTGGCCTCAAATCCCTGGCACGCCGCTTCATCAGCCAATATCTGGAATTGACGGGCGACTACAAAGGCCTTGAAGTGCTGAACTTCTACAAAGCCTACCGCGCCCTGGTCCGTGCCAAGATCGCACTGTTCAGCATGCCAAGCGAGGCCAGCCCGGTACAACGCGCCACCACCCTGCGCCAGTACCGCAACTACGCGAACCTCGCAGAAAGCTACAGCACCATTCCATCGCGCTTCCTGGCCATTACCCACGGCGTTTCGGCGGTCGGCAAAAGCCAGGTCTCGATGCGACTGGTGGAAGCCTTGGGCGCCGTGCGCCTGCGTTCAGACGTTGAACGCAAGCGCCTGTTTGGTGAACAACAGGTGGAAAACACGCCACAAGCCGGCATTTATGCAGCCGACGCCAGTGCAGCGACCTACGCCCGCCTGAATGAAATTGCCGATACCGTGCTGCGTGCAGGCTTCCCTGTGGTGCTGGATGCCACGTTCCTGAAGCACGAACAGCGCAGCGCCGCCGCCAAAGTGGCTGAAGCGACTGGCGCTCCTTTCCTGATCCTGGATTGCAACGCACCACAGGCCGTTATCGCCAGCTGGCTGGCACAACGTCAGGCGGGCAAGAACGATCCTTCCGACGCAACACTGGCGGTCATTGAGGAGCAACAAGCCAACCGTGAGCCACTGACCGCCGAGGAACTGCTGCTCAGCCATCGTGTCGAGACCAATGAAAGCGGGACACTCGACGCCTTGGTCGCCCACATTCGCCAGCGCCTGCCAGGCCTGTAAGAAATATTTCTTGGTCGTGTCACCGACTTAGGGCGCACGACCAGGCAATAGTGGCACTATAATGGCGTCATAAATCCAACAGGAGTCGCCGTCATGAGTCAGCCCAAGCTTCTTGATACCCCGCTCTACTCGCTCCTGCATAAAGATGACATCCGAGGTTTCAACCAGGAGCGCCCCAAAGACGGTGCCATCAATATGCGTGGCGGCGACTTCCGCGGGCTCGACCTGCGTGAGCTGAACGCTACCGGTGTGGACTTCACCGACGCGTACTTTCGCTCCGCTGACCTACGCGGTTTGGACTTGCGCGACTGCTCACTGGAAGGCGCCAGCCTGGCCCATGCACAGATCTCAGGGGCTTACTTTCCGCCTGAACTGACCGCCGATGAGATCCTCATGTCGGTCAATTTCGGTACCCGTCTGCGTTACCGCACCAAGTAATGCCATTACCCAAAACCCCGGTCACGCCCAGGCGCGCCGGGGTTTTATGCCTGCCTTTTGTCAAAATCCTCGCGCCATTCTTATAAGCTTTTCAGCCGTTCCTGACCAAAGAACTACGCTTTTCCTACTGAGCGCTACACTCCTTTTCAGGCTTGCCTGGTCACGATACCCACCGCACCATTCGGC
Organism: Pseudomonas sp. BIGb0164; assembly: GCF_024810135.1. NCBI lineage: Bacteria > Pseudomonadati > Pseudomonadota > Gammaproteobacteria > Pseudomonadales > Pseudomonadaceae > Pseudomonas > Pseudomonas sp. BIGb0164. The sequence goes on along the minus strand of NZ_JANUEA010000011.1, from coordinate 315,982 downwards.
CGTCGCAAGGAGGCTTGATGAACGATGAGCTGCAACACCTGAAAAATCTTGGCAAGACGTCGGCGCAGTGGCTGCATGCGGTGGGCATCCACAGCGCGTCCGATCTGCGCCGCTTGGGAGCGGTCGACGCCTACCGAGCCGTGCGGACGCGTGGATTCCGGGCGTCCAAAGTGCTGCTGTATGCCATCGAAGGCGCATTGATGGATGTGCACTGGAACGACATTCCGTCGGAGCGCAAGGAAGCGTTGAACCGTCAGTTGGATGCTATTTCAGCGCGGCAGAAGAATTAGATTCACGATCAGACCCAGCATTTGCGGGCATGACAAACACCTGTTTGAGAAAACTTGAGGAGCAAGGAAAAACAAAGGTTGACTCTCAAATGAGAATCGTTATGATTATCACAACTGGTCGCGAGATCAGCCGATAACTGAAAGACCATTGGTTCGGACTCTCAGATTATCTCCTCATCAGGCTAATCACGGTTATTTGACCCGGCTCTTGCCGGGTCTTTTTTTGCCCGCAATAAATCGACTTCAGCGCGCAATAATCAATGGGTGGCCACGTTCGGGATGGGGCTGCACCAACACCTCCAGGCCAAAGACAGCCTTGAGCGGCTCAGGCAGCAAGACCTTCGAAGGTATATCCAGCGCATGAGGGCGTCCCTGTTCCAGCAACAGGATGCGATCGCAGTAACGCGCCGCCAGGTTAAGGTCATGGAGGATCACCAGCACCGCCGCCCCCCGATCCGCAAAGTGGCGGATAGCCTGCAGGGTGGTGTGCTGGTGCAACGGGTCGAGCATCGATGTGGGCTCATCCAATAGCAGCGTCTGGCCTGCTTCACCCGGCCATAACTGTGCGAGCACCCGCGCAAGATGCACCCGTTGACGCTCCCCACCCGACAGCGCCAGGTAGCTGCGGCCACTCAAGTGCCCCACATCCGCCGCCTGCAGGGCCGCGCTGATGATTTCATCATCACGCACCCGACCCGTCTGATGAGGCAAGCGCCCCATGCCGACCACCTCTTCGACACGGAAGGCAAAGTCCAGCGTCGATACCTGCGGCAGCACTGCCAGCCGCTGCGCACGTTGCGAACCACTCCAGTCAGCCAACACGTGCTGGTCAAGCCAGACATTGCCCTTATCCGGCTGCAACTCTCCACACAACGCGCCAAGCAACGTACTTTTGCCCGCCCCGTTGGGGCCCAGCACACCCAACACTTCCCCCGGCAACAGGTCCAAGGTGACATCAGCCAGCACCGTCTTGTGACCGCGCCGGATCTGCAGCTCTTCCACTCGCAGCATCAGGCACGCCCCCGCAACAACAGGTAGAGAAAAAATGGCGCACCAATAAACGCAGTCACGATACCAATCGGCAACTCAGCCGGCGCCAGCGCCAAGCGAGCCACCAAATCGGCGAACAGCAACAGGCTCGCCCCTGCCAATACCGATGCGGGCAACAACACCCGGTGATCCGGTCCGGCCAGCAGCCGCACCAGATGTGGAACCACCAGCCCGACAAAACCGATCATGCCGGCTGCCGCCACGGCGGCTCCCACCCCCAGCGCGGTACAGAAGACCAGCTCACGCTTAAGCCTCTCGACATCAACACCCAGGTGATTGGCCTCGGACTCTCCCAGCAACAGCGCATTCAACGCCTTGGCCCGCCGCGGCAACCACAGCGCCACACCGCCACTCACCAACAGCAACGGCCACAACCGCGAATAGCTCGCACCATTGAGGCTGCCCAGGTTCCAGAAGGTCAGCGTGCGTAAAGTGGCGTCATCCGCCAGGTAGGTAAACAGCCCAACCGCCGAACTGGCGAGGGCTGTAAGGGCAATACCGGCGAGCAGCATCGTTGCCACGTTGGTCTGGCCATTACGTCGCCCCAGGCGGTAGACCAGGGCCGTCACCCCGAGCCCCCCGAGGAACGCACACAGCGACAATAAATACGGCCCAACCGCATCCGGCAGACCGCCAAAGAACGAACCACCGACTATCGCAATCGCCGCCCCCAGCGCAGCACCGCTGGACACCCCCACCAACCCTGGATCGGCCAGCGGGTTGCGAAACAGTCCCTGCATCGCCACACCCGACAGTGCCAACACACCCCCTACCGCCAGCCCGAGCAACGTTCGCGGCAGGCGAATCTGCCCCAGGATCAACTCGGCCTGCTCCAACCCTTGCGCCTCAATCGGTATGCCCATCAAGCGCAACGCAGCCTTGAGCGTATCCATCAACGGCAGGCTGACGGGCCCCAAGGCCAATGAGAGCCAGGTCGCCAACACACACAGCAACGCCAGCCCGATAAACAGAGTTTTGGGTTTAACCAGCGTCGTCATGGGGCGGGCTTGGCCTGGGACGGGTAAAACCCGGCAGACAGCTTCACCAGGCTTTGCGGCAGACGCGGTCCGAGCCCACCCACCAGCAGCGTCGGATCCACTTCAAACACCCGGCCCTGCTTGGCGGCCGGTGTGGAAGCCAGAATCGGGTTTTCCTTGAATAGCGCTGCACGCGCCGCATCACCGGTAAGGGCACGATCAGCAAACACGAGAACATCCGGACTCAAACCGGCCAGCGACTCCACCGAAAACGGCTTGTAACCACTGTGGGTTGCCAGGTTATGTCCGCCAGCCTGTTGCAGCATCCAATCGGCAGCCGTGTCTTTACCCGCGATCAGCGGCTTGCCACCCGCGTGACCGAGCAACAGCAGCACACCCGGGGATTTCTGCGCGGCCTGGGCCTTTGCAACCCAACTTTTCTGCTGCTCAAGAGCCTGTTCATATCCAGTAAACAATTCGTTGGCTTTCGCCTCGCTGCCCAACAGTTTGCCCAAGTGCTGCAAGTTGCCTTTCAACGTCGGCAGGTCCGGTTGGGCCGAGAACAACTCCACCTGCACACCAGCACCGCGAATCTGGGCCAACACGGGCGGCGGCCCCATTTCCTCGGTGCCTACCAGAATCTGCGGGCGCAAACTCAGAATGCCTTCAGCCGACAACTGCCGCTGGTAGCCAATGCTCGGCAGCGCCTTGAGCGACTCGGGATGCTGACTGGTGGTATCCACCCCCACCAACTTCGACTCCGCGCCAAAGGCCGTCACCCATTCCGACAGCGCACCACCGGCACTCACCCAGCGTTGTGGCAGTTCGGAGGCGACTGCCCCATGGTTGACCAGCAGTGAGGCAACAAGCGCAATAGCGCTGGTACTCAGGCGCATAACAGGGTTTCCTTCCAGGGGCAGGGCCAATCAAGCACTCAGGGATGTGACAGACAGCACCTGCCAGGCATCGTATTGAGCGCCCAGTCAGCCGACGGGCGAAGCCGGCATTTGATAATTGTTTGCATTTGAACGTCAAGGCACTTAAGGATTGAAATGAAGTTTCTCTGCCCCTCCGCCACCCTCGCGCCAAACAGCAGCCGCGGTTTTGAAATCGATGGTTGCAAATTGTTGGCCGTGCGCCGGGACGGCGTCGCCTACTTCTATATCAACCGCTGCCCCCATCGCGGCATCCCGCTGGAATGGCAGCCCGACCACTTCCTCGACACCAGCGCCAGCCTGATCCAGTGCGCCACCCATGGCGCGCTGTTCCTGATCGAAAGCGGTGAGTGCATCGCCGGCCCTTGCGCCGGCCAAAGCCTCACCGCCCTGCCCGGTCGCGAGGACGAACAGGGGTTGTGGGTGGAACTCTAGTCGCCCATCACGACATCCAGGCGCCGGTCGATGTAAATTTCTTCAGGCGTCACCCGCACGCCATAGGCCAACACCTCCACACCGGCAGCCTTGGCCTCACGCAATGCCGCGGCGTAACCGGCATCTATTTCAACGGCCGGGCGCACCGCGTCCACCCCCGACAGGTTGACGCAATACAACTGCACCGCCCGCACGCCTTCACGCGCCAGATGCGCCAGCTCCCGCAAATGCTTGGCACCGCGCTGGGTGACGGCGTCGGGGAAAGCCGCGACCGTCGAGCCATCAAAACCCAGCGTGACGCTCTTGACCTCGACGTAAGCCAAGCCCTGGGGATAATCGAGCCAAAAGTCGATGCGGCTTTTTTCTTGGCCGTAGGGCACTTCACGCTTCAGGGCAGTAAAGCCGTTGAGCTCAGTGATGACACCCGCGTGTAGCGCCTCCTCAACCAACTGATTGGCCCGCGCCGTATTGACGCACGCGAGGCGCCCCTGGGGCGTTTCGGCGATTTCCCAGGTGCCCGGCAACTTGCGCTTGGGGTCCGTTGACCGGCTGAACCAGACCTGCCCGCCCTCCACCATGCAATTGAGCATCGAACCGGTGTTCGGGCAGTGAATGGTCAGCAACTCGCCGGTAACGGTTTCGATATCGGTGAGAAAACGCTTGTAGCGGCGAATCAGCCGCCCTTCTTCGAGGGGAGGATGAAAGCGCATCAGCCTTGCCAGCTCCGCAAGCCACGGGCGATACGTTCCACCGCCTCCTGCAGTCGATCGAGGTTTTGCGTGTAGGCAAAACGCACATGATGCCCCGCCTGATGGCGGCCAAAGTCCAGCCCGGGGGTAAAAGCGACGTGCTCGGTTTCGAGGAAATGCCGGCAGAACGCGAAGGCATCACCGCCAAACGCGCTGATATCAGCGTACAAATAGAACGCCCCCTCTGGCTCCACTGCAATGCCGAAGCCCAGCTCACGCAGCGCTGGCAGCAGGAAGTCGCGACGACGGCCAAACTCGGCGCGGCGCTCTTCCAGAATGCTCAGGGTTTGCGGGGTGAAACAGGCCAAGGCCGCGTATTGGGCCATGCTCGGCGCGCTGATGTAGAGGTTTTGCGCCAGCTTCTCCAGCTCGCCCACCGCCGCCGGTGGCGCCACCAGCCATCCCAGGCGCCAGCCGGTCATTCCGAAATACTTCGAAAAACTATTCAGGACAAAGGCGTCATCGTCGACTTCCAGCACGCTGGCAGCGTCTGTGCCATAGGTGAGGCCGTGGTAGATCTCGTCGACCACCAGGTGACCATTACGTGCCTTGATCGCATTCGACAGGCTGGCCAACTCATCTCGCGCAAGAATGGTCCCGGTCGGGTTGGCGGGTGACGCCACGAGCGCACCCACGCTGTCCTGGTCCCAATGCCTGGCCACCAGGTCGGCGGTCAGCTGATAGCGAACCTCCGGGCCCACCGGCACCAGTTGGGCCGCGCCCTCCACCAGCCGCAGGAAATGCCGATTACACGGGTAACCTGGGTCCGCCAGCAGCCAATGCTTGCCCGGGTCGACCAACAGACTGCTCGCCAGCAACAGCGCGCCCGAACCACCAGGGGTGATCAGGATGCGCTCAGGGTCCACGCTCAAACCGTAGCGTTGCCCGTAAAAACCGCTGATGGCCTCACGCAATTCCGGCAGGCCACGGGCTGCGGTGTAGCGCGTCTTGCCGTTCGCCAGCGCGGCCTGGCCGGCCTGGATGATCGGCTCGGCCGTGGTGAAGTCCGGCTCGCCGATCTCCAGGTGGATCACGTCATGACCCGCAGCCTGCAGCTCATTGGCGCGCGCCAGCAACGCCATGACATGAAAAGGTTCGATGGCGCGACTGCGCGCACTGTAGGGCTGAGCCATTAGCCTTCCTTAGACGGTGAGGACAAAATCTGGATTCTACCGAACCCGCGCCGTAAAACATGTTCTATTGCCTGCCCCGTGGCCTGCGATGAACCGGGCAGGCGCTTGCAAAACGACTAAAATCAACACTCGAGGCTCCTCATAACCAGCCATGCCGGGCTGCTACCGTTTGCAACCCGCGCGCGATGGGCCTCGACAACCGGGAGTGGCGCACCCCGAATCTATCTGGTAAGTTCGCCCGCTTGCAGCCGCAGGGCCGGCAGGTGTCGGTGACGTTGCAATCCTGCGCAATGGATTAGAAGAGTGAGAGGCGGTCTATTCATGTCCACCCAAGCAAAGCAACAACAATCCTCAGGCCTCAGCGGCTTCACACCCTATGTCGAGGCAAAGGGTGAGGAGTACATGAGCGAGCCCATGCGCAAGCACTTCTCCAATATTCTGAAGAAGTGGAAGCAGGACTTGATGCAGGAAGTCGACCGCACGGTTGACCACATGAAGGACGAAGCAGCCAACTTTCCGGACCCGGCAGACCGTGCCAGCCAGGAAGAGGAATTCGCCCTCGAACTGCGCGCCCGTGATCGCGAGCGCAAGCTGATCAAGAAAATCGACAAGACACTGCAACTGATCGAAGACGAGGAATATGGCTGGTGCGAATCCTGCGGCGTCGAGATCGGTATCCGTCGCCTGGAAGCCCGCCCTACCGCGGACCTCTGCGTAGACTGCAAGACCTTGGCTGAAATCAAGGAAAAACAGGTCGGCAAGTAATCCCTGCCGGGCTGAACGAATGGGGCGTGCAAACGCCCCATTTTTGTTTCTGGCGTTTACCGATTTTCCAGTAGTATCCGGCCCATGACTGCCTCTACCTATATCGGGCGCTTCGCCCCCACACCCAGCGGCCACTTGCACTTCGGCTCCCTGGTCGCCGCCCTCGCCTCCTACCTCGACGCCCGCGCCAACCATGGCCGCTGGCTGATGCGCATGGAAGACCTCGATCCCCCCCGCGAAGAGCCGGGCGCCCAGGCCGCGATCCTGCACGCCCTGGAAAGCTATGGCTTCGAGTGGGACGGGGAACTGGTCCGACAAAGCGAGCGGCACGAAGCCTACGCCAAAGTACTGAACGATATGTTCAACCATGGCCTGGCCTACGCCTGCACCTGTTCACGCAAACAACTGGAAGCCTACAACGGGATTTACCCGGGGCTGTGCCGCAATGCCGGGCACGACCAGCAGGACGCCGCCATTCGTTTGCGCGTGCCTGAGCTTGCATATCACTTTACCGACCGTGTGCAGGGCGAATTCCGACAACACCTCGGCCGCGATGTAGGAGACTTCATCATCCGCCGTCGCGACGGCCTCTATGCCTACCAATTGGCCGTCGTGCTCGACGATGCCTGGCAGGGTGTGACCGATATCGTGCGCGGCGCCGACTTGCTTGACTCCACGCCACGCCAACTCTACCTGCAAGAATTGCTGGGCCTGCGCCAACCGCGCTATCTGCACGTGCCGCTGATCATCCAACCGGACGGCAACAAGCTGGGCAAATCCTACCGATCACCGCCATTGACACCTGACCAGGCCACGCCTTTGTTATTGAGAGCACTGCGCGCCCTGGGCCAGCAGCCGGGCAACGAGTTGCTGTACGCCAGCCCACGGGAGCTGCTGGATTGGGGGATTGCGCACTGGGACGCGACAAAGATCCCGCGCACACTCACGCTGGCCGAAGCGCAATTGAACTGAAGGCGCTTGCAGCTTGCCAAGCATCCGTTACCATCGCCCCACGTTTTTACACAGAGGCCAACATGTACATCTATCGATTGGTCCTGCTGCTGGTCGTCGGGATCTACCTGTTTTCTCCCGCCATCATGGATTGGTGGATCGACGCCACGGGCGCCTGGTATCGCCCCTATCTGCTGTGGCTGATCCTGATCGTCGTGACCTTCATCCTGCAGAGCCAAAAAGATGCCGATGAGCTTTAGCCTCACCCAGATGCTGCTGATCAGCGCCGCCTACCTGGCCGCGTTGTTCGGGGTGGCCTGGATCAGTGAGCGCGGAATGATTCCGCGGGCGATCATTCGCCATCCGTTGACCTACACCTTGTCCCTGGGCGTCTACGCCAGTGCCTGGGCGTTTTATGGCACGGTGGGCCTGGCCTACCAGTACGGCTACGGCTTTCTCTCCAGCTACCTTGGCGTGTCCGGTGCATTCCTGCTGGCGCCGGTGCTGCTGTACCCGATCCTGAAAATCACCCGAACCTATCAGCTATCCTCCCTGGCCGACCTGTTCGCCTTCCGCTTCCGCAGCACCTGGGCGGGCGCCTTGACCACCGTGTTCATGCTGATCGGCGTGCTGCCGCTGCTGGCCCTGCAGATCCAGGCCGTGGCGGACTCCATCAGCATCCTGACCCGCGAGCCTGTGCAACATCGCGTGGCGCTGGCCTTCTGTGCGCTGATCACGCTGTTCACGATTTTCTTCGGCTCGCGCCATATCGCCACTCGCGAGAAACACGAAGGCCTGGTCTTTGCGATCGCCTTCGAGTCAGTGATCAAGCTGATCGCCATCGGCGGCGTCGGACTCTATGCGCTCTATGGCGTGTTCGACGGCCCACAACAGCTTGAACTGTGGCTGCTGCAGAACCAGACCGCCCTCGCCGCCTTGCACACGCCGCTGCAAGAAGGCCCGTGGCGCACGCTGTTGCTGGTGTTCTTCGCCTCGGCGATCGTGATGCCGCACATGTACCACATGACGTTTACCGAGAACCTCAACCCGCGCTCGCTGGTCAGCGCCAGCTGGGGCTTGCCGCTGTTCCTGCTGCTGATGAGCCTGGCGGTGCCGCTGATCCTGTGGGCCGGTTTGAAACTGGGCGCAACCACCAACCCCGAATACTTCACCCTCGGCATCGGCATTGCCGCCAACAACCCGGCCCTGGCGCTGCTGGCTTACGTTGGCGGGCTTTCCGCCGCCAGCGGGTTGATCATCGTCACCACCCTGGCGCTGTCGGGCATGGCGCTCAACCACCTGGTGCTGCCGCTGTACCAGCCGCCCGCCGAGGGCAATATCTACCGCTGGCTGAAATGGACACGCCGCGCGCTGATCGTCGCGATCATCATGGCCGGCTACGGTTTCTACCTGCTGCTGGGCGCAGGGCAAGACCTGGCCAACCTGGGCATCGTCGCGTTCGTCGCCACCTTGCAGTTCCTGCCGGGAGTGCTGTCGGTACTGTATTGGCCAACCGCCAACCGTCGCGGTTTTATCGCCGGCTTGCTGGCGGGCATCCTGGTGTGGATCGTCACCATGCTCTTGCCGTTGGTCGGCAATCTGCAGGGCTTCTACATCCCGCTGCTGAACATGATTTACGTACTGGACGACACCAGCTGGCACATGGCGGCCATCGCCTCGCTGGCCGCCAACGTCCTGATGTTCACCCTGATCTCGCTGTTCACCAACGCCAGCCCCGAAGAAACCAGCGCCGCCGAAGCCTGCGCAGTGGATAACGTGCGCCGGCCGCAACGCCGCGAACTGCATGCGGCGTCGCCCCAGGAGTTCGCCACGCAACTGGCCAAGCCCCTCGGCGCCAAGGCCGCACAAAAAGAAGTCGAGCAAGCGCTGCGCGACCTGTACCTGCCGTTCGACGAGCGGCGCCCGTATGCGCTGCGCCGTCTGCGTGACCGCATCGAGGCCAACCTCTCAGGCCTGATGGGCCCGAGCGTGTCCCAGGACATGGTGGAAACCTTCCTGCCCTACAAGGCGGGCGGCGAAAACTACGTCACCGAAGACATCCACTTCATCGAGAGCCGCCTTGAGGACTACCACTCGCGCCTCACCGGCCTGGCCGCCGAACTCGATGCCCTGCGCCGCTACCACCGTCAGACGCTGCAAGAGCTGCCGATGGGCGTGTGCTCCCTGGCCAAGGACCAGGAGATCCTCATGTGGAACAAGGCCATGGAGGAACTCACCGGTATCGCCGCCCAGCGCGTGGTGGGCTCGCGCCTGAACACCCTGGGCGAACCGTGGAAGGAGTTGCTGCAAGGCTTCATCAACCTGCCCGACGAACACTTGCACAAGCAGCACCTGGCCCTCGATGGCCAGACCCGTTGGCTCAACCTGCACAAGGCTGCGATCGACGAGCCGCTGGCACCGGGTAACAGTGGCCTGGTGTTGCTGGTGGAAGACCTGACCGAAACCCAGATGCTCGAAGACAAGCTGGTGCACTCCGAGCGACTGGCCAGTATTGGCCGCCTGGCAGCGGGCGTCGCCCATGAAATCGGCAATCCGATCACCGGTATCGCCTGCCTTGCGCAGAACCTGCGGGAAGAGCGCGAAGAAGACGGCGAAATCACCGAAATCAGCGGGCAGATCCTTGAGCAGACCAAGCGTGTTTCGCGCATCGTGCAGTCGCTGATGAGCTTTGCCCATGCGGGCGCCCATCAGAATCAGGACGAAGCGGTATGCCTGGCCGAAGTGGCGCAGGATGCCATTGGGCTGCTGGCCTTGAACCGGCGCAATTTCGAAGTACAGTTCTTCAACTTGTGTGATCCGGACCATTGGGTCGACGGCGACTCACAACGCCTGGCCCAAGTGCTGATCAACCTGCTGTCCAACGCCCGCGACGCAACACCGGCGGGTGGCGCGGTAAGGGTCAAGACCGAGGCTTTCGAGCACACGGTCGACCTGATCGTCGAGGACGAGGGCAGCGGCATTCCACAGAACATCATGGACCGATTGTTCGAACCCTTCTTCACCACCAAGGACCCAGGTGAAGGTACCGGTCTGGGCCTTGCACTGGTCTATTCCATCGTTGAAGAGCATTATGGACAAATCACCATCGACAGCCCGGCTGACACCGAAAGCCAACGCGGCACCCGTATTCGGGTGACCTTGCCGCGTCATGTCGAAGCGACGTCCGCTGTGAACTGAGACCGTCGAGAGAATTGAATCAATGCCGCACATTTTGATCGTCGAAGACGAAACCATTATCCGCTCTGCCTTGCGTCGCCTGCTTGAACGTAATCAGTACCAGGTCAGCGAAGCCGGCTCGGTGCAGGAAGCCCAAGAGCGGTTCAGCATTCCCACGTTCGACCTGATTGTGAGTGACCTGCGCCTGCCGGGCGCTCCGGGCACCGAGCTGATCAAGCTTGGCCAGGGCACCCCGGTGCTGATCATGACCAGCTACGCCAGCCTGCGCTCGGCGGTAGACTCCATGAAGATGGGCGCGGTGGACTACATCGCCAAGCCTTTCGACCATGACGAAATGCTCCAGGCCGTGGCCCGCATCCTGCGTGACCGTCAGTCGGCCAGCAGCGCACCGGCCGAACAGCGCCCTGCGGGCAAGGCGGCCGACAAGCCGGGGGTGGATAACAGCAACGGCGAAATCGGCATCATCGGCTCATGCCCGCCGATGCAAGACCTGTATGGCAAGATCCGCAAAGTCGCGCCTACCGATTCCAATGTCTTGATCCAGGGCGAGTCGGGCACCGGTAAAGAGCTGGTGGCACGCGCCCTGCACAACCTGTCCAAGCGCGCCAAGGCGCCGATGATCTCGGTGAACTGCGCAGCCATCCCTGAATCGCTGATCGAATCCGAATTGTTCGGCCACGAAAAAGGCGCGTTCACCGGCGCCAGCGCCGGGCGTGCGGGCCTGGTCGAAGCGGCGGACGGCGGTACGCTGTTCCTCGACGAGATCGGCGAGTTGCCTTTGGAAGCCCAGGCCCGCTTGCTGCGCGTGTTGCAGGAAGGCGAGATTCGCCGCGTCGGCTCGGTGCAGTCGCAGAAGGTCGATGTACGCCTGATCGCGGCGACTCACCGGGACCTGAAAAGCCTGGCCAAGATCGGCCAGTTCCGTGAAGACTTGTATTACCGCCTGCACGTGATCGCCCTCAAGCTGCCGGCCCTGCGTGAGCGCGGCGCCGACGTCAACGAGATCGCCAATGCGTTCCTGTTGCGCCAGAGCGCCCGCATCAACCGTACCGACCTCAAGTTTGCCCCGGACGCCGAACAGGCCATCCGGCATTACTCGTGGCCGGGTAACGTGCGGGAACTGGAAAACGCGGTCGAACGCGCGGTGATCCTGTCGGAAAGCCCGGAAATCTCTGCCGAGCTGTTGGGTATCGATATCGAGCTGAGCGACCTGGAAGACGACGATTTCATCGGCCTGGCCCCGCAACAGGGCGGCGGTAGCAATACCAGCCATGAGCCGACGGAAGATTTGTCACTGGAAGACTACTTCCAGCATTTCGTCCTCGAGCACCAGGACCACATGACCGAGACCGAACTGGCTCGCAAGCTGGGCGTAAGCCGCAAGTGCCTGTGGGAACGCCGCCAGCGCCTGGGCATTCCACGGCGCAAGACCGGGGTGGCCAGCGAGAGTTGAGGGTGTTCCCCCACAGGTAACACCCTCAGATGTGAAAAAACTGTTACCGCTGAATTTTTACGTAACAAAAGCCGGGGCTTACGGTAACGAAGCCCCGGCTTTTTTTGGCCTGTCAAAAACCAAATTCCTCTCCAAACCCCCGGTTTCATTGGCCGACGCAAAAGTTGGCACGCACCCTGCTATATGCTTAGTACAAAAACAATAACAAGCTTTGTACAAGACAATAAAAATAAGACGAATCGACTCACGCATAACAAAAACAACACGGCGGAGGCGCAGCTAACTGATTCTTTTGGAGAGGCGTTGCATTTGGGGCTTGCCCCGCAACCAGGCCGAGAACAACAAAAACTGCCCTAAGGCAGAGCCTGAACTGGTTGGATCGTAGATCAGCAACACAGCGACCAAAGCAATCCGTTTGCTCTTGACTCCCGATTGGGAGTGTCATGAAGGTGAAGCTTCATGGCGAGGGCGATCAACAAAAACAAGAAGCCCGAAATCAATAATAAAAATAGAGCACGCAACTACTTCTGGGGGAGCTTCGGCTCCCCTTGTAGTTTCTGCGATTTGACCTTCCAAGGCTTATGGCGCAAGGCCTGCAGCTTGTTCCTACACCATCCCCTGACTAAATGCTAGAATCCCCGCCCATCATGCGGTCATTCTTCGTTATGGCCGAACATTCCTTCAAACAGTGCATCCCATGCTGAAGAAGTTGTTCCAGTCATTCCGTTCTCCCTTGCGTCGTACGCAACACAAACGCAGCACGCCTGAAGTGCTCAACAGCAGCCAGCATTCGCTGCAACGCGCTCAATTCAGCCGTTATGCAGTGAATATCGTCGAACGCCTGCAGAACGCCGGCTACCAGGCTTATCTGGTCGGTGGCTGCGTGCGCGACATGCTGCTCAACATCACGCCCAAGGATTTCGACGTCGCCACCAGTGCCACGCCCGAGCAAGTGCGTGCCGAATTCCGCAATGCGCGAATCATCGGCCGTCGCTTCAAGCTGGTGCACATCCACTTCGGCCGCGAAATCATCGAGGTCGCCACCTTCCGCGCCGGTCATCCGCAAAACGATGAAGAGGAAGACACCAACCAGTCCTCCCGCAACGAGAGCGGCCGCATCCTGCGCGACAACGTCTACGGCACCCTGGAAGAAGACGCACAGCGCCGCGACTTCACCATCAACGCCTTGTATTACGACCCGGTCAGCGAGCGCATTCTCGATTACGCCAACGGCGTACACGACATCCGTAACAACCTGATCCGACTGATCGGTGATCCGGTCCAGCGCTACCAGGAAGACCCGGTGCGCATGCTGCGGGCAGTGCGGTTTGCCGCCAAGCTGAACTTCGGTATCGAGAAACACACCGCCGCGCCGATTCGCGACCTGGCCCCGATGCTGCGCGAGATCCCTTCGGCACGCCTGTTCGAAGAAGTGCTCAAGTTGTTCCTCTCGGGCTACGCCGCCGACACCTTCGAAATGCTGGTGGACCTGCAGTTGTTCGACCCACTGTTCCCGGCCAGCGCCGAAGCACTGGAATACAACCCGACGTACACCCACACCCTGATCAGCGAAGCCCTGATCAACACCGACCTGCGCATCAAGCAGAACAAACCGGTCACCCCGGCGTTCCTGTTTGCCGCCCTGTTGTGGCCGGCCCTGCCAAAACGCGTATTGCGCCTGCAGGACCGCGGCATGCCGCCGATTCCGGCCATGCAGGAAGCCGCGCACGAGCTGATCGCCGAGCAGTGCCAGCGCATCGCTATTCCGAAGCGCTTCACGATGCCGATTCGCGAGATCTGGGACATGCAGGAGCGCCTGCCACGTCGCAGCGGCAAACGCGCCGACCTGCTGCTGGACAACCCACGCTTCCGTGCGGGCTACGACTTCCTGCTGCTGCGTGAAAGCGCCGGCGAGCAGACCGACGGCCTGGGCGACTGGTGGACCGACTACCAGGACGCCAACGACAGCGAGCGCCGTGACATGATCCGTGACCTCGGCAGCAAGGGTGACGGTGAAGGCGCCGGCCCGAAAAAGCGTCGTCGCAGTGGTACCAAGCGCAAACGCAGCGCCGCTGACGCCTCAGGCGCCTCGGGCGATTAAACGTGGAACGCATCTACATCGGCATGGGCAGCAACCTGGCTGCCCCGGACCAGCAATTGCGCAGTGCCATCGAAGCACTGGCGCAGTTGCCCGGCACAACCGTCGCCGGCGTGTCGGCCTTCTACCAAAGTGACTCCCTGCTCCCGGGCCAACCGCGCTACACCAACGCGGTGGCCGCCTTGGACAGCAGCCTCGCGCCGCTGGAGATGCTCGATGCCCTGCAAGCCATCGAGAACGATCAGGGCCGCGAACGCCTTGAACGGTGGGGCCCACGCACCCTGGACCTGGATATCCTGCTGTTTGGTGATCGCCTCATCGAGGAGCCGCGCCTGAAGGTGCCGCATTACCAGATGCACCTGCGGGCCTTTGTGCTATATCCGCTGGCCGAACTGGCCCCCGCCACGCTGCAACTACCCGACGGTCAGCGACTCAGCGACCTGTTGGCCGCGTGCCCATTCGTCGGCCTGGAACGCCTGCCCCAAGACTGACTCGGTCAATGTGGGAGCTGGCTTGCCTGCGATAGCATCACCTCGGCCTCACTGAAAGACCGAGGCGCCTGCATCGCAGGCAAGCCAGCTCCCACATTTTGATCCCATGTAGCCTGAAAACGCCGCTGAAGTTGCTGAATCGCGTCAGTAACAGCGGTAACACCGCCGTCGTAACAATGCGGTAACACATCCAATTGACTTCCCGTGTCCCCATCACGACTATAGGCGTCCCGCTGCCGTCAACACGGCGCTTAAGGGCGCAATCCAGGCCTTATAAGCACTGCTCTCAAGACAGTGCGCCTGTATAAACGAAGACTCACGCGCGTTACTCGCTGTTTCCAAGCGCCTGAACGAGGACCCTTTTCATGCCAGACATTACCCTGACCACCTTGCAGAGCCTCAAGCTCAAAGGTGAAAAAATCACCATGCTGACCTGCTACGACGCCACCTTCGCCCACGCCAGTTGCCAGGCGGGCGTGGAGGTGTTGCTGGTGGGTGACTCCCTGGGCATGGTTCTTCAAGGGAATGACAGCACCCTGCCTGTTACGACCGATGACCTCGCTTACCACACCGCCAGCGTCAAACGCGGCAACGACGGTGCGTTCATCATTGCTGACCTGCCGTTCATGGGTTACGCAACACTCGAACAGACCTTTCAGAACGCCGGCAAGCTGATGCAAGCCGGTGCGCACATGATCAAAGTGGAAGGCGCCGTGTGGCTCGCCGAGTCCATCCGCCTGCTGGCGGAACGTGGCGTGCCGGTGTGTGCGCATATGGGCCTGACGCCGCAGTCGGTAAACATCCTCGGCGGCTACAAAGTTCAAGGTCGCAACGAGGCCCAGGCGCGCCAGATGCGTGCCGACGCGATTGCCCTGGAGCAAGCCGGCGCCGCAATGATCCTGCTCGAATGCGTGCCCAGCGAACTCGCCGCCGAAATCACCCAGGCCGTCAAAGTGCCGGTCATCGGCATTGGCGCAGGTTCGGCCACCGACGGCCAAGTGCTGGTGGTGCATGACATGCTCGGCCTGTCGATCAGCGGCCGCGTACCCAAGTTCGTGAAGAACTTCATGGCCGGCCAGGACAGCATCCATGCCGCCTTGAGCGCCTACGTCGCTGAAGTCAAAGCCGTTACCTTCCCTGGCGTCGAACACGGATTCTCTGCATGAACACCGTAAAAACCGTACGTGAATTGCGGGCTGCCGTGGCCCACGCCCGCAGCGCCGGCAAACGCATTGGCTTTGTGCCCACCATGGGCAACCTGCACAGCGGCCACGCCACCCTGGTGACCAAGGCTGCGCAACAGGCGGACTTCGTGGTGGCGAGCATCTTCGTCAACCCGCTGCAGTTCGGCGCTGGCGAAGACCTGGACAAGTACCCGCGTACCTTGGCGGCCGACCAGGAAAAGCTGCTGCAAGCCGGCTGCAACCTGCTGTTCGCGCCCACCGTCGAAGAGATGTACCCCGGCGGCATGACCGGCCAGACGCGGGTCAGCGTGCCGCAACTCTCCGAAGGCCTGTGCGGCGCCAGCCGCCCTGGGCATTTCGAGGGCGTGGCGACAGTGGTGAGCAAGCTGTTCAACATGGTCCAGCCGGACATGGCCGTGTTTGGCCTGAAGGACTACCAGCAACTGGCGGTGATCCGCGCCATGGTCCATGACCTGAACATGCCGATCCAGATCATCGGCGAGCCCACCGTGCGCGCCGACGACGGCCTTGCGCTGTCGTCGCGCAATGGTTACCTCACCGAAGAGCAGCGCGCCATTGCCCCAGTGCTGTACCGCAGCCTCAGCCAGATTGCCGAGGCGATCAAAGCCGGTGAGCATGATTTCGCCAAGCTGCGCGCCGATCAGGTCCAGCAGATCGAAGCCGCCGGCTTGCGCCTCGACTACCTGGAAGTTCGCCAAGGCGTGCACCTGCGCCCCGCCACGGCCGAGGACCGCGACATCGTGATCCTGGTGGCCGCCTACTTGGGCGCCACGCGGCTGATCGACAACCTGCACCTGAACCTGGCCTGACACTCCCCGCCTTTTCCCACCTCAAAAACAGCACGCCTGTTGCCCTGCCCGCTGTGCCGGTATAAAAAAGTACCGGCTACAGCGCAGACAAAGCCAAGACATATTCACACGCTAGGTTTAATGTAATCGCCCTGCGCTCTTGGTTAGCGCTGTCCGGGGTCGGCCGCTTGAACAAAGCAGGACGTTCCGGACTTTGAAGTGTCCTAAAGGCAGTCCCCGTAATAAAAGGAAACCCGCAGCGATGGCGTACTACCGCACTCCTCATGACGTTACCGCTCTGCCCGCCTGGCAAGCGCTCAATCAACATCGCCAAGCCATGCAGGATTTCAGCATGCGCGAAGCGTTCAATGCCGATCCTCAGCGTTTCTCCCAGTTCACCTTGAGCAGCTGCGGACTTTTCCTCGATTACTCGAAAAACCTGATCACCAGCGAAACCCGCGACTTGCTGGTGGGTTTGGCCAAGGAAGTCGGTCTTAAAGATGCGATTAACTCGCTGTATGCAGGCGAGCCGGTCAACTCTTCCGAGGGCCGCCCTGCCCTGCACACCGCCTTGCGCCGCCCAGTGGGCGACAAGCTGTCGGTCAACGGCGTGAACATCATGCCGGACGTGCACAAGGTGCTGAACCAGATCACTGACTTGGTCGGCCGTATCCACGACGGCCTGTGGCGTGGCTACACCGAGAAGCCGATCACCGACGTGGTGAACATCGGCATCGGTGGTTCGTTCCTCGGCCCGGAGCTGGTGTCCGAAGCGCTGTTGTCCTACGCCCATAAAGGCGTGCGCTGCCACTACCTGGCGAACATCGACGGCAGTGAGTTCCACGAGCTGACCATGAAGCTGCGCGCCGAGACCACGCTGTTCATCGTCTCGTCGAAATCCTTCAACACCCTGGAAACCCTGAAGAACGCCCAGGCCGCCCGTGCCTGGTACCTGGCCCAGGGTGGCTCGGAAGCCGAGCTGTACCGCCACTTCATCGCGGTATCGAGCAACAACGCCGCGGCCGTGGCGTTCGGTATCCGCGAAGAAAACATCTTCCCGATGTGGGACTGGGTTGGCGGCCGTTACTCGCTGTGGTCGGCCATCGGCTTGCCCATCGCGCTGGCCATCGGCATGTCCAACTTCAAGGAGCTGCTGTCCGGTGCCTACACCATGGACCAGCACTTCCAGAACGCGCCGTTCGAACAGAACATGCCCGTACTGCTGGGCCTGCTGGGCGTGTGGTACGGCAACTTCTGGGGCGCGCAGAGCCACGCGATCCTGCCGTACGACCACTACCTGCGTAACATCACCAAGCACCTGCAACAACTGGACATGGAATCCAACGGCAAGAGCGTGCGCCAGGACGGCACGCCCGTGTCCACCGATACCGGCCCGGTGATCTGGGGCGGCGTCGGCTGCAACGGCCAGCACGCGTACCACCAGTTGCTGCACCAAGGGACCCAACTGATCCCGGCCGACTTCATCGTGCCGATCGTCAGCTTCAACCCGGTCTCTGACCACCACCAGTGGCTGTACGCCAACTGCCTGTCCCAGAGCCAGGCGCTGATGCTCGGCAAGACCCGCGCCGAAGCCGAAGCCGAGTTGCGCGACAAGGGCATCCCGGAAGCCGAAGTGCAGAAGCTGGCCCCGCACAAGGTGATCCCGGGCAACCGTCCGAGCAACACTCTGGTGGTTGAGCGCATCAGCCCGCGTCGCTTGGGCGCACTGGTCGCCATGTATGAACACAAAGTGTTTGTGCAGAGCGTGATCTGGGGTATCAACGCCTTCGACCAATGGGGTGTGGAGCTGGGTAAAGAGCTGGGCAAAGGCGTGTACAACCGCCTGACCGGCGCCGAAGAAACCTCGGCTGAGGACGCTTCGACCCAGGGCCTGATCAACTACTTCCGTGGTCGTCACCGCGGCTAAGGGATCGGCACTACACTGATGGTCTGAAATGGCGGGAGCACACCGCCCTGTGTAGGAGCCGGCTTGCCGGCTCCTACACAGGGCGCTCCCCTCTTGTCCCTAAAACAAGAATAAGGACCGCTCATGTTCGATATCAGCTCGTTTCCCACCGCCGATGCCGTCCGCCGAGCTGCGCAGCTCAGCCAAGAGGACTACAAGCGCCTCTATCACCAATCCATCGAACAGCCCGACACCTTCTGGGCCGAACAGGCCAAGGGCTTCCTCGACTGGATCAAACCCTGGCACACCGTTCAACGTTCGGACATCAAGACCGGCGCAGCGCAATGGTTTGCCGGTGGCCAACTGAACGTCAGTTACAACTGCATCGACCGTCACCTGGCACAACGTGCCGATCAACCGGCCTTCATCTGGGAAGGCGATGACCCGACAACATCATCCAAAATCACCTACCGCCAACTGCACCAAAACGTATGCCGCCTCGCCAATGTGCTGAAAAGCCGTGGCGTGAAGAAAGGCGACCGCGTGTGCATCTATATGCCAATGATTCCGGAAGCAGCCTACGCGATGCTGGCCTGTACGCGTATTGGTGCGGTGCATTCCGTGGTGTTTGGCGGGTTCTCGCCCGACGCCTTGCGCGACCGCATTCTCGACGCCGACTGCCGCACCGTGATCACCGCCGATGAAGGCGTGCGCGGCGGCAAGCCGGTGGCGCTGAAACAGAACGTCGACAAGGCACTGACCAGTTGCCCGAATGTGAGCACCGTACTGGTGGTGGAGCGCACCGGGGCGGCCGTCGGCTGGAGCGAAGGCCGCGACCTCAAGTATCAGCCCGCCGTGGAGGCGGCGAGCGACGACTGCCCGCCCGAGCCAATGGACGCCGAAGACCCGCTGTTCATCCTCTACACCTCCGGCAGCACCGGCAAACCCAAGGGCGTGCTGCACACCACCGGTGGCTATCTTCTGCAGGCGGCGATGACCTTCAAGTACGTGCTCGACTACCGCGACGGCGAAGTGTTCTGGTGCACCGCCGACGTGGGCTGGGTCACCGGCCACAGCTATATCGTGTACGGCCCGCTGGCCAATGGCGCCACCTCGCTGATGTTCGAAGGCGTGCCCAGCTACCCGGACAGCTCGCGCTTCTGG
The DNA here is from genome assembly GCF_024810135.1 of Pseudomonas sp. BIGb0164. Classification (NCBI taxonomy): domain Bacteria; kingdom Pseudomonadati; phylum Pseudomonadota; class Gammaproteobacteria; order Pseudomonadales; family Pseudomonadaceae; genus Pseudomonas; species Pseudomonas sp. BIGb0164. Next base: position 296,394 of record NZ_JANUEA010000011.1, on the reverse strand, counting down.
CAAGTGATCGACAAACACCAGGTGAACATCTTCTACACCGCGCCCACCGCCTTGCGCGCCTTGATGCGTGAGGGCCACGGCCCGCTGGAAAACACTTCCCGTGCAAGCCTGCGGCTGTTGGGCAGCGTCGGTGAACCGATCAACCCGGAAGCCTGGGACTGGTATTTCAATGCCGTGGGCGAGCAGCGTTGCCCCATTGTCGACACCTGGTGGCAGACCGAGACGGGCGGCATCATGCTCAGCCCCTTGGTCAGCGCACAGCGCATCAAGCCCGGTTGCGCCACCCAACCGATGTTCGGCGTGCAGCCGGTGCTGTTGGATGAGCACGGCAAGGTGCTGCACGGGGCTGGCAGCGGCGTATTGGCGATCAAGGCCAGTTGGCCCGGGCAGATCCGCAGTGTCTACGGCGACCCGCAGCGCATGATCGATACCTACTTCAAGCCCTACCCCGGCTACTACTTCACCGGCGATGGCGCTCGCCGCGATGAGGACGGCGACTACTGGATCACCGGGCGCATCGATGATGTGATCAACGTGTCCGGCCACCGTATCGGCACCGCCGAAGTGGAAAGCGCACTGGTGCTGCACGACCAGGTCGCTGAGGCCGCAGTGGTGGGTTACCCCCATGACGTCAAAGGCCAGGGCATCTATGCCTTCGTCACCCCCATGAATGGCGTAGAACCCAGCGACACACTGAAAAAACACCTGCTGGAACTGGTCAGCAAGGAAATCGGCAGCTTTGCCAAGCCGGAACTGATCCAATGGGCGCCAGCCCTGCCAAAAACCCGCTCCGGCAAGATCATGCGGCGTATCTTGCGCAAGATCGCCTGCAACGAACTCGACAGCCTGGGCGACACCTCGACCCTGGCCGACCCGAGCGTGGTGGACGGCCTGATCGACAAACGCCTGAACCGATAGGAACCCTTGAGTCGCCATGGAATTTATCCGCAGCCGTATCGAAACCCAGTTGATGAGCCTCACCGGCTTGTCACTGGGCCAACTGGACCTGGAAAACCCCAAGGGCGATCCTGGCCTGTTCGGGCCCGACTCGGTGAGCTGGCAAGTGCATGGCGACTTCAGCAGCATGTTGATCGGCGGCATCAGCGCCTTGATGTTGCAAGCCTTGCACCCACTGGCCCTGGCGGGTGTGTGGGACCATTCGAATTTCCGCCAGGACATGCTCGGGCGTTTGCGGCGCACCTCGCAGTTCATCTCCGGCACCACCTTCGGCTCCCGCAAAGACGCCGAATGGCTGATCGAAAAAGTGCGCACCATTCACTTGCAAGTGGTCGGCCACGCACCGGATGGGCGACCTTACGCGGCCAGCGACCCAGAGTTGCTGACCTGGGTGCACGTGGCGGAAGTCAGCAATTTTCTGGCGGCGCACCTGCGCTATCGCAACCCTCATCTCTCGGGGCGGGATCAGGACCGCTACTACAGCGAAATCGCCTTGGTGGCTGAACGCCTGGGCGCGCGGCATGTTCCCCGTTCACGGCAGGACGTTTCGGATTATCTGGAGCGTATCCGCCCTCAACTGTTGTGCGATGAGCGCAGTCGCGAAGTGTTGCGCCTGCTGGTCAATGCGCCCGCCCCTAGCACCCTGGCCAAGCCCTTTGGCAGCTTGATGATGCAGGCCGGGATCGATCTGCTGCCGGAATGGGCGAGCACCCTGCTCGAACAGCACCAAAGCCCGTTGCAGCGCCAGATGATCCGCGCCGGGGTAAAACGCAGTGCGCCACTGCTGCGCTGGGCCATGCGCAATGGTTCAGTGCAGCGCGCCCATCGGCGGATGGGGTTGATGTAGGCAACGCCGCATAACTGTTAAACTTCGCGCCCTCTTTTCCCAGCAAGGCGCGCTCCATGTCTCCTCTGAATCAGGCGCTGCGCGCCGCCCTCGACTATCGCCAAGACCTGATCAACGAGCTGCACGCCCAAGGCACCGACTGCTACCGGTTGTTCCACGGCAGCCAGGAGGGCGCTGGAGGCCTGACCATCGACCGCTATGGCCCGCAACTGCTGGTGCAAAGCTTCCACCAGTCGCTGGAAACCGCCGACCTGCTGGACCTGCATCAACTGATCAATCAGTACATGGGCCTGGAATTGTTGCTGGTCTACAACGACCGCTCCCGTGGCAATTCGCGGATCGACCGTGAAGACACGGTGTACCGCGCCGAACCCGCGGCCTTGGAGGACCTGGTCGGCCAGGAGTGGGGCCTCAACTACCGTGTGCGCGGTCGGCATGCCGGGCAAGACCCGCTGCTGTTCCTCGACTTGCGCAACACGCGCGGCTGGGTCAAGGCCCACAGCGCCGGCAAGAGCGTGCTGAACTTGTTTGCCTACACCTGCGGCGTGGGCTTGAGCGCGGCAGCCGGGGGCGCCCGCGAGGTGTGCAACCTGGACTTTGCCGAGGGCAACCTGGCGGTCGGGCGCGAAAACGGCCTGTTGAACCCGCAATTGCCCACCATGGAATTCGTGCAGTCCGACTACTTCCCGGCGATTCGCCAATTGGCGGGGCTGCCGATCACTCAGCGGCGCGGCCAGAAGTTGCCGAGCTACCCGCGCCTGGAGCAGCGTCAATACGACCTGGTACTGCTCGACCCTCCGGCCTGGGCCAAGAGCGCCTTCGGCACCGTTGACCTGTTGCGCGACTACCAGAGCCTGCTCAAGCCGGCATTGCTGGCCACCGCCGACGACGGCGTGCTGATCTGCTGCAACAACCTGGCGAAGGTCAGCATGGATGACTGGCGTGAACAGGTACTGCGCTGCGCCGAAAAAGCCGGTCGACCGGTCCGCGAGTGGACCGTCATGACACCGGGCGCCGACTTCCCGTCCCGTGACCAGCAGCCGCCGTTGAAAACCCTGATCCTGCAACTGTAGGAGTTATCCCAACGGAGCCTGTTCTTCGGAACCGAAAACCCGTGCCATACTCCAAGGCACTCTCGTTCGACACAGATGGCGTCACCCATGCCCAAAGGATTGATTCGCGCCGTCGGCGCCTTGTTGACTGCTCTGGCTCTGTACAGCTTGCTGGGCTTTTTGATTTTGCCCGGCATTGCGCTTCGCATCGCCAACCAACAGTTGGCCCATTACGCTACCGTGCCCGCGCGCATCGAGCGCATCGAGCTCAACCCGTTCAGCCTGGAGCTGACCGTGTGGGGCCTGCAAATCGGTGAACCCGGCAAGGAACAAGTCGGCTTCGAACGCCTTTACGCCAACCTGCAGATCGACAGCCTCTGGACCCGCGCCCTGCACCTGGCAGACGTCGAGTTGGACAAACCCAAGACCGAGCTGCTGTTCGACAAGTCGGGCCAACTGAACCTGGCGCAACTGTTCAAGCTGCCGCCGAGCGAGCCGACCCCGGCCGATCCCAACGCCAAACCATTCCCGCTGCGCATCGAGCGCATCAAGCTGGCGAGCGGCTATGTGCATTTCCAGGATCTGCGTCCCAGCGAGCCGATCGAATTCCTCTACGACAAACTCGACTTCGAGCTGAAAAACCTCAGCACCCTGCCCGAAGACAACGCCGACATGACGTTGGTGGCCGCAGGCCCTGAAGGCGGGCAAATCGACTGGAAAGGCAATTTCAGCCTGGTGCCGATCATGTCCGAGGGCACCCTGAAAGTCACCGATGGCAAGATGAAAGCCTGGTGGCCGTATGTACGTGATGCCTTGCCGCTGGTGCTTGAAGACGGTGTATTGAATTTCAGCACCGACTATAAGTTCAGCCTGGCCAAAGAGACCGAACTCAACCTGACCAACACCGCAGCGAGCATCGCGCCGTTTGCAATCAAGGCCCCGGACGGGCGGCCGTTGGCGCGTCTGGAGCGCCTGGACGTCAGCGAAACCACGGTTGACCTGGCCAAGCAGCAGGTGGTGGTCGGCAAGATCCGCAGCAACAAGCTCGAAACCTGGGCCGCCCGCGAGGCCGATGGGCAACTGGACTGGCAGAAGCTGTTTGCCAGTCAACCGAGTAAACCGGCCAAGGCGGAACCCGCCACCGCACCGGCCACCGCTGACTCGCCCAAACCTGAACCTGCCGCGCCGAGCAAACCCTGGCAGGTGCTGCTCAAAGACGTACAGCTGCGCAATTATCAGGTGCACCTGGCCGACCGCCAGGTCAAACCTGCCGTCGCGCTGGAACTGGGCCCGCTGAATGTCGATGTACAGAACTTCGACAGCCTCAACCAGAGCCCCTTCACCTTGAAGGTCGACACCGGCCTGGGCAAGCAAGGCAAGATCCTCGCGACCGGCGAAGTGAACCTCAACCCGATCAGCGCCAAGCTGAAAGTGAACACCCAGGACATCGACCTGCGGGTTGCCCAGTCCTATATCAGCCCGTTCATTCGCCTGGAACTGCGCAGCGGCATGTTGGGCAGCAACCTGGATGTGAACCTCAAAAGCGCGGACCCGCTGAAACTGCAGGTCACCGGCCGTGCGCAAGTCGATCAATTGCATACCCTGGACACCCTCAAGACCCGCGACTTCGTCAAATGGCAGCGTCTGGTGCTGGAGGGCGTGAACTACCAGCATGGCGACAGCCTGTCGATCGACAAGGTCAACCTGCTGCAACCGTATGCGCGCTTCATGATCAACGACGACCGCACCACCAACGTCGATGACCTGTTGATCCCGCAACCCGCCGACAAAACATCCAAGCCCGCCAGCAAGGAAAAGCCGTTGGGCATTCGCATCGGGCAAATTGCGATCAATGACGGGTCGGCCAACTTTGCCGACTTCAGCCTGACACCCAACTTCGCCACGGCGATCCAACAGCTCAACGGCCAGATCGGCACCATTGACAGTCGCCAGGCCAAGCCGGCCAGCGTCAACATCAACGGCAAGGTGGACCGCTATGCACCCGTGACCATCAAGGGCAGCGTGAACCCGTTCGACCCGATGGCCGCGCTGGATATCGCCACCAGCTTCAAGCGTGTCGAACTGACCACCCTGACCCCCTACTCCGGCAAGTTCGCTGGCTTCCGTATTCGCAAAGGCCGGCTGAACCTCGACCTGCACTATGTGATCACCAAGGGCCAGCTCAAAGCCGAAAACAAAGTGGTGGTCGAGCAACTGCAACTGGGTGAAAAAGTCGACAGCGCGGACGCCGTGGACCTGCCGATTCGCCTGGCCATTGCCTTGCTCAAGGACAGCGATGGCAAGATCTCCATCGAGCTGCCGGTGACCGGCGACTTGAACAACCCGCAATTCAGCGTGATGCCGATTGTGTGGCAGACCCTGCGCAACCTGGTGGTACGTGCCGCTACGGCCCCCTTCAAATTCATTGGTGGGCTGATTTCCGGCGGCGGTGCTGAGGATTTGGGCAACGTGTCCTTCGCTGCAGGTTCCAGCGATTTGAGCAAGGATGCCGAAGGCGCCTTGAACAGCCTGGCCAAAGCCTTGAAAGAACGCCCAGCCTTGCGCCTGGAAATCGAAGGGACCGCAGCCGCCAGCAGCGACGGTCCTTTCCTGGCGGCACAACGCCTGGAGCGTGAATACCAATACAACTACTACAAGATCCTGCAGCGTCGCGGCGATAAAGTCCCGGCCCAGGCCTCGCTGTTGGTCGTACCGGAGAAAGAGAAAGCGCCGTTGCTGGAAGGCATTTATCGCACCCGCCTGAAGCAACAACCGCCAGCAGAGTGGAAAGACCTGAGCAACGACGACCGCTCTGCGAAGCTGCGTGAGGGCGTGATCAAGTTCTGGAGCACCAGTGACGTCTTGCTGCGTCAACTGGGTCAGGACCGCGCCAGCACGATCAAGGACTACTTGGTGGACAAGGGGCAGCTTGAAGATGAACGGGTGTACTTCATTGATGCGAACCTGGGACAGGCGGAGAAAGATGGCCGGGTGGTGACCCCGATGCATCTGGATGCTGAGTAACCTCCTCAGCACCTCATCCAACTGTGGGAGCGGGCTTGCCCGCGAATGCGGTGAATCAGTCGACCCATCGGTTAGCTGACACGACGCTTTCGCGGGCAAGCCCGCTCCCACATGGGATATCTGTTGTGATGAAGTTTTTTTATCCAACCTCAAATAGAACAGGCCCCGACACGAATGCCGGGGCCTGTAATGACCACATCCGTGTGGTCGGTCGCATGAACTCCAGAGGTGCATTGGGTGGATATCTAACTCACCTTAAGCCGCCGCCGTCTAGTTCAAGACGAATCCTTAAGCATTACTCTGCCTTCAGGCCATCGGCCGATACAGCTTTAACGCCTTTGATTTTCTTGGTGATGTTCACCGCGGTGGTTTTCTGGGCTTCAGTGACTGCTACAGCCGAAGACAGGGAAACTACACCTTTGTTGGTTTCGACTTTGATGTCGGTGCCAGGAATGCCTTTCTCGGTTACCAGATCAGCTTTCACTTTGGTGGTGATCCAGGTATCAGAGGTCGACTCTTTAGCGCTGGCAGCGGCGCCCTTGGTCTTGTCGATGCCGTCAGCCTTGGTAGCACCGCCAGCCATCAGGCCATCAGCGGATACGGCGGTTACACCTTTGATTTTCTTGGTGATCGCTACGGCAGTGGCTTTCTGCGAATCAGAGATAGCGACTGTGGACGACAGGGAAACCACGCCTTTGTTGGTTTCAACCTTGATGTCCGAGCCTGGAATGCCTTTCTCGGTCAGCAGATCGGATTTAACTTTGGTGGTGATCCAAGTATCCGAAACGCTTTCTTTAGCCTTGGTCGCTTCACCAGCCGCCAAAGTCATAGGGGCTTGGGAAGTCTGAGCAAAGGCTACGTTAGCACCCATGGCCAGAGTCAGAGCGGTAGCAGTAGCGAGAGCGAACTTCTTCATACGAGTAACTCCTGTTTTATTAAAAGTCCGCAGCACATGAACCTTGATGCTGCAGCGTTAACAGGGATATTGCAGGCAGTGTGCCAAGTCGCGAAAGACATTTAAATCCATATAAATCAATAACTTATAAAAACACGCAATTTTCGAAATCGTGCAACTTGCATGAAGCCCATCGTGCCTGCATGCAAGTTGCGGCTTTTGACTCCGGGTAAATGGCTGATTTCCCTTCACTTTCCCGCTCCCATAAAAAAAGGACCCCGAGGGGTCCTTTTTTCAGCGTGAAGCCTGGGGTTGATTAAACGCCCGACGCCTTGGCTGCTGCGACGTCCTTGATGGACAGCTTGATACGGCCGCGGTTGTCCACGTCCAATACCAGTACTTCGACTTCCTGGCCTTCTTTCAGGATGTCGGTCACTTTCTCAACGCGAGCGTCGCTCAGCATGGAGATGTGAACCAGACCGTCTTTGCCCGGCAGGATGTTCACGAATGCGCCGAAGTCGACGATGCGCTCAACCTTACCGACGTAGATCTTGCCGATCTCGGCCTCAGCGGTGATGCCCAGTACGCGCTGACGTGCAGCTTCAGCCGCTTCCTTGGTTTCGCCGAAGATCTTGATGGAGCCGTCGTCTTCGATATCGATCGAAGCCTTGGTTTCTTCGCAGATCGCACGGATGGTCGCGCCGCCTTTACCGATGACATCACGGATTTTGTCGGTGTCGATTTTCATCGCGATCATGGTCGGAGCATTTTCCGACAGCTCGGTACGGGACTGACCAATGATCTGGTTCATCTGGCCGAGGATGTTCAGGCGCGCTTCCAGGGCTTGGCCCAGGGCGATTTCCATGATCTCTTCGGTGATACCCTTGATCTTGATGTCCATCTGCAGCGCGGTCACACCTTTGGCGGTACCGGCTACTTTGAAGTCCATGTCGCCCAGGTGGTCTTCGTCACCCAGGATGTCGGTCAGGATGGCGAACTTCTCGCCTTCTTTAACCAGGCCCATGGCGATACCGGCAACCGGCGCCTTCATCGGCACACCGGCGTCCATCAGCGCCAGGGAAGCACCGCAAACGGAAGCCATGGAGCTGGAACCGTTGGATTCGGTGATTTCCGACACAACACGAATGGTGTAAGGGAACACGTCAGCAGCAGGCAGCATGGCCTGTACCGAACGGCGCGCCAGACGGCCGTGGCCGATTTCGCGACGACCAGCGCCACCCATGCGACCACACTCGCCCACCGAGAACGGAGGGAAGTTGTAGTGCAGCATGAACGGGTCTTTTTTCTCGCCTTCCAGGGTGTCCAGCAGCTGCGCGTCACGGGCAGTACCCAGGGTCGCGACCACCAGGGCCTGGGTTTCACCACGGGTGAACAGCGCCGAACCGTGAGTCTTCGGCAGAACACCAACTTCGATGTTCAGCGGACGTACGGTGCGGGTGTCGCGGCCGTCGATGCGTGGCTTGCCGTTTACGATGTTTTCGCGAACGGTGCGGTATTCGATCTCGCCGAAAGCCGCTTTGACGTCGCTGGCGGAAGGCTGGCCTTCTTCACCGGACAGCTTGGCCACAACCTGGTCTTTCAGCTCGCCCAGGCGAGCGTAACGGTCGGCCTTGACGGTGATGGTGTAGGCGTCGGAGATGGCAGCGCCGAACTCGGAGCGGATAGCGCCCAGCAGTTCGGTGGCTTCAGCTTGTGGCGCCCAGGTCCAGGTTGGCTTGGCCGCTTCGGCAGCCAGCTCGGTGACAGCCTTGATGACAGCCTGGAACTCGTCGTGGGCGAACAGCACGGCGCCCAGCATCTGGTCTTCGGTCAGCTCTTTGGCTTCCGATTCAACCATCAATACGGCTTCCGACGTACCGGCAACGACCATGTCCAGGCTCGATGCTTTAAGTTGCTCGTAAGTCGGGTTCAGCAGGTAGCCGGTGCTTTCGTGGAACGCAACGCGGGCAGCGCCGATCGGGCCATCGAAAGGAATGCCGGAGATGGCCAGGGCAGCCGAGGTACCGATCATCGCAGCGATGTCCGGATCGGTCTTCTTGCTGGTGGAAACGACGGTGCAGACAACCTGCACTTCGTTCATGAAGCCTTCTGGGAACAGCGGACGGATCGGACGGTCGATCAGTCGGGAAGTCAGGGTTTCTTTCTCGGAAGGACGGCCTTCGCGCTTGAAGAAACCGCCAGGGATCTTACCGGCAGCGTAAGTCTTTTCCTGGTAGTGAACGGACAGAGGGAAGAAGCCTTTGCTCGGGTCAGCGGTCTTGGCGCCAACCACGGTCACCAGAACGGTAACGTCGTCGTCAACGGTAACCAGCACTGCGCCGGAGGCTTGACGGGCGATACGGCCTGTCTCGAGGGTAACGGTCGACTGACCGAACTGGAATTTTTTGATAACCGGGTTCACGGTGTCCTACCTTCTTTGTGGCTCTTGGGGGAACGTGTCTTCTTGCGAAATTCTTGGGCAATGTCGGGAATCGGCCCGAACCAGGTCCAGGGGTAAAACGTGTATCCAGATAAAACTTGAGGCTGGGAGCCTACCATGAGCCAGCGGGAATCCCACTGACACACGGCAGACAACCAACCTCTAGCGCAATCGCTTATTAGCGACGCAGACCCAGGCGACCGATCAGAGTCTGATAACGACCCAGATCCTTGCCTTTCAGGTAGTCCAGCAGCTTACGGCGCTGGTTTACCATGCGGATCAGACCACGACGGGAGTGGTGATCTTTACCGTTGGCCTTGAAGTGACCTTGCAGCTTGTTGATGTTGTGGGTCAGCAGTGCAACTTGCACTTCTGGCGAACCAGTGTCACCAACAGCTTGCTGATAGTCAGCAACGATTTGTGCTTTTTCTTGAACGTCGAGAGCCATGAGGCAATCCTTTTTTCAGGAAACCACCCAAAGGGCAGTTTCAACAGGCCAGGGACAAATCCCTGTATCTAAAAATGAGTGTTGACCGTGCCTGTTAACAGCCACACTCGTTCGGTCATTCTGACCGAATCAGTCGACGTGGCGCGATGCGCCCGTCTTCGCTCACTTCACCGATCCCGATGAAGCGACCATTATGATCCTGTACCCGCACCATGCCGAACTTCGGGGCATCCGGGGCACGTACCGGCTGGCCGTTGAGCCAGTAGAACGCGCTGTGCTCCGAGAAGTGCAGTAATGGCCAATCCAGCAAACCGCTGTCCGATGGCATCAGGAAGCGATCAACCGCTTCATTGCCGCCTTCGGCGTGTACCGCTTCCAACTCTTCCAGCGTGACCGTCTGGGCCAGGGTGAAAGGGCCGGCCTGTGTGCGTCGCAACTCTGCAACGTACGCACCGCAACCAAGATGTTCACCAATATCTTCCACCAGGGTACGGATATAGGTGCCTTTGCTGCAGTCCACGGCCAGACGCGCGGTGTCGCCTTCACAGGCGAGCAATTCCAAGCGCGCAATAGTAACAGAACGCGCTTCGCGCTCCACTACTTCGCCCGCACGTGCCAGCTTGTAAAGGGGTTGCCCATCACGCTTGAGAGCCGAGTACATCGGCGGTATCTGACTGATTTGCCCACGAAAACCGGGTAACGCAGCCTCGATATCAGAGCGACCAACGGTCACGTCGCGAACCTGCAGGACATCACCCTCGGCATCAGCCGTGGTGGTGGTCTTGCCCAGTTGCATCAGGGTTTCGTAACCCTTGTCGGAATCGAGCAGGTATTGCGAGAACTTGGTGGCCTCGCCAAAGCACAACGGCAATACGCCGGTGGCCAGTGGGTCGAGGCTGCCGGTGTGCCCGGCCTTTTCGGCATTGAGCAGCCAGCGAACCTTCTGCAACGCGGCATTGGAGGTGAAGCCAATGGGCTTGTCGAGCAGAATGATGCCGCTGACGTTGCGACGGATACGTTTGACCTGAGCCACCGCTTACTCCTTGGCGTCTTCAGGTGTGGACGGGTGCTGGCTGTCTTCAGCCACGGCGCGCTCGATCAGTGCCGACAGGTGCGCACCACGCACGACGCTTTCGTCGTAGTGGAAGTGCAACTGGGGAACACTGCGCAGCTTCATTTCGCGGGCCAACTGCATGCGCAGGAAACCTGCGGCAGAGTTGAGCACCTTGATGCTTTGCGCGATTTCTTCGCTGCTGTCCTGGCCCATCACGGTGATGAAGATCTTGGCGTGACCCACGTCACGGCTCACTTCTACGGCGGTGATGGTGACCAGGCCAACACGGGGGTCTTTGACTTCGCGACGGATCAGTTGGGCCAGCTCGCGCTGCATCTGATCGCCGATACGCTGGGTACGGCTGTATTCTTTTGCCATGTCTTGTTACCTGTTACTGCCACACGGTGAAACCCGTGGGGTCTGAAAGCGGCAAACGCCCGGCCTGACAAAAGCCAGACCGGGCGTTGCGTTTAGAGTCCGTACGCTGCGCGGGGCATTTGCATGCCCACACGCCGCGTGGCTCCGGAAGTGCGCGAGTTAGAGGCTGCGAGCAACCTGGACCTTCTCGAAGACTTCGATCTTGTCGCCAACCTTGACGTCGTTGTAGCTCTTGACGCCGATACCGCATTCCATGCCGGCACGTACTTCGGAAGCGTCATCCTTGAAGCGGCGCAGGGATTCCAGCTCGCCTTCGAAGATAACGATGTCTTCACGCAGTACACGGATTGGACGGTTACGGTACACGGTGCCTTCAACCACCATGCAACCGGCGATCGCGCCGAATTTCGGCGAGCGGAACACGTCACGCACTTCGGCGATACCCAGGATGTTCTCCCGGACGTCGCTGCCAAGCATGCCGGTGAGGGCTTTCTTGACGTCTTCGATGATGTCGTAGATGACGTTGTAGTAACGCATGTCCAGGCCTTCCTGCTCGACGATCTTGCGAGCGCCGGCATCGGCACGCACGTTGAAGCCGAACAGTACAGCGTTGGAAGCCAGTGCCAGGTTGGCGTCGGACTCGGTGATACCACCGACACCGCCACCGACAACGCGCACTTGCACTTCGTCGTTACCCAGGCCGTTCAAGGCGCCGTTCAACGCTTCGAGGGAACCACGTACGTCAGATTTGAGGACGATGTTGAGCGTCTTCTTCTCTTCCTGGCCCATGTTCTCGAAGATGTTTTCCAGCTTGCCGGCGTGAGCACGGGCCAGTTTGACTTCGCGGAACTTGCCTTGACGGAACAGAGCCACTTCGCGGGCTTTCTTCTCGTCGGCAACCACGCTCATCTCGTCACCAGCGTCCGGAGTACCGTCCAGGCCGAGGATCTCGACCGGGATAGCAGGACCTGCTTCCTTGATTGGCTTGCCGTTCTCGTCGAGCATGGCGCGTACACGGCCGTAATTCGAACCGACCAGGACCATGTCGCCTTGGCGCAGGGTACCGTCTTGAACCAGGACGGTCGCAACCGGGCCACGGCCCTTGTCGAGGCGGGATTCAACCACAACACCACGACCAGGAGCCGATGGCGTAGCAGTCAGTTCCAGCACTTCGGCTTGCAACAGAACGGCTTCGAGCAGTTCGTCAACGCCGGTACCCATTTTCGCGGAGACCGGTACGAATGGAGTGTCGCCACCCCACTCTTCGGAGGTCACGCCGTGAACCGACAGTTCGCTACGGATGCGATCGAGATCGGCGCCCGGCTTGTCGATTTTGTTCACTGCAACCACCAGAGGAACGCCAGCCGCCTGAGCGTGCTGAACAGCCTCGATGGTTTGTGGCATCACGCCGTCGTCCGCCGCAACCACCAGGATCACGATGTCGGTCGCCTTGGCACCACGGGCACGCATTGCGGTAAACGCGGCGTGACCCGGGGTATCGAGGAACGTCACCATGCCACGGTCGGTTTCAACGTGGTATGCACCGATGTGCTGGGTGATACCACCGGCTTCACCAGCAGCCACCTTGGCACGACGGATGTAGTCGAGCAGGGAGGTCTTACCGTGGTCAACGTGGCCCATTACGGTCACGACTGGTGCACGGGAAACCGCTTCACCTTCAAACTTCAGGGACTCGGCCAGGGAATCTTCCAGGGCGGTGTCGCTGACCAGGGTCACTTTGTGGCCCAGCTCTTCAGCAACCAGTTGGGCAGTTTCCTGATCCAGTACCTGGTTGATGGTGGCCGGAGTGCCCAGCTTGAACATGAACTTGATGATTTCAGCAGCCTTGACCGACATCTGCTGGGCGAGGTCGCCAACAGTGATGGTCTCGCCGATTTTCACTTCACGCACGACAGGGCCGGTTGGGCTCTGGAAACCGTGGGCGTTGCGCTTTTTCAGCTTGGCCTTGCCGCGACCACCACGACGGAAGCCATCGCTTTCTTCGTCGGTAGTACGTGGGGCAACGCGTGGAGCAGGCGCTTTCTCTTTGACCGAAGCACGATGCGGAGCGTTTTTGCGCTCGCCATCGCCACCACCACCGCGACGATTGTTATCGTCAGCACGTGGTTTGTCCGGACGACGCGGTTCGTCACGCTTGCGAGTGTCTGCAGCAGGTGCTGGCGCAGGGGCAACCGGAGCGGCCTCACGTACAGCTTCTACTGGCGCGCTAGGCGCAGCGACCGCTTCAGTAACAGCAGGTTGCGCAGCAGCAGGCTGGCGACGCGCTTCTTCTTCGGCGCGACGCTTGGCTTCTTCTTCAGCCTTCTGACGAGCAGCATTTTCTACTGCGCGACGTTCTTCCAGTTCGCGTTTGCGCTCGGCTTCGATTTCTTCCGGGCTGCGCTGTACGAAGACTTTCTTCTTGCGTACTTCAACGCTGATGCTCTTGCTACCCGCAACACGCAGGGTGCTGGTGGTTTTGCGCTGCAATGTAATCTTGCGCGGTTCTTCCACTTTCGCCTTGTGGCTGCTCTTCAAGTGAGTCAGCAAAGACTGCTTCTCACTGTCGCTCACACCTTCATCGGCGGCGGTGTGCGGCAGACCTGCCTCACGCATCTGCTGCAACAGGCGCTCTACCGGTGTTTTGACCTCATCGGCCAGTTGTTTCACCGTGACTTGCGTCATGCACTTCTCTCCTCAGGCCGCGCCTAGTTACTCGAACCAATGGGCTCGGGCGGCCATGATCAACTTGCCGGCACGATCATCGTCAATGCCGTCGATGTCGAGCAGATCGTCAATAGACTGCTCGGCCAGGTCTTCGCGGGTAATTACGCCGCGCACCGCCAGTTCCATCGCCAAATCCTTGTCCATACCCTCAAGCGAGAGCAGGTCTTCGGCCGGATGGGCGTCTGCCAGCTTTTCCTCAGTAGCGATGGCTTTAGTCAACAAGCGATCCTTGGCCCGAGCGCGAAGCTCGTTGACGATTTCCTCGTCAAAGCCGTCGATGTTGAGCATTTCTTCCAACGGTACGTAGGCAATCTCTTCCAGGCTGGTGAAGCCTTCATCTACCAGCACCTGTGCCAGCTCTTCGTCGACTTCCAGCTCGTCGATGAAGTTGCGCAGGATGTCACCGGTTTCAGCTTGCTGCTTAGCCTGGATGTCCGATTCGGTCATCACGTTCAGGGTCCAGCCGGTCAGTTGGCTGGCCAGACGCACGTTCTGACCACCACGACCAATGGCCTGAGCCAGATTGTCTGCGCCAACGGCGATGTCCATCGCATGGGCATCTTCGTCAACGATAATTGCCGCCACTTCAGCCGGCGACATGGCGTTGATCACGAACTGCGCCGGGTTGTCGTCCCACAGGACGATGTCCACACGCTCACCACCGAGCTCGCCAGACACTGCTTGCACGCGCGAACCGCGCATACCGATGCAGGCGCCTTGCGGGTCAATGCGTTTGTCCTTGGAGCGGACCGCGATCTTGGCGCGCGAACCCGGGTCGCGGGATGCAGCCATGACTTCGATCAGGCCTTCGGCGATTTCCGGTACTTCGATACGGAACAGCTCGATCAGCATTTCCGGCGCGGTACGCGACAGGATCAACTGAGGGCCGCGGTTTTCGGTACGGATTTCCTTGAGCAGCGCACGCAGACGCACGCCAACACGGAAGGTTTCGCGGGAGATGATGTCTTCGCGGGCCAGCAACGCCTCGGCGTTGTTGCCCAAGTCGACGATCACGTTGTCGCGGGTCACTTTTTTCACGGTGCCGGAGATGATTTCACCCAGGCGCTCGCGATAGGCGTCAACGACTTGAGCGCGCTCGGCTTCGCGAACCTTCTGCACGATGACCTGTTTGGCGGTCTGTGCAGCAATACGGCCGAATTCGATCGATTCGATCTTTTCTTCGACGACATCACCGACCTTGGCGCCAGGATGCGTTTGCGCAACCTTGCTCGGCCAGGTTTCGATGGCCGGATCATCAAGATCGGCCTCTTCGACGACCGTCCAGCGACGGAAAGTCTCATAGGCACCGGTGTGGCGGTTGATTTCCACACGCAGATCAACTTCGTCTTCAAAACGCTTTTTGGTAGCAGTGGCCAGAGCCAGCTCCAGCGCTTCAAAAATCACGTTTGCCGGTACGCCCTTTTCATTGGATACCGACTCAACAACCAGCAGTACTTCTTTGCTCATCGTACGCCTCGCCTTTCGCAAGCCATTGGATCCGCGGGATCCGCGTCTCAGTCAAAACTGGGAATAATGTTGGCCTTGTCGATCATATCGATCGGCAACAGGAACTCATGGTCGTCTACCTGCACCACGACATCCTGTTCTTCTACACCGCGCAGAAGGCCCTGAAAGTTGCGTCGCCCTTCAAAGGGAGATCGCAGCCTGATCTTCACTTGTTCACCGGCAAATTTTGCAAACTGATCAATAGTGAACAGTGGGCGTTCCATGCCTGGCGAGGAAACTTCGAGGGTGTATTCAACGGAAATTGGATCTTCAACATCCAGGACACCGCTGATCTGACGGCTGACAATGGCACAATCGTCCACCAGCACGCCGCCCTCTTTATCGATATAAACGCGCAACATTGAGTGGCGACCTTGAGCCGAAAACTCAATACCCCAGCATTCATAGCCTAGGGCCACGACCACCGGGGCCAACAAGGCCTGCAACTCTTCTAGCTTGCTCGACACCTGAACCCCCTCGTGCATGTATGTGCATGCTGTGCAAAATAAAAAAATGGGCGAAACGCCCATCCTTGAAACGCCGTCGAACAGCGGCGTTGAAAGTGTCCAGCTAACAAAAAGCCCCTTAAAAGGGGCTCCGCTAAAACTGGTTGCGGGGGCCGGATTTGAACCGACGACCTTCGGGTTATGAGCCCGACGAGCTACCAGACTGCTCCACCCCGCGACAAAGCTGGGGCGGAAGTATACGACCGATCCCTTACAGGGTCAATGTAACCTTCCACCTACAAGAAAGCCCGCAACAGCGGGCTCTCCTGATAATTGGTACCGAGAAGGGGACTCGAACCCCTACACCCTATGGGCACAACCACCTCAAGGTTGCGTGTCTACCAATTCCACCACCTCGGCAATACAGCGTTTACAACCCTTCTTACTTTTGCTCTTGAGCTGGAGGTACGTCAGTCGCTGGAGTAGCCGACTTTTGCTCTTGAAGCACCGGGACATCATCAGAAGCCGGTTTTGCTTTTGGTACTTCCAACACCGCTGGGTTTGGCAAACCTACTTGAGTCAGCACATGAGCTTTCTCTTTAGCAAAGTAACCTAACCCTAAGCTGGTTATGAAGAAACCTGCGGCAAGTATAGCAGTAAACTTACTAAGAAAGGTAGAGGAACCTTGGCTTCCGAACACAGTATTTGAAGCACCTGCACCGAAAGACGCACCAGCATCCGCACCTTTACCCTGTTGCAACAAAACCAGGGCAACTACGCCCAGGGCAGCCAACAGATGAAAAACGACTACGACTGTTTCCAGCATTTTTTCAGTTTCCCGCGGCGCGACAGATCGCACCGAACTCATCTGCATTCAGGGAAGCTCCACCAATGAGCCCCCCATCGATATCCGGCATGCCGAACAGTTCGACCGCATTGGCCGCCTTCACGCTGCCGCCGTATAGAAGCCGCACACCTTGTGCGACCTCAGAATTCTCTGCCGCCAACTGTGCGCGGATGGCTGCGTGCACATCCTGCGCCTGTTGCGGTGTAGCAGTCAGCCCGGTGCCAATGGCCCAGACCGGCTCGTAAGCAATTACTGCCTTTGCAAACGCACCAACACCCAGCTCCTCGATGATGCTGCCCAGCTGACGCGAGACAACTTCAAGAGTCTTGCCCGATTCGCGCTCTGCAAGGGTCTCCCCTACGCACAACACTGGAATCAAGCCACAAGCCTGTGCCGCTGCGAACTTGCGATTGAGTGTCCCATCACGCTCGCCCATCATCTGACGGCGCTCGGAGTGCCCGACGAGCACATAGGAACAACCCGCATCAACCAGCTGACTCGGCGAAATCTCACCGGTCAACGCACCTTGCATCGGCTCCACCGCAGAGTTCTGCGCGCCGACCTGGATCGACTTGCCTTTCAAGCCATCAACCACTTGGTTGATATGCAAGCAAGGTGGGAAAACCGCGACATTGACACCGCTTGGCAAGGCCAAGTGACGAAGGCCGTTGATCAGCTCAGCGACACTGGCGCGGGTACCGTGCATCTTCCAGTTACCAGCTACCATAGTGCGACGCATGCTGTACCTCGTCGGTCAAAGTGGGCGCAGATGTTACCCAACCACATCACCACTGGCAAGCCGAATTCAGGCGCAAACTTCAGTTACCAGTTTTGCCAGGTCTTCGGCATGGCCGCGAACCTGTGTTTCGTCGTCGCCTTCGACCATGACACGCACCAAAGGCTCTGTGCCGGACTTGCGCAGCAGCACCCGCCCACGCCCCGCCATTGCCAGGGTCACACGCTCGCAGGCCTCTTTGACAGCCGGATGCTCGATCGGGTTTTCACCGCCCGAGAAGCGCACATTGAGCAACACTTGAGGGCACTTGCGCAGCGCCTGGCGGGCCTGGGCAAGGCTTTCTTCACGACGACGCAAGGACAGCAAAACCTGCAGCGCGGCAATAATGGCATCGCCCGTCGTGGTGTGATGGAAGCACACAACGTGCCCGGAGTTTTCACCCCCCACCTGCCAGTTGCGCTCCAACAGTTCTGCGATCACATAACGGTCGCCCACATTCGCACGAACGAAAGGAATACCTAAATCTGCCAGGGCCAGTTCCAGCCCAAGGTTGCTCATCAGCGTACCCACGACGCCGCCTTGCAGCTTGCCCCGCTCATGCAGGTCGCGAGCAATGATGAACAATAACTCATCACCGTCCACCACAGCGCCGGTGTGATCAACCATCAGCACGCGATCGCCATCACCATCGAAGGCGATACCGAGATCCGCATGCTCAGCCAGTACGGCCGCCTGCAGTTGCTCTGTATGGGTGGAGCCACAGTTTTCGTTGATGTTCAAACCATTTGGCTGAGCCGACAGCACCGTCACATCGGCGCCCAGCTCCTTGAACACACTCGGCGCGACCTTGTAGGTAGCGCCGTGAGCACAGTCGACAACAATTTTCAGACCGGCAAAATTGGTGCTGGTCGGCACGCTGCTCTTGCAGAACTCGATATAGCGGCCGGAAGCGTCATTGATGCGCGACACCTTGCCCAGCTTGCTGGAATCCACCACCGTCATCGGCGCATCCAGCAGCTCTTCAATCATCAACTCGATCTCGTCTGGCAGCTTGGTGCCTTGGCCCGAGAAGAACTTGATGCCATTGTCATCATGAGGGTTGTGCGAGGCACTGATCACGATACCGGCTTCAGCGTGAAAGGTACGCGTCAGGTAAGCGATCGCCGGCGTCGGCATAGGGCCCAGCAGCATTACATCAGCACCGGCAGCGGACAAACCGGCCTCCAGCGCAGATTCAAACATGTAACCCGAAATACGGGTGTCCTTGCCCACCAGGATGCGGCATGCGCCCATGCTGCGGAACGCCATACCTGCCGCCCAACCCAGCTTGAGCATGAAATCAGGAGTAATAGGAAACTCGCCGACCCGACCACGGATACCGTCGGTGCCAAAGTATTTTTTAGTCATAAGTGCTCCATCATTCTTATTCGGCTGATTCTACAGCGGCAATCATACGCACCACGTCCACAGTCTCGGCGACATCATGCACACGCAAGATGCGCGCGCCCTTGGTTACCGCCAGCGCCGCCAGCGCAAGGCCGCCATACAGTCGCTCACCCACCGGACGGTTCAAAGCCAGCCCTATCATGCTCTTGCGCGAAACGCCGACCAACAAGGGCCGACCAAGGGCATGCAAGGACTCCATGTGCTTGAACAGGCTTAAATTGTGTTGCAGGGTCTTGGCGAAACCAAATCCCGGATCAAGGATGATCTTTTCCGCAGGAATCCCGACCGCAGCGCACTGCACGACCCGCTCAGCCAGGAAGCCACTGACCTCACCCACAAGATCATCATAGTGCGGGCTGTCTTGCATATTTCCGGGCTCGCCCAGCATGTGCATCAGGCATACCGGCAACCCGGTCGCTGCAGCAGCATCCAAGGCACCCTCACGCTGGAGGGAGCGCACATCGTTGATCAACCCAGCACCCAGGCGCGCAGTTTCACGCATTACGGCTGGCGTTGAGGTATCAACCGAAATGATCACGTCCAACTCGCGAGCAATCCGCTCGACGATAGGCGCCACCCGCTCCAACTCCTCCAAAGGAGAGACCACGCGGGCGCCGGGACGAGTCGACTCACCACCGACATCGATCAAGGTCGCGCCAGCCGTCACCATCGCCTCGGCATGACGCAAAGCTGCATCAAGCTGGCTGAAACGGCCGCCATCGGAAAAGGAATCGGGGGTTACATTGAGAATGCCCATGACGTGCGTATGGGCCAAATCAAGAACCCGATTGCCGCAAGGCAACCGGGTGGAGGACAACACAGAAGTCATTTCAAGCCTTAGTGGTCAGCTGCCGGCCCGCCGATCGGGGCTTCAGGGCGTTCATTCTGAACCACTGGCGGGGTGCCAGAGGTGCCCGAACCGCCCTCCCAATCGCGAGGCTCACGAGGTGCGCGCCCCGCCATGATGTCGTCGATCTGATCGGCATCAATGGTCTCATACTTCATCAGCGCGTCAGCCATGGCATCCAGCTTGTCGCGGTTGTCGGTCAGGATCTGCTTGGCCGTGCCGTAGCACTGGTCAATGATGCTGCGCACTTCGGAGTCGATCAGCTTGGCTGTCTCACCGGAGAAACTGGCATTTTGACCGCCACCACCACGCCCCAGGAACACTTCGCCCTCTTCTTCGGCGTACATCAACGGACCGAGCTTCTCCGACAAGCCCCACTTGGTGACCATATTCCTGGCAATCTGGCTCGCACGCATGATGTCGTTGGAAGCGCCGGTAGTGACACCGTCGAAGCCCAAAGTCATCTCTTCGGCAATACGACCACCGTACAGCGAGCATATCTGGCTGATCAGCGCACGCTTGGAGAGGCTGTAGCGATCCTCTTCCGGCAGGAACATGGTGACACCCAGTGCCCGACCACGAGGAATGATCGACACTTTGTAGACCGGGTCATGCTCAGGCACGACGCGACCGACAATGGCGTGGCCGGCTTCGTGATAAGCCGTGTTCTGTTTTTCTTTCTCGGACATGACCATGGACTTGCGCTCGGCGCCCATCATGATCTTGTCTTTTGCCAACTCGAATTCTTTCATTTCAACGATGCGCTTGCCGGTACGAGCCGCAAACAGCGAGGCCTCGTTGACCAGGTTGGCCAGGTCGGCGCCGGAGAAGCCTGGAGTACCCCGAGCGATCACGGCCGGAGCCACGTCGTCGCCCATTGGCACTTTGCGCATGTGTACTTTCAGGATCTGTTCGCGGCCACGGATATCCGGCAAGCCCACCACAACCTGGCGGTCGAAGCGGCCTGGACGCAGCAACGCAGGGTCCAATACATCCGGACGGTTGGTTGCAGCGATGACGATGATGCCGTCATTCATTTCAAAGCCGTCCATCTCAACCAGCAACTGGTTGAGGGTCTGCTCACGCTCGTCATGACCGCCGCCCATGCCGGCGCCACGATGGCGACCAACGGCGTCGATTTCATCGATGAAGATGATGCACGGTGCGTGCTTCTTCGCCTGCTCGAACATGTCGCGAACACGGCTGGCACCGACACCCACGAACATCTCGACGAAGTCAGAACCGGAAATGGTGAAGAAAGGCACCTTGGCTTCGCCCGCAATAGCCTTGGCCAGCAGGGTTTTACCGGTACCCGGAGGCCCCACCATCAGCACGCCGCGAGGAATGCGGCCGCCCAAACGCTGGAACTTGCCCGGATCCCGGAGGAATTCCACCAGCTCGCCCACTTCTTCCTTGGCTTCATCGCAACCTGCGACGTCAGCCAGGGTGGTCTTCACCTGATCTTCGGACAGCAGGCGCGCCTTGCTCTTACCGAAACTCATCGGTCCGCCCTTGCCCCCCGCACCACCTTGCATCTGGCGCATGAAGAACATGAACACGGCGATGATCACCAGGATCGGGAAGCTGGCGACCAGCAATTGGGTCCAGATGCTTTGCTGCTCAGGCTGCTTGCCTTCGACAACCACGTGGTTATCCACCAGGTCACCGATCAGACCGTTGTCCTGAATGGCCGGACGAATGGTCTTGAAGCTATCGCCATCGTTGCGTTTGCCGGTGATCACGTAGCCATCAACCGCTACGCGCTCGACCTTGCCATCCTTAACTTGCTGGATGAAGTCGGAATAGTTGAGGGTCTGCGGCTCGTTAGGGCTGGAGAAGTTGTTCATCACCGTCACCAGGACAGCCGCGATGATCAACCACAGGATCAGATTCTTTGCCATATCGTTCAATTAACTACCCTCTGAAGCAAGCTCCGCTACTGGCGCGCGCTTCGCATGATATTCACCGGCCTAACTTACTACATTACCTACAACTCTGGCAGGCGCCGTCTGTAACCCTTTGTGAAACTTTGACTACACAATATTCGTAAAGCTTCGTGACGAAAGCGATATAAAAAAACCTATCGACTCCCTTCAAACCTTTAAAGACGCTCATCGCTGGCGGCGCCTTCGATGCCACGGAACCCCCGCGCCAACAGGTATTGCTCGCGAGACCGGTCCCGGGAAGAGTCCGGTTTGCGCATTTGCACCTTGTCGAACAGCTTGCGGATGTTCTTGTGGTACTCGTCGAAGCCTTCACCCTGGAAGACCTTGACCAGAAAATCACCACCCGGACGCAATACCCGCCCCGCCAGATCCAGCGCCAACTCGCACAGGAACATGGCTCGCGGCATATCAACAGCCGGTAATCCACTCATATTGGGGGCCATGTCGGAAATCACAAGGTCTACCTGCGAATTTCCCACGGCCTCCAGAATCTCGGCGAGTACGGCGTCCTGGGTGAAGTCGCCATGAACGAAGGTCACGTCCGGGATGCTGTCCATCTCAAGGATGTCGGATGCGATCAACCGGCCTTGCCCACCAATCAGACGACTGGCCACCTGGGACCAGCCACCCGGGGCGGCACCCAGGTCGATCACGCTCATGCCGGGGCGAAACAATTTGTCCTTGTCCTGGAGCTCCAGCAGCTTGTAGCTGGCCCGGGAACGGTAACCGTCCTTCTGCGCCTTTTTGACGTAAGGATCGTTGAAATGCTCTTGCAGCCACTTAAGGCTAGTTTTGGAACGGGCCACGGGCCACCTCGAAAATAAAACGGGTCGTGATTAACTGGGCGGTCCCGGACTCCCTCGGGTAAACTGGCCGCCGCTTTTTACAAGATCAGACGCAGGGGTCAGATTATGCCGCTCACTCAAGAGCAGAAGAAACAGTACAAATCCATTGGCCACCATCTGAAACCAGTTCTGATTGTGGCAGACAACGGTTTGACTGAAGGTGTGTTAGCCGAATTCGAACGCGCGCTGAACGATCACGAATTGATCAAGATCAAGGTCAACATCCTCGACCGCGAGGCGCGCCTGGCTGCCATTGCAGAACTGTGCAAGGTTGGCAAAGCGGACCTGGTTCAAGTCATCGGCAAGATGGCGCTGCTGCATCGCAAGAACTTCAGCGTCAACAAGCAACTGTCGAACGTTCATCGCTTCAAATGATTCAAAGGGTCACGGGCGTGCTTCGCGCGCCCCGCCACTCCACCCGGGCGCCGGCTGTATAACCAGCACCAGGCCGGAAAACCCTAGCACAAGATAGCTGAATAGCTGCCAGCGCAACGCTTCCGGCAGCCAAACATGCACCGCGCAAAACATTGCGCACGCATACAGCGCCATCAACAGCAGTTGGCCGCGAATATCCCGCCACAAACTCCCCAGACCTTCAGCCTTGATCAGCACCAGCGCCTGGAGAATTACGCACGCCGCCGCAAAACCCACCAGCAGCGCACTCAGTAATCCGTCGATCTCATCGATCAGCAACGGCGCCAGGCCAATCAGGCCCAACGCCGGCAAAACACCAATATGCAACAGCCATAGGCCGCCCACCCAAAGCATCTGGGCGAGCTGCCACAGCATAGCGCCCGCACGAAGCGGGCGCCGTCTTTCAGACGTGACGAACTTCAACAATCTCGTACTCGGTCACGCCGCCAGGCGTCTTGACGGTCACCACATCACCCTCTTCCTTGGCAATCAAGGCGCGGGCCAGTGGCGAGCCAACGGAGATTTTGCCGAGTTTAAAGTCAGCCTCGTCTTCGCCCACGATGTGGTAAACCACGCTTTCGTCAGTTTCAACGTTGGCGATTTCCACGGTCGTACCGAAAATCACCTTGCCGGTCTTCGGAATAGTCGTCACATCGATGACCACCGAGTTCTGCAGGCGGCCTTCGATGTCACGGATACGCGCCTCGACCATACCCTGCTGCTCGCGAGCAGCGTGGTATTCGGCGTTTTCCTTGAGGTCACCCAGCTCGCGGGCCGTACCGATGTCCTGGCTCAGCTTTGGACGTACGACCTTGGTCAGATGGGCGTGCTCCTCTTCCAGGGCCTTGAAGCCCTGGACGGTCATTGGGTATTTGGTCATGCCTTCAATCCTGCGTGTAGATCCTGCAAGCGACGCACGGTTTTTTCCGGACCGAACTTGAGCGCTTCGCAGATGGCTTCGCCAGCAGCAATGGTAGTGGTGCAGTAGATCTTGTGCTGCAAGGCGTTACGACGGATGGAGTAAGAGTCCGCGATCGACTGGCGACCTTCAGTGGTGTTGATGATCAAGGTGACTTCGTCATTCTTGATCATGTCGACCACGTGCGGACGGCCTTCCGTCACCTTGTTCACGCGACGCACTTTCAGGCCGGCCGCTTCGATCAGCTTGGCGGTCCCGGCGGTGGCCACGACTTCGAAGCCCAAGTTGATCAGATCACGGGCCACACCCGCAACCAGAGGCTTATCGTCGTCACGCACGCTGATGAAGGCTGTACCGCCGGTCGGCAGCACTTCGCTGGCGCCCATCTGGGCCTTGGCGAACGCTTCA
Organism: Pseudomonas sp. BIGb0164; assembly: GCF_024810135.1. Lineage (NCBI taxonomy): Bacteria > Pseudomonadati > Pseudomonadota > Gammaproteobacteria > Pseudomonadales > Pseudomonadaceae > Pseudomonas > Pseudomonas sp. BIGb0164. The sequence continues at coordinate 272,212 of NZ_JANUEA010000011.1, read as the reverse complement.
CCGAAGGTGTCACCCACACCCATCACCTCACCGGTGGACTTCATCTCTGGGCCCAGGATCGGGTCCACACCCGGGAACTTGGCGAATGGGAATACCGCCTCTTTCACGCTGTAGAAGTTAGGAATAATTTCCTTGGTGAAGCCGATTTCCTTCAGGGTTTTACCAGCCATCACGCGCGCAGCGATCATGGCCAGGGACACACCGATGCACTTGGAAACAAACGGCACGGTACGGGAAGCACGCGGGTTGACTTCGATGACGTAGATGTCTTCGCCTTGCAGCGCCAACTGTACGTTCATCAGGCCGACCACGCCCAATTCCAAGGCCATTTTCTTGACCTGGTCGCGCATCACGTCCTGGATGTGCGCCGGCAGCGAGTACGGTGGCAGCGAGCAAGCCGAGTCACCGGAGTGAACGCCCGCCTGTTCGATGTGCTGCATGATCGCGCCGATCACCACGTCGGTGCCGTCGCAAACAGCGTCCACGTCCATCTCGATGGCGCAGTTGAGGAAGTGGTCCAGCAGCACCGGGCTGTCGTTGGAGACTTTCACTGCGTCGCGCAGGTAGCGCTTGAGCTCTTCTTCTTCGTAGACGATTTCCATCGCACGGCCGCCCAGTACGTAGGACGGACGCACCACCAGCGGGTAGCCGATCTTGCTGGCTGCACGGATGGCTTCGTCTTCGCTGCGCACGGTGGCGTTTGGCGGCTGACGCAGGTTCAGGCGCTCAACCATCTGCTGGAAGCGCTCACGGTCTTCGGCACGGTCGATGGCGTCAGGGCTGGTGCCAATGATCGGCACGCCGGCCGCTTCCAGGGCGCGAGCCAATTTCAGCGGGGTTTGGCCGCCGTACTGGACGATCACACCCTTTGGCTTCTCGACGCGCACGATTTCCAGTACGTCTTCCAGGGTCACTGGCTCGAAGTACAGGCGATCGGAAGTGTCGTAGTCGGTGGAAACAGTTTCCGGGTTGCAGTTGACCATGATGGTCTCGTACCCGTCTTCGCGCAGGGCGAGGGCGGCGTGTACGCAGCAGTAGTCAAACTCGATACCCTGGCCGATACGGTTAGGACCGCCGCCCAGGATCATGATCTTGTCGCGACCCGACGGCGCTGCTTCGCACTCTTCCTCGTAGGTGGAGTACAGGTAGGCGGTGTCGGTGGAGAACTCGGCGGCGCAGGTGTCAACGCGCTTGTAGACCGGGAAGATCTCCAGCTTGTGGCGATGGGTACGCAGGTTCTTCTCGGTCACACCCAGCAGCTTGGCCAGACGCTGGTCGGAGAAGCCCTTGCGCTTGAGACGGAACATCATGTCGCGGTCGATGCTGGCCAGACCCAGGGTCTTGACCTTCTCTTCTTCCTTGATCAGATCTTCGATCTGCACCAGGAACCACGGGTCAATCATGTTCATGCCAAAGATATCTTCGACGGTCATGCCTGCACGGAAGGCGTCTGCGACGTACCAGATACGCTCGGCGCCCGGCACGGTCAGCTCACGCTTGAGCACACTCATGCTTTCCGGGTTGGCCAGGTCGAGTTTCTCGTCAAGACCACAAACGCCCACTTCCAGGCCACGCAGGGCTTTCTGCAGGGATTCCTGGAAGGTACGGCCGATGGCCATGACTTCACCCACCGACTTCATTTGGGTGGTCAGGCGGGCGTCGGCCTTGGCGAATTTCTCGAAGGCAAAACGTGGCAGCTTGGTGACGACGTAGTCGATGGACGGTTCGAAGGACGCCGGGGTCTTGCCACCGGTGATGTCGTTCGACAGCTCGTCCAGGGTGTAACCCACCGCCAGCTTGGCTGCGACCTTGGCGATCGGGAAGCCGGTGGCTTTCGAAGCCAGGGCCGACGAACGGGAAACCCGTGGGTTCATCTCGATCACGACCATGCGGCCGGTGTTCGGGCAGATGCCGAACTGAACGTTGGAACCGCCGGTTTCCACGCCGATCTCGCGCAGTACCGCCAGGGAGGCGTTACGCAGGATCTGGTATTCCTTGTCAGTCAGGGTCTGCGCTGGAGCCACGGTGATGGAGTCACCGGTGTGCACGCCCATCGGGTCAAAGTTTTCGATGGAGCAGACGATGATGCAGTTGTCCTTCTTATCGCGGACAACCTCCATCTCGTACTCTTTCCAGCCGATCAGGGATTCGTCGATCAGCAGCTCTTTGGTCGGCGACAGGTCCAGGCCACGGGCGCAGATTTCTTCGAACTCTTCACGGTTGTAAGCGATACCGCCACCGGTGCCGCCCATGGTGAAGGACGGACGGATAATGCACGGGAAACCCAGGGTCTCGAGGACCGCATTGGCTTCTTCCATGCTGTGGGCGATACCGGAACGCGGGCACGCCAGGCCGATGGACTTCATGGCCTTGTCGAAACGCGAACGGTCTTCAGCCTTGTCGATGGTGTCGGCGTTGGCACCGATCATCTCTACGCCGAATTTTTCCAGGACGCCTTCGCGCTCCAGGTCCAGGGCGCAGTTCAGTGCAGTCTGGCCACCCATGGTTGGCAGCAGTGCGTCCGGACGCTCTTTTTCGATGATCTTGGCAACGGTCTGCCACTTGATCGGCTCGATGTAGGTGGCGTCGGCCATGGCCGGGTCGGTCATGATGGTGGCCGGGTTGGAGTTCACCAGGATGACGCGGTAGCCCTCTTCGCGCAGGGCTTTACAGGCCTGGGCGCCGGAGTAGTCGAATTCGCAGGCCTGGCCGATCACGATCGGGCCAGCGCCGAGAATCAGGATGCTTTTTATGTCTGTACGTTTTGGCATGGGTTTGTCACTCAAATCCGCAGGTCAGTCGGCAAGCCGTCTTGAACAATCTTTGAAGAGCCTGCGGGGGCCACCGGTGCTCGGGGCCACCCGCAGACCACTCACTCAGCGTCGCTTGGCCATCTCATTGATGAAACGGTCGAACAGCGGCGCTACGTCGTTCGGGCCCGGGCTCGCTTCAGGGTGGCCCTGGAAGCTGAACGCGCTCTTGTCGGTGCGCTCGATACCTTGCAGGGAGCCGTCGAACAGCGACTTGTGAATCGCACGGACGTTGCTCGGCAAGGTGGCTTCATCTACCGCAAAACCGTGGTTCTGGCTGGTGATCATCACAACGCCGGTATCCAGGTCCTGCACAGGGTGGTTGGCACCGTGGTGGCCGTGGCCCATTTTCAGGGTCTTGGCGCCGGAAGCCAGGGCCAGCAGTTGGTGACCGAGGCAGATGCCGAATACCGGAATCTCGGTTTCCAGTACGTCCTTGATAGCCTGGATGGCGTAGTCGCATGGCTCAGGATCGCCTGGGCCGTTGGACAGGAACACGCCGTCCGGCTGCAGGGCGAGCACGTCGCTGGCTGGGGTCTGCGCCGGCACTACGGTCACGCGGCAACCGCGCTCGACCAGCATGCGCAGGATGTTGTATTTGACGCCGTAGTCGTAGGCCACCACGTGGTAAGGCAGGTCAGCGGCTTCGATGGTCGCGTGACTGTCGGTTTTCAAGTCCCAGACAGTGGAGCGCCACTCGTACTTCTCTTTAACGCTGACAACTTTCGCCAGGTCCATGCCTTTCAGGCCAGGGAAACCTTGCGCTGCGGCGATCGCCGCCTCTTCGGAGATATTGTCACCGACCATGATGCAGCCGTTCTGCGAACCTTTTTCACGCAGGATACGCGTGAGGCGGCGCGTATCGATACCGGCGATCGCCACAACATTGTTGGCTTTCAGGTAATCGGACAGCGACATCGTGTTACGCCAGTTGCTCGCGACCAGTGGCAGGTCACGAATCACCAGACCGGCCGACCAGACACGATCAGACTCGACGTCTTCCGGTGTAGTACCGGTGTTGCCGATGTGCGGATAGGTCAGGGTAACGATCTGTTGGGCGTAGGAAGGATCGGTAAGGATTTCCTGATAGCCGGTCATGGCAGTGTTAAACACTACCTCTCCAACGGTTTGACCGTCGGCTCCAATGGCTTCGCCGCGAAAAATGCTGCCATCAGCAAGGGCGAGTATGGCTGGCTTAGTCAAGAAGACCTCCCGTAAATAAAGCCTGAAAGGGCGATCGCAGGTTGTAAAAAAGCGGAGTGACGTATGGACACGTCACCCCGCTTGTTCACTGAATTATTCTGCGCGCTTTTAGTGGACACACTAAAGCTGTAGCTTACAGAAAAAGGCTTTTTTGGTCCACCGCTAATGAGCCTTAAAGGCAGGGGAATGCGACAGGACGTCGCTTAGCGGGTAAAAACGGGGCCTAAGCATAAGCTTGAGGCCCCGTTTTAGCTACTGATTAGTGCAGATCCAGCACGTCGCGCATGTCGTACAGGCCAGGCTCGCGACCCTCCAGCCAAAGCGCAGCGCGGACCGCCCCCTTGGCAAAGGTCATGCGACTGGAAGCCTTGTGCGTAATCTCCAGGCGCTCGCCTTCGGTGGCGAACAACACAGTGTGATCACCCACCACATCGCCACCGCGCACGGTTGCAAAACCAATGGTGTCACGCGCACGCGCGCCGGTATGACCTTCACGGCCATACACAGCCACTTTAGACAGATCACGCCCCAACGCATCGGCAATTGCCTCACCCATGCGCAGCGCAGTGCCCGACGGCGCATCGATCTTGTGACGGTGATGGGTCTCGATGATTTCGATATCCGCCTCATCACCCAGCACGCGAGCTGCCAGATCCAGCAACTTGAGCGACAGGTTCACACCCACACTGAAGTTGGCCGCGAAGACGACAGGAATATCCTTGCCCGCCTCCACCAGCAATTGCTTCTGCTCAGCCGTCAAACCGGTTGTGCCGATCACCATGGCCTTGCCCGCCTTGCGGCAGTACGCCAGGTTTTTCAGCATCACCTCCGGCAAAGTGAAGTCGATCAGCACATCGAACTCATCGGCCACCTGCTCCAGGTTGCCCGACAGCGAAACACCGATGCGACCCAGCGAGGCCAATTCACCCGCGTCCGCGCCGATCAACGTACTGCCAGGGCGAACGATCGCCGCTGTCAGCCCGGAGGCCGGCGAGCGCTGCTGTACCGCTTCGACCAGCGTCTTGCCCATGCGCCCTGCAGCGCCCATCACGGCTATACGTCGCATACTCAATTCCTTACAGGTCGCCGAAGAAGCGCTTCACACCATCGAAAAAGCCCGCGGTTTTCGGCGAGTGGGAGTCATCCCCCTCCATCGAACCACGGAACTCTTCAAGCAGTTCGCGCTGACGACGGTTCAGGTTGACCGGCGTTTCTACCGCCACGCGACACATCAGGTCGCCAGCACCGCCGCCACGCACCGGCGCAACGCCTTTGCCACGAATGCGGAACTGCTTGCCGGTCTGGGTGCCTTCCGGGATCTTGAGCTTGACCCGACCATCCAGGGTCGGAATCTCCAGCTCGCCACCCAGGGCCGCATCGACAAAGCTGATCGGCACTTCGCAGAACAGGTGCTTGCCGTCACGCTGGAAGATCGAGTGCTCGCGCACATTGATCACCACATACAGGTCGCCCGTCGGGCCACCCTGAGTCCCCGCCTCGCCTTCACCCGACAGGCGAATGCGGTCACCGGTGTCCACGCCCGCAGGCACTTTCACCGACAGCGTCTTGTACTCTTCTACGCGGCCTTCGCCGTGGCAGGAATCGCACGGGTCGGAAATGATCTTGCCCTGGCCATGGCAGCGCGGGCAGGTCTGCTGCACCGAGAAGAAGCCCTGCTGCATGCGCACCTGGCCGATACCGCCACACGTAGGGCAGGTGATCGGCGAGGAGCCCTTCTTGGCACCCGAACCATCACACGGTTTGCAGTTGACCAGCGTCGGCACACGGATATTGACGCTGGTGCCGCGCACGGCTTCTTCAAGATTGAGTTCCAAGGTGTAGCGCAAGTCGCTGCCACGCTGGGCACCGCCACGCTGACCACCCCGGCCACCACCGAAAAAGTCGCTGAATACGTCGCCGAAAATATCGGAGAAGTTCTGACCACCAAAACCGGCACCGCCGCCACCCATGCTCGGGTCGACGCCGGCGTGGCCATACTGGTCGTAGGCCGCACGCTTATTGGGATCAGACAGGCATTCGTAGGCCTCATTGGCCTCTTTGAACATTTCTTCGGATTCTTTGCTATCCGGATTACGGTCCGGGTGGTGCTTCATCGCCAGGCGACGGTAAGCCTTCTTCAGGTCCGCCTCGCTGGAGCCGCGCTCCACACCCAACACTTCGTAATAGTCACGCTTTGCCATAAGTCTTTGCACTCTTAAGGACGTTCAGCCAGACCCTCCTGAGCCTTGCCAAACTCGTTGAGCCCCAATACAGGCCCGGACCCAACTCACGTCAATTCAACGATCCTGGTCATTACTACTTTTTAGCCAGGTACCCGGCCAAAAGTGCGGTATTTACTGCTCGGAAAGCAGGAGCATTCCCGATCACACCGCCAGCATCCGCACGTTGTCGCATGCTGTAAAAATTCGCATACCCCAGACACGCCAACGCGGGAGCAAGCTCCCGCGCGGCGACATCCTACCAGTCACCGCTTGATAGCGGTCAACCGGGCGACCAACTTACTTCTGGTCTTTGACTTCTTCGAACTCGGCATCGACAACGTCGTCGTGCTTGGCTTCAGGCTCTGCGTGCTGTGCAGCGCCTTCTGCCGGCTGGCCTTGCTCGGCGTACATTTTCTGAGCGACTGGCGCGGAGACTTTCGACAGCTCCTCAACCTTGGCTTCGATGGCAGCCTTGTCGTCGCCTTTGATAGCGGCTTCCAGGGCAACCACGGCAGCTTCGATCGCGGTCTTCTCTTCGGCAGTCACCTTGTCGCCAGCATCAGCAACCATTTTGCGCGTCGAGTGAACCAGGGCATCACCTTGGTTACGTGCACCGGCCAATTCAGCAAACTTGGCGTCTGCATCGGCGTTGGCTTCAGCATCACGGATCATCTGTTGAATTTCTTCATCAGACAGGCCGGAGTTGGCCTTGATGGTGATCTTCTGCTCTTTGCCAGTGGCCTTGTCCTTGGCACCTACGTGCAGGATGCCGTTGGCGTCGATGTCGAAGGTTACTTCGATTTGTGGCACGCCACGTGGAGCAGGTGGAATCTCGGCCAGGTCGAACTTGCCCAGGGACTTGTTCTGAGCAGCCTGCTTACGCTCACCTTGCAGCACGTGAATGGTCACAGCGCCCTGGTTGTCGTCGGCAGTCGAGAACACTTGCGATTTCTTGGTAGGAATCGTGGTGTTTTTCTCGATCAGCGCAGTCATCACGCCACCCATGGTTTCGATACCCAGGGTCAGTGGGCTCACGTCCAGCAGCAGTACGTCTTTCACGTCACCGGCCAATACCGCGCCCTGGATGGCAGCACCCATGGCAACCGCTTCGTCCGGGTTCACGTCTTTACGTGCTTCTTTGCCGAAGAACTCGGTTACTTTCTGCTGAACCAGTGGCATACGGGTCTGACCGCCCACCAGGATCACGTCGTTGATGGAACCAACGTCGATACCGGCGTCTTTCAGAGCGATGCGGCAAGGTTCGATGGTGCGCTGAACCAGGTCTTCAACCAGTGCTTCCAACTTGGCGCGAGAGATCTTCACGTTCAAGTGCTTAGGACCGGTGGCGTCTGCAGTGATGTACGGCAGGTTCACGTCGGTCGAATTGCTCGAAGACAGTTCGATCTTGGCTTTTTCAGCAGCTTCTTTCAGACGCTGCATCGCCAGCGGATCACCTTTGAGGTTGATGCCGCTTTCCTTCTTGAACTCGTCAACGAGGTAGTCGATCAGACGGATGTCAAAGTCTTCACCACCCAGGAAGGTGTCGCCGTTGGTGGCCAACACTTCGAACTGGTGCTCGCCGTCAACTTCAGCGATCTCGATGACCGACACGTCGAACGTACCGCCACCCAGGTCATAAACGATCACAGTGTGGTCGCCCTTGGCCTTGTCCATACCGTAAGCCAGAGCAGCTGCGGTGGGTTCGTTGATGATACGTTTTACGTCCAGGCCCGCGATGCGGCCGGCGTCTTTGGTCGCCTGACGCTGGCTGTCGTTGAAGTAGGCCGGAACGGTGATCACCGCTTCGGTCACTGTTTCACCGAGGTAGTCTTCAGCAGTCTTCTTCATCTTTTTCAAGACTTCAGCCGAGATCTGCGGAGCAGACATCTTGTTGCCATTGACTTCAACCCAGGCGTCACCGTTGTCAGCCTTGGCGATTTTGTAAGGCACCATCTTGATGTCTTTCTGTACGACTTCTTCGTCGAACTTACGGCCGATCAGACGTTTTACCGCGTACAGGGTGTTGTGCGGGTTGGTCACAGCCTGGCGTTTGGCCGACTGACCAACCAGGATCTCGCCGTCATTTGCGTAAGCAATGATCGACGGCGTGGTACGCGCGCCTTCGGCGTTTTCGATAACTTTGGCTTTGCCGTTTTCCATGACGGAGACGCAGGAGTTGGTGGTCCCCAGGTCGATACCGATAATTTTGCCCATGATTTACTCTCCCGAAACTTGAATTTGGTTGCCGCAGCAGTGGTGGCTAACTGCGGTAGCACTTAAACGCTTGACTTATAGATGGGGGCCTTGCGGCGTATTTCAAGCCTGCTCATCAATAGAAGGCGAAACCGGTGCAGGCGCCTTGCTCACCACAACCATCGCCGGGCGCAGCAAGCGACCATTGAGCAGGTAACCCTTCTGGAATGTTTTGAGCACGCTGTTCGGCTCCAGGTCATGGCTTTCCTGCATGGCCATGGCCTGGTGATGCTCAGCGTTGAACGGCTCGCCGCCTTGTGGATCGATCGCTTCCAGCTGATAACGCTTCAGGGTGTCCTGGAACATTTTCAGGGTCAGCTCGATCCCTTCGCGCATCGGGCGGATGTTTTCGTCGTCCGGGTTGGACAATTCAAGGCCACGCTCCAGGCTGTCGATGATCGGCAGCAAGTCATTGGCGAATTTTTCCAGCGCGAACTTGTGAGCCTTTTCTACATCCTGCTCGGCACGGCGGCGGACGTTCTGCAGATCAGCGGCAACACGCAAAGACTGATCCTGCGCAGCGGCCAATTGCTCTTCAAGCACTTGCACGCGGGTTGCCAGCTCATCGCCGACAGCCGAATTGGCGTCTGGAGTTTGCGTATCCTGCGTCTGTTCGTCAGCCATAGTTTTCTCCTTTCAAAATCATGCGCGAACTCGACTCGCGCTTCTGTTCCGGTATATGGGGCCACAATTTCCAGGTTCAAGGGTGCAGGCGTTACCAAAAGTCTTTCAGGTGCTCAGGATCAATTCCCGCACTGTCATTCCTCGTCGCACTTAAAAAGCAGGCCATTCAAGCAAATCGAGCTAAGCATCAGGATTGTCAGCCCTGAACAAAACACTGTATAAATAACCAGACCTAACACCTGGGAGCGGTCTTCATGCTCGTGCACCTGTCCGTACATAACTACGCCATCGTTGAACATCTGGATCTCGAACTGGATCGCGGGATGAGCGTAATCACAGGCGAGACCGGCGCCGGCAAGTCGATCATGCTCGACGCCCTGGGCCTTACCCTTGGCGACCGCGCCGACAGCGGCGTTGTGCGCCCTGGCGCCGACAAAGCCGATATCCTGGCCACGTTTGACCTGGCGGACATTCCCGAGGCAGAAGCCTGGCTGGCAGAACGCGACCTGAATATTGAAGGCCCCTGCATCCTGCGCCGGGTCATCACCGCCGAAGGGCGCTCTCGCGGCTACATCAATGGCACGCCCTGCCCCCTGGGAGACTTGAAAGCACTGGGCGAACTGCTGATTGATATCCACAGCCAGCATGAACACCAGTCCCTGCTGAAAACCGACACCCACCGCCGCCTGCTCGACGAATACGCAGGCGCAACGGACCTTGCCCGACAAGTACAACTTGCTGCCCAACGCTGGCGCCAGACTCGCCAGGAACTGGAGCGCCTCTCCAATTCCGGCGACGAACAACGCGCCCGCCACCAACTACTGAGCTATCAGCTTGAAGAGCTCGAAAGCCTGGGGCTTGGCGAGACCGAACTGGAGCAGTTGGAGCAGGAACACAAAAACCTGACCAATGCAGAAACCCTGCTGGGTATTTGCCGCCAGGTCGTGGAGCAATGCAGCGAGAGTGATTCCGGCAACGTGCTCAATGCGCTGACCGCGAGCCTCAATCGCCTGTCCAGCGTGAACAGCGGGTCTGGCGCCTTGGGCGAAGCCACCACCTTACTGACCAGCGCGCAGATTCAGGTCGAAGAAGCGGTGGGTGAACTCAACCGTTTCCTGGATCACTTCGATGCCGACCCGGCACGCCTGCAAGAAATAGAAGAGCGCCTGGATACCATCTACACACTGGCGCGCAAACACCGAATCCAGCCTACTGAAGTTGCAACCCTGCAGCAGAAACTGCTGGATGAGATCGAAACCCTGAATGCCAACGACGAATCCATCGAGCGATTGGGCGAGGAACTCGCCTCATTTGCACGTCACTATCAGGAGAAAGCGCGTGAACTGAGCGACCTGCGCCAGCAGGCAGCCACCAGCCTGGCCAGCGCAGTGGAGCAGGAAATTCAGCGACTGGGCATGCCTGGCGGTCGATTCACCATTGAACTGCGCGCCAACGCCAGCAACGAATTGCAACCTCATGGCCTGGAGCAAGTCGAGCTACTGGTCAGCGCCAACCCCGGGCAACCGCTCAAGGCATTGGCAAAAGTCGCCTCTGGTGGCGAGCTGTCGCGAATCAGCTTGGCGATTCAGGTGATCACCGCCCAGACCTCACGCGTACCCACCCTTGTGTTCGACGAAGTGGACGTGGGTATTGGCGGCCCGACGGCGGAGATTGTTGGCCAGTTGTTACGTCGCCTGGGCGATCGCGGGCAGGTGCTCACGGTAACGCACTTGCCGCAAGTGGCCGCCCAAGGGCATCAACATTTGTTTGTGCATAAAGTGCGGGGAAGCGACGCGACGCACACCGCCGTGTCGAAGCTGAACAAGTCGGAACGCGTGGAAGAAGTGGCACGAATGCTTGGGGGTATCGACCTGACCAAGGAGTCCCTGGCCCACGCGAAGAAAATGGTCGTGGCCGCCAAGGCTTAAACTGGCATTTTCCTCTCTATAGAAAGCACGAAGGCGACCTCTGGGTCGCCTTCGATCATTGCGCAGAGCAAATCTGCAGCTTTTTTACTTTTTCTTACGGATGTACAGCACTAGGTTGTGGTCCACCAAATCGAATCCATGCTCCTCAGCAATTTGGTGCTGGAGCTTCTCGATTTCCGGGCTGGTGAACTCGATAACCTCATTGGTATCCAGGTCAACCATGTGGTCGTGATGACCACCGTCAGCCAGTTCGAACACTGCATGACCGCCGTCGAAATTATGACGAACCACCAGTCCTGCGGCTTCAAACTGGGTCAGCACACGGTAGACCGTGGCCAGGCCAACGTCCTCGTTAGACTCCATCAGCGCCTTGTAAACATCCTCGGCACTCATATGACGCTGCTCAGCAGAATCGAGCATTTGTAGAATCTTGACTCGCGGCAGAGTCACTTTGAGACCGGCTTTGCGTAGTTCGCTATTTTCAACCATGGTTAGCTTTCTCGCGGATGCTGCTTCGCAGCTTCTCTTAATACGGGTATGATCGGCGTTTACGTTGTCCCAGCCAAGATAGTGGAAGTCGCCCACCGATGCAAAACACCAAGCTCTTGCTAACCAGTTTCACCTTTGTGGGACTGCTCGCACTCGCCGGTTGTTCATTCCCCGGGGTTTACAAAATCGACATCCAGCAGGGCAATGTCGTCACGCAGGATATGATAGACCAGTTGCGCCCGGGAATGACCCGACGGCAAGTACGGTTTATCATGGGTAACCCCCTGCTGACCGACACTTTCCATGCCGATCGCTGGGATTATCTCTACAGCATTCAACCGGGTGGCGGTGAACGCCAACAAGAGCGTGTCAGCGTCATCTTTAATGGCAATGACCAGCTTGTCAGCCTGTCCGGTGACTTCATGCCCGGCGTAAGCCGTGATGAAGCCCTGCTTGGCAAGGACAACGGTACCAATGTGACGGCCCCTGCGCAGGACGCGGAAAAGCCGAAATCCGAAGTACCGGCCAAGCCAGGCTCCTTGCTCGACCAGATCCAGAAGGACGTCGACGGCGTGAAAACCGTTCCAGTCCCGACGCCAGAACCTCTGGACGCCAGCCCGCAGTAATAACGCGGCGCTCAACAAAAAGCCCGGCATGCCGGGCTTTTTGTTGTCTGTCGTTTGGCTCGCCTAAGTATTCTGCTGCTTGGCCAATGCCGCCTTGACCGCGCGCAGCCGCCGCACTTCTTTAGGATCAGCCAGTAGCGGCCGGTAAATCTCGATGCGATCGCCGGCCTTCACTGCTTGCGTATCCGGGTCGACTACCACCTTACCGAAAATCCCCAGCGGACAATCCGCGAGTTCCAGGCCAGGAAACGCCCGAGCAATATCCGACGCCAACACTGCTGCCCTCAAGCTGGTACCCGACGCAACCGCAACCGCGACCAGCACCTGACGGTCTTCGGCGGCATACACCACCTCAATCTCAACCATGCAGTTGCTTGGCCCGCTGACAGAACGCATCCACCAACGTATTGGCCGCTTGATTGAACAAAGGCCCCAACGTCGCCCGCACGATAGGGCCTGCGTAATCAAAGGACAGGTCCAGGCTGATCTTGCAGGCTTTGTCCGTCAGTGCCTTGAACACCCACACCCCATGCAACTGGGTGAACGGCCCTTCCTGCAGGTTCATTTCGATGGACTTGCCCGGCACCAGCACATTGCGCGTAACAAAATGCTGGCTAAGACCGCCCTTCGCCACCCCGACACTGGCAACCATATGCTCATCGCTGCTTTCCAGCACCTCGGCGGCAGAGCACCACGGCAAGAATTCCGGGTAACGCGCCACGTCGTTGACCAGGTCATAGAGCGCCTGCGCCGGATAAGGCAGCAAGGCCGAGCGTTGAATGTGCGTCGTCATGTGAGCGTTATTTCCACTGCTGAGGCAAACATCGCGAAAAAACAGCCCGATCCGCGAGAGAAAAAAACCAAAGAATTGCCCGCATTGTCCGGGATTCGTCCAACACGCTCAAGCACGCAGGTTGACCGTAGCCGACACGCTCGCAACTCCCTATAATGCCGCCCCTATGGCTAAACAAAAGAAACACCCCACAGGGACCATCGCGCAAAATAAAAAAGCGCGACACGATTACTTCATCGAACATCGTTTCGAGGCTGGTCTGGTCCTGGCCGGCTGGGAAGTAAAGAGTCTGCGTGCCAACAAGCTGCAGCTGGTCGACAGCTATGTGCTGCTCAAGGATGGCGAGGCGTGGCTGCTCGGCAGTCATATCACCCCGCTGACCACCGCGAGCACCCACGTGATTGCCGACCCGGTGCGTACGCGCAAGCTGCTGCTCAATGCCCGCGAACTGGAAAAGCTCGCCGCGTCCGTGCAGCAAAAAGGCTACGCGTGCGTCTGCCTGTCCTGGTACTGGAGCAAGCATCTCGTCAAATGCGAGATCGCTCTGGGCAAGGGCAAGAAGGAGTACGACAAGCGCGACACCGAGCGCGAGCGCGATTCCAACCGTGAATTGCATCGCGCTGTGCGCAACAAGGGCAAGGAAGAGTAATTCCTGCAACGCCGTAGCCTTGGGACACATCCCAGGCTACAGGCCCTTGCGACGCTCCGCTCGCGCTACGCGCTGCACTTCCTGACGCACTTCTTCCAACACTTCCTGCACGTACAGCAGGTGACGTGTTGAGACTTCCCGCGCCTGCTCCGCCCGCCCTTCGATAATCGCCAGGTACAAATCCCGATGCTGATTGATCAGCATGTCGCGGGTTTCCGTACGCTGCTGGTACATGCCACCGATGTTGGTCACCACGTTTCGCTTGAGCAGATCGAACAAGCCGCGAATGGTGTGCAGCAACACCGCGTTGTGGCTGGCCTCGGCAATCGCCAGGTGAAACCTTGCGTCGGCCGCCCCTTCCTCCGCCCGGCTCACCTCATCGGCGCGCGTGTAACAATCCTGCAAGGCTTCGAATGCAGTGGTCAGTCGCTCACGATCAACTTCGGTAGCACGCAACGCCGCGTAATAGGCACAAGACGCCTCAAGCGTCTGGCGAAATTCCAGCAGGTCACGCTGCGCCTCGGGGTTGTTTTCCAGCAGGTGCAGCAGCGGGTCACTGAAGGTTGAGCCCAGGGACTCGGCCACATAGTTACCGCCGCCCTGCCGACTGACCAGCAACCCCTTGGCCGCCAGTTTCTGAATCGCCTCCCGCAACGACGGGCGAGACACGCCAAACTGCTCCGCCAATGCGCGCTCAGCGGGCAAGCGCTCGCCCGACTTCAGCGTGCCCTCAAGGATCATGCCCTCAAGCTGCTCGACAATATCGTCAGACAAACGGCGCGAACGCACCTGATCAAACCCCATCACTCATTCTCCACAACCCCGACCACTCGCCAGGGCCTCTATTCTGGCCTATCGCCGCGCTCGCAGCACCTATCAGAACGCCTTCGATTGACCCGATCAGAACCCCACCCCCACGCACCTACGACCAAAGTTTCGCGGGCGGCAAATTGACACACCCCTGGCAAGGCTTTTACTCTAGCCGACAGCAACTGTAAATTGGTATTACCAATTATCCAAGCTGACCAAACAACAACAATCAGGGCCATCCCCTATGCAAACCTGGCAACAGCTCTACAGCCCACTCGGCAGCCTCGGCCTGTCCGCATTGGCCGCCGTTATTCCGATCGTGTTCTTCTTCCTGGCGCTGGCCGTGTTCCGCCTCAAAGGCCATGTGGCCGGCAGCATCACATTGGCGCTGTCGATCCTGGTGGCAATCTTCGCCTTCCAGATGCCGGTGGACATGGCGCTGGCCGCCGCGGGCTACGGCTTTGCCTACGGCCTTTGGCCGATTGCGTGGATCATCGTCGCAGCAGTCTTCTTGTACAAACTCACCGTCAAGAGCGGCCAATTCGAAATCATCCGCAGCTCAGTCCTGTCGATCACTGACGACCAACGCCTGCAGGTATTGCTGATCGGTTTCTGCTTCGGCGCGTTCCTGGAAGGGGCTGCCGGTTTCGGCGCGCCGGTGGCGATCACTGCCGCGCTGCTGGTCGGCCTGGGTTTCAACCCGTTGTACGCTGCAGGCCTGTGCCTGATCGCCAACACCGCGCCGGTAGCCTTCGGCGCCCTGGGCATCCCGATCATCGTGGCCGGCCAAGTCACTGGCATTGACGCGTTCAAGATCGGCGCCATGACCGGCCGCCAACTGCCCCTGCTGTCGCTGTTCGTGCCGTTCTGGCTGGTGTTCATGATGGACGGCCTGCGCGGCGTTCGCGAAACCTGGCCGGCCGCACTGGTCGCGGGCTTGAGCTTTGCCATCACCCAATACTTCACGTCCAATTTCATCGGCCCGGAACTGCCGGACATCACATCCGCCCTGGCCAGCCTGATTGCCCTGACCCTGTTCCTGAAAGTCTGGCAACCCAAGCGCACGGCCGGCGCACAGATCGCAGGCGCCACCTCCAGCGCCGCGATCACTGCCAGCGTCGGAGGCTTCGGCCAGCCGCGCAGCACAATCGCCTCGCCCTACAGCCTGGGGCAGATTTTCAAAGCCTGGTCGCCGTTCCTGATCCTCACGGTGCTGGTCACTATCTGGACCCTCAAGCCCTTCAAGGCGATGTTTGCCGCTGGCGGCTCGATGTACGGCTGGGTGTTCAACTTCGCAATCCCGCACCTTGATCAGTTGGTGATCAAAGTTGCCCCAATCGTGACCAACCCGACCGCCATTCCTGCGGTGTTCAAGCTGGACCCGATCTCTGCGACTGGCACTGCGATTTTCTTCTCCGCACTGGTCTCGATGCTGGTGCTCAAGATCGACATTAAAACTGGTCTTACCACTTTAAAAGAGACCTTCTACGAACTGCGCTGGCCAATCCTGTCCATTGGCATGGTGCTGGCGTTCGCGTTCGTCACCAATTACTCCGGCATGTCATCAACCATGGCACTGGTCTTGGCGGCGACGGGTGCAGCCTTCCCGTTCTTCTCGCCATTCCTAGGCTGGTTGGGGGTTTTCCTGACAGGTTCCGATACGTCATCCAACGCCCTGTTCAGTTCGTTGCAAGCCACCACCGCACACCAGATCGGTGTCAATGACACCCTGCTGGTCGCGGCAAACACCAGTGGTGGCGTGACCGGCAAGATGATCTCGCCGCAATCGATCGCCGTGGCCTGTGCGGCAACCGGGCTGGTGGGCAAGGAATCCGACCTGTTCCGCTTCACCCTCAAGCACAGCCTGTTTTTCGCCACCATCGTCGGGCTGATCACCCTGGCCCAGGCCTACTGGTTCACCGGTATGCTGGTGCACTGAGACCTGCACGTCACAGGGTAAGAATCGACGCCGGACACTGCGTCCGGCGTCTGCTATTTCTGGAGGACCGATGAGCCTGCCTGCTGCTTTTCTGAGCGACGTCGCACAACAGATCCCGAAAGATCGACGCTTCGACGATCCCCTTTCCACCCTCGCCTTCGGCACCGACGCGAGCTTTTACCGACTGATCCCACAGCTGGTTATCCGCGTGGAGTCGGAAGACGAAGTGGTAGCGCTGTTGCAACTGGCCCAGCGCGATCGCGTGCCGGTAACCTTCCGCGCGGCTGGCACCAGCTTGTCCGGCCAAGCCATCAGCGATTCGGTCCTGCTGGTACTCGGCGACAACTGGAACGGTCGCGAGATTCGCGGGCAAGGCACCCAGATCCGCCTGCAACCCGGTGTGATCGGCGCCCAGGCCAACGCGTGGCTGGCGCCGTTCGGCCGCAAGATCGGGCCCGACCCGGCCTCGATCAACGCCTGCAAGATCGGCGGCATCGTGGCCAACAACGCCAGCGGCATGTGCTGCGGCACCGCACAGAATACCTACCACACCCTGGCGGGCATCCGCCTGGTATTGGCCGATGGCAGCCGCCTGGATACCGAAGATGCGGCCAGCGTTATCGCGTTTAGAAAGCAGCACGGCCCCCTGCTGGAACGCCTCGCCGCACTCGGGCGCGAGACGCGGGCCAACACTGAACTGGCTGCAAGAATCCGCCACAAATATCGCTTGAAAAACACCACCGGCCTGTCACTCAACGCTTTGGTGGATTTCGATGAGCCGCTGGACATCCTGAGCCACCTGCTAGTGGGTTCCGAGGGCACGCTGGGGTTCATCAGCGCGGTGACCTACGACACCGTGATCGACCACCCGAACAAAGCCTCGGCGCTGATTGTGTTCCCGGATGTCGAGACGTGCTGCAACGCAGTGACCGTGCTGAAGACCCAACCGGTCTCGGCTGTCGAACTGCTGGACCGACGCAGCCTGCGCTCGGTGCAGAACAAACCAGGCATGCCCGCCTTCGTACAGCACCTGTCGGAAAATGCCTGCGCGCTGTTGATCGAATCCCGCGCCGCGTCGCCCTCATTGCTGCAGGAACAACTGGCCCTGATCATGGCGTCCCTGGCCGCTTTCCCTGTGGAAAAACAGGTCGACTTCACCGAAGACCCCGTGGAAAACGCCCGCCTGTGGGCCATCCGCAAAGACACCTTTCCCGCCGTCGGCGCCGTGCGCAAAACCGGCACAACGGTGATCATCGAAGACGTGACCTTTCCGGTCGAGCAACTGGCCATTGGCGTGAACCGCTTGATCGAGTTGTTCGACAAACATCACTACGACGAAGCCATCCTTTTCGGACACGCCCTGGAAGGCAATCTGCACTTTGTGTTCACCCAAGGCTTCAACAGCAGCGAAGAAGTCACACGCTACCAAGCGTTCATGGACGACGTTGCACAGTTGGTGGCCGTGGAGTTTGGCGGCTCGCTGAAAGCCGAGCACGGCACCGGCCGCAACATGGCGCCTTTTGTCGAGCTGGAATGGGGCAGCGAAGCCTATCAACTGATGTGGCAACTCAAACGCCTGCTCGACCCCAACGGCATCCTCAATCCCGACGTGGTGCTCAGCGAAGACCCGCAGATCCACCTCAAGCACCTCAAGCCCCTGCCGGCCGCCGACGAGCTGGTGGACAAGTGCATCGAGTGCGGCTTTTGCGAACCGGTGTGTCCCTCCAAAGGCCTGACGTTAAGCCCACGCCAGCGCATCGTGATCTGGCGCGATATTCAGGCTAAAAAACGGGCGGGCATCGACACCACCGAGCTGGAAGCGGCCTACCACTATCAAGGCATCGACACTTGCGCCGCCACCGGCCTGTGCGCCCAGCGCTGCCCTGTGGGCATCAACACCGGCGACCTGGTGAAAAAGCTGCGCGCCCAGGAGGCGGATCGTCCGAAAACCGCCGAATGGCTCGCCAGCCATTTCTCGACCGCTCTGCAAGGCGCGCGCTTTACCCTGCACGTCGCCAATGGCGCCCGCATACTGCTGGGGGCGCCGCGCCTGGCGAAGCTGTCAGCGAAAATCACCCAGTTGTCCAAAGGGCAGATCCCGCAGTGGACCAACGCCATGCCGCAACCGGAAAAAGCCATTCGCTTCAGCCCCGCCGTCGCCGACGAACGACCGCGCGTGGTGTACCTGGCGGCGTGCGTCTCACGGGCGATGGGCCCTTCCGCCGACGACAAGGAACAGATGTCGCTGTACGACAAAACCCGTGGCCTGCTGGAAAAAGCCGGTTACCAAGTGGTGTTGCCGGATAACCAGGACAGCCTCTGCTGCGGCCAGCCCTTCGCGTCCAAAGGCTACGCCGAACAGGCCGAGCACAAACGCCAGGAACTGATCGGCGCCCTGCTCCATGCCAGCCGTGGCGGCCTCGACCCGATCTACTGCGACACCAGCCCCTGCACCCTGCGACTGGTGCAGGACCTCGGCAAAACGCGGCTGGACCTGTACGACCCGGTGCGTTTTATCCGCACCCATTTGATGGATCGCCTGGACTTCACCCCACAGGAAGCCCCCATCGCCGTACACGTCACCTGCAGCACCCAGCACCTGGGCGAAAGCCAGGCCTTGATTGACCTGGCGCGGCACTGCGCCAAAACCGTGGTGGTCCCGGAAGGCATCCATTGCTGTGGCTTTGCCGGCGACAAAGGCTTTACCACACCGGAACTCAACGCCCACTCACTGCGATCGCTCAAGGACGCCGTGCAATATTGCACTGAAGGCATCTCCACCAGCCGCACCTGCGAGATCGGCCTGAGCCAGCACGGCGGCATCGATTACCACGGGCTGGTGTACCTCGTGGACCGGGTCACCCAGGCCCGCGCCCACTGATCCTGCAAAAAAACAGAACCCTTGCGCGCCGGCGCAGTCATCTGCATAGGCCTCGACGAACGAGGCCCATCCGTGATGTCGCTGGCAGCCGTTGAACGCCAGCAGCGTCGAGCCCTTTTGCGCAAGGAGATACCCTATGAAGCGTTCCGCTCTTGCTGGCTTGTTCGTTACCGCTGCGATGCTGGCCTCCCCTGTTTTCGCGGCCGATGAAACCGACCTGTGCAAAATCAACCTGGACAAAATCAATAACGGCCAAGCGCTGCTCGCCACCGATACCAGTGGCAAAAAGGGAGAAATCGACACCGCCGTCTCCCAGGCCAAGGCAGCTCACGCAGCCGGCGATGACAAGAAGTGCATCGAGATCACCTCCAAAGCCCTGCAAGACCTGCAGAACGGCGACAAAGGCGGCAATCAGTAACCACGGATGCTCAAGGTCAACCTTCGGGTTGGCCTTCTGTGACCGTTTGGCGTACACTGCATGAGCTTGTCACTCACTAAGAAACAACGAGTTACAAGCACGGGGCCGTTTAGGATTCGACGCCGGTTGCGAAACTTTAGGTGCATGCCGAGTTGGTAACAGAACTCGTAAATCCACTGTTGCAACTTCTTATAGTTGCCAATGACGAAAACTACGGCCAGGAATTCGCTCTCGCTGCGTAAGCAGCCTTAGCCCTGAGCTTCTGGTACCTTCGGGTCCAGCAATCACCAGGGGATGTCTGTAAACCCAAAGTGATTGTCATATAGAACAGAATCGCCGTGCAGTACGTTGTGGACGAAGCGGCTAAAACTTACACAACTCGCCCAAAGCACCCTGCCCTTCGGGTCGCTGAGGGTTAACTTAATAGAAACGGCTACGCATGTAGTACCGACAGCGGAGTACTGGCGGACGGGGGTTCAAATCCCCCCGGCTCCACCAAATATTAGTTTCCACATGTTCCCACATGATCGGAAACGACCCAAGAAGCCCGCCCTGTGCGGGCTTTCTTGTTTCTGAACACACCCGAATATATCCGTATATCGTTGCCTGCCGTGTATCCCCCTGTGTATCCTCGCCGAAAACATGAACTCAAGGGATACATGAGTGAAGCGCAGCCAGATCAAACGCCGCCCGCTGGCCGATACTGTTCTTGCCAGTCTAGAGCCAGAAACGAAGGAGTATCGAGAGCAGGACGGTGACGGCCTGTATTTTCGCGTGAAACCGGATGGCTCGAAGTCGTGGCAATTGCGCTACAAGAAAGCGGATGGCAAGTGGTCTTGGCTGGGGATCGGTGGTTATGGTACGAGCGCCCACCAACTAAGCGGAGAGCAAGCACGTCGCAAGGTGCGCGAACTACGCGATAGCACGGCAAAGGACTGTAGCATCATGGCTACCAAGCGCGCCAAGAAGGCAGCAGATCTGGAAGCCGCAAACAATACATTTGAGCATCTTGCTAGAGAGTGGCACACAGCCAAACGCAAGACTTGGACCGAAGGAACCTCGGTTCGAACGATAGGGGCGCTTGAAAAGCATGTATTCCCTATATTCGGCAAACGGCCCTATACAGGGATTATGCCGATGGAGTGGATGGAGTTTCTTCGTGGCATGGAACAGACAGGCATCGTTGAGCAGACCAGTCGCGTGCGTGGCATGTGTCGAGAAGTGTATGACCTTGCTAGAGTGACCGGGCGTGCTACCCATAATCCACTTGAAGGATTGCACAAGTTCCTACTAACGAAGCCTGTCGAAAACTTCGCCCATGTATCCCTTGAAGAGCTGCCCGCCCTATTGCGCGCCATACGCTCTTACCCACATGCCACTGATGTGCGTGTCGGACTGCAACTGCTATCCATGCTCGCCTGTCGCCCTTCAGAATTGCGCGAAGCATCCTGGACCGAGTTTGATCTAACCACCGGTTTCTGGCAGATCCCTGCGGAGCGCATGAAACGACGCCGAGAACATTTGGTCCCGCTACCACCTCAAGCCGTGAATCTGCTACGTGAGCTCCACAGCATAACCGGCAGCTATTCTCTGTTGTTCCCTGGCCGTAGTAACACCACCAAATCACGCAGCAACACCGTCTTCTTAATGGCATTACGCCGATTAGGTTACGAAGGGCGCCAAACCGGCCATGGCTTCCGCCATCTTGCCAGCACCATCCTCAACGAAAACGGCTTCGACTCGCAGCATGTCGAGGCCCAGCTATCCCACGTCAAGGAAGGTGTTCGGGGCGTGTACGACAAAAGCACGTACCTGGAGCAACGCAGGACCATGATGCGGTGGTATGCCGATCATTTGGATAAGCTGGCAGCATGCAACGTGGTGGAGCTTAAGCGAGCCTAGGAGATAGACCATGGCGGGAACGGTTTTATACAAAAAAGGGCCACACTGGACAAGGTATTCAGGGATAACAAACGGACCTGATAATGGCTATCGGAAGTTCATACGTGCTGCTCATCACCTGACAAAATACCAAATCAGTGAAAGTAACTTGATGCAGCTTGTGCGAGCCATCGCATGGGCTCGCCATCATCACCTTCTGGCAACGACCCGCACTCTGCCTAAACCCGTGGATAGCGAACGACAGCTAGCCTCTATGTTGAAACTCGACGATGCTCGGTTGGAGAAAGCTCTTGAAGACTGCGACGCAGCCACAAGAGCCGCAATTGCTGAAGCTGAGAATGCTCTCCCTGACATAAAATGGATGACCACCGACTCCGAAATTGACACGCTGACTATCCAGACGCCTGCATTTGAGAACGTGCGAGACGCGATCCACTTAGCACTCTCCAATACTAAAAAACAAAAGAATCAACGCGGCAGGAAAGCGAAGCCCTATCAACTCGACTTATCACGGGCCTGCCTTAAGGTTTGGCAGGAACATTGCGAACCCAAAACCGCCAAGCGTCTAGATTTTTGCCGCGAGGCTTTCGATGCAGCCGGCATGCCCCTCGGTGACAAAAGTCTGGAGGCGCTCCTATCAGAAGCGAAAAGAGGTCGAATTAAGTAGGGTGCGGCTCTTCCATCTGTGGTGCGAAATAGACGGCATACACATGGATATGGAAGCACTCATGAACACATCACCTGTCAAAGCCCTGATCCGCCAGTCCGCGCTCTGTAACTGGCTTGACCTGTCACGCTCCGGCTTAGATAAGCTCCGCAAAAAAGACCCCTCCTTCCCGAAGCCGCTTAAAGATGGTGAGTCGCGCCAAGCCGCTGCTTACTACGTCGTAAATGAAGTTGAGGCGTGGATTCAATCTAGGATTGATGCAAGGGACGCCGTTTAGGCCAAAGACCTTCGTCGATGTCTTGCTGATCAAACGGGCGCTGCCACAGCGCTCGCCCACGGCCCCTGCATTGCCTCAGGCTTCTGGCACATCAAATGACCGTTACAGTCAAAAAGTTACTCGAGCGACGCGCGGTCATTAGCATAGACCTCGGACGCCTCACTATCCGCCCGCCACATGATCGCCCTCTTCCCCCTGGATGGCTTGAGAAATACTCCGCGGCTTTGGTGCGCGAAATCCTTGTTGCACTGAATATTGAGGCGTACCGATACGAGAGCTACTCAACTGGTCACTATGGCCCTACCAAAGCGGGCGGCTTGACGTTACAGCTCCCCTCAGTGCTAGCCGACACTGACACCTATACTATCTTCAACGTTAGATTGGCTCGTGACAAAAGTACGAAGTCTGGATCAAAGGGTAGCCCTCTCCCAAGAGGGCATTTTCGACTAATCGGCATGCGCAGTAATTTCCATCGTTTCTGGCAGTCAACAGCCCTTCCCCTACCTAGACGCTTATCGTCGTTTCACGATTATATGGGACATTTGAAAGGAATCCTGTTTTCTGCGGAGATCGCCGACAACCATTCAAATCGCCTAAACAGCGGATCTCTCCGACCTCTCTCGATCTCTGCTGCGAAGATACTCGAGACCTTTGAGCCGGACATCTACCATACAACTCACGGACAAACCACGGACAACAGCCGGACAATTTTGCCGGACAAGAAAATCACTCCAGCCCTTCAAAATCGGGGAATACAGGAGGAATTTATCACGTGTGCTGCAAAGCACGGTAAAGCGGTAATCAGTAGAAACGGCAATCCCCATCTACATGGCTTTCGGCGCAAAACGCCACAAGAACAAACGAACGAAGAATGGGAAGCTGAATTCAGCCAACCTGCTTAGGTGACTTCGGTAGTCAGGTTATGCGGATAGAGCAGGTAAGTTCGATAGCTCATCCGCAGACCTAAACGGATAGCTCCACCTTCGCCTACGAACTCAAGGCCATTACTGTTCGTACTCCATGCACGCCTCAGTACCAATTTGATTCGAAACTCTTTTGATTACTCCCGGAGGATTAAGCGTTTTGGCCACTACTTCGGCATCCTCTCTCGAAGCGTGCATGCTACTAGGCACGTAAGGATCTTCTGAGAACACACCCCAGCACAGACGCCAACAAGGAAGATTCTTATCCAAAGTAGGCACAAGTAGCTCGAGATCTGGAATCAGTCCGAAATATACGGCAAAGCCCACTCCTGCGTTACCAGCCTCAGGCGGTAGCGAACGGCTGACCATCCCAACTACCTCACCATTACGGTTAAATACTGGCCCTCCGCTCATTCCTGAAGGCCAATCGCTCTCTACGACAAATACCGGGGTTGGGTTTGAGCTGCTAGTTCCCTCGGGATGGACTTCAATGACACGTCCATAAGCACCAAACATGCCTTCAGAGAGCAGCGCCTGTTGCGCTGAGTCGTCCACCTCAGAGAGGTCCAAATGTGGGAATCCGACAGCCAACACAATCTCTCCGGCCTGAGGAGTCCATCCGACAGAGCGGATAGGTAGAGTCTGCGGAGAACGCACACCCGATCCAAACTGCGCAGCTCTCAACGCCGCAACGTCTATGGCTGGCCTCCTCATTGACTCGCCTCTCAACGCAGCCAATGGATCATCCACGTCAGTCATAGGTACAACCGTTCTAACAATTGGCAAGAAGCAATCTGGAGGGACATTTACCGTTCCGAAGATAACCGCATGCATGCTAAGAAACAAAATGGGCCGACTCGCAGCATCCTGCTCAATAAAGTCAATCACGTGGTAAGCCGTCAGAAAATTACCAAACCCATCCATGTGAAACGCTGTTCCAAGGCCGTACATTCTCCCCTCAATGTCCTGTCGGAAGACCGGAACAATCGCATTTCGAAGCCCAAAAGGATCATGAATCTCAAATGGCGAAAAGGGCCTTCCCTGAACAGGTTCGTATCTATGAGCACGGCGCTCATCATCAACAAGCGCTTCGCATGTGCGAACGCTGAATGGCTCGAATAATTCCATCAGTAGCACCCTCTACCAGTTTTCCTGCCAAAGGCCGGTAAGCACAATTTTTCTATTCGTGCAGAGCCCCTATGAGCTTTTCATGCTTAACCACATTAGCTTTCAGCTCTATTTGAAAGAAAAACTAATGTTTCCCTACTAGATCTATTCAACATTCAGTCTTGTTTGTCCTTTCAGATGAATGAAAGCTGGCCCCGGCAATCCCAACAAAGCGATACATTCATGCTCTATCGCCCTTGTACACCCTTGAATGCCTCAGTTTGCTCCAAGGCCGCCGCTCGCCTATCACCTTGATCGATGAGAGCGTCAAGTGTGTTCAACAACGCTTGAGCGTCCTCTTGTTGCAGAGGAAAATTCCAATCAGCCTGTCGCTGTATTACCGCAGCAAGCTGAGCAGGGAGGGTGGTTCCAGACCATCTTTCCGCCCCATTGTTAATGAGCTGAAGAGCAGCATTGGCTTGTTGGCCGAAACTAGAAATCGGAAATGCGGCTTCTGATCGACGGCATAGCTCTAGATACCTGCCCATTACATAGCTTGACCAGCCAACGTGACGGACCAACCGATCTATAATTGGCATCACAATGTTTATCTGAGACCAGTCGCCGTTTGCGAACCGTGTAGCGCCAGAAGCGTGCTTTTCAACATTTACGAACAGAAGTGCGCTAATTAGCTTAGTCATTTCATGACCATGCACCTGCCCGGCTCGCCAATTTTTAGGATTGAAAGTTTCGTCGCCCAGCACTCGGGAGACACAGTCATCGAGTAGCGGGATGATGGTTTCGGGTATCTGATTTGCATCACAAATGTGTCTGCGAACCGCCATATCCGCAAAGCGTGTGATGATTGCCAATGAGTTCTCATCGTCCGCCATGAACGGAATAAGCAATTCGTTACGTGCTTGATCTAGCGCAAAGAATGGTGCACTTCGTGCGAGTATATCTCCGAAGACCCTGTTCCACTCAAACAGGTCTGCGTCTCCATCACTGCCTCGCTTAGCTGCCCGCCACACAGGGTTGATCTTTTCAGACGTCCAATTCACCAGGTCTAATATCAGCGGCACCAGTAATGGTCGATAAACGTCTGAAACCATCCACGCTTCAATCGGCAACTTCGCTAAAATCGTTGAAGCCGTCTTACACTCAAAGAACACGCTCGGAGCCTTCCATGACTCGTCTGATGCTTTTCCCCGCCGCTTAGGGGTTACGAGGACCCAGGCTGACGGCAGCTTTGGCATAGAGGCAAGACGCCTTTTTTTGAATACCTTAAGAGCGGAGGCCAGATGTCCCATTCGGGCCTTCCGATCAGATGAATAGTCCCATTGACTGTTATGGAATTTAGCTTCGTGAGTGAAGCAAAGATTTACTAGTAGGCAACTCACGGTCCAGCGCAGATGGTCATCTCGGTCCATCAAGAGGGCATCTATAGCCAACTCGTTCACACCATCGAGCGGGTGCAAGACAAGCTTCAGCAGGCGCTCTGCGCTATCTCCGCGCGGCGAGTCTAATCGCCGATCGTGATGCAGCGCGATAACTAGGCGAGTCGCTGGATGCCAAGGGATCCTTGAGCCTGAATACATACTTTCTTGGGGCTTCATGGACTCGATGCTGGACATTATTTTCCATGCCCATTTGTAATCATCACCATCACCCTCGCAAAAACGAATTATGCAAGCCGCAACGCTGGCCATAATGGACTCTGGCGAGGAAGCCCCCACATCCATAGTTGTGAAGGCATATTTCGTGTCGAGGATCTTCGCATAGCTAAAGGCCTCACTGAGAGTAATGCTGTTGTCAATCTGGTTGGCTTCGAGTGATTTGGAAGCCCAGGCAACTACACTCATACCTCGCAAAATAACGGTACTTGCCTCCAGTCTTTCCTGTTCGGTCTGGGAGAGAGGTTCGGGTGCCTCATATGCAATTGCGATCTGAGTTTCACCGTACGGCGTTTGTTTATAGTTATTCGCGTCGCCAAAGCCCGCCCGACGTTTAGCAGTCTCCAGGAAATCAATAGTGCATTCTTCATTCGTCATTTGCTCTTCAAATTCGTAAGGCAAATGTTCTTGGAATAGTGCCAACGCCTCCTTAAAGCGTGTGCTGAGTTGAGTGTCGCTGCTTAGGGCGAAACACATCGCAAGCTGCTGGATGTCACGCTTCCAGCACAAACGTTGGTCCAGGAAGTCCTTCGCCTTGGCTTTATCTCCCGTCAATCCCGGGGGAGTGCCAAAGCCGAATAGATCGATATCCTTGACTGAGTGCTGTCGCAATCGCTCGAAATCATGCTCCCAGAGACGTTGGGTTGTTATCAAAGCAAGTGTTGCGTCTGTCACCTCCCAAGTCTCGAGAGCGAGAAGAAGTGCGATCCCAAGTACGGCATAGCAATCGTTCCCCTCAACGATCTGTTTGATCACATCGCTCGTATTACGGCCTTTTTCAAGTTCTTTGAATGCCCAATAATTGAGCGCCAAAAAAGCGCACTCTAATGGCGTAGAAGTCAGATTACCCATTCCCCAGCTATACACGTGCCAGTTGCCCCAGAACTCTTGCGTTCCCCAAGGGAACCCGACTGTCACGGACAGAGGGGTACCCATTTGGCCCCTGTTGATAGAATGAACCTGCCTCCACCCCTTCGTTGCGTGATTCGCAAGATTCCGTAGCAGTCGCAAGGCGACTGTCGGGTGATGCTCGAAAAGGCTTTTGAAGGGTTCGTGGAGGGCTGAGGTTGGGTAATAGAAGCTGTGGTGACGGTCGATCCCTACATTATCAAGGTTGTATCGATCGGACATAATTGGGAAGAAAGCATGTTGGAGCGCCGCCACCTGCCGCGGTGTTCGCTCGTTCTCGGGGATCGCTCGAATCTTTGCCAACTCTTCAATTTGCTTTTTTCTCTCTGCCTGGGTTCTATTCAGCTTGTCCCCAGGCAGCTCTCTAAGCAGTTCAGCTTCTGCTAGATCGGCGACTAGTTGAGCGTCCACTGTGCACATGACGGCAGAGAAAGCCATTAAGTCAGCATAGCTTTTTCGTCGCAGATCGGCGTCGCTTATGTTGCGATTAAATAGCTCCTTAGAAAATCTGGGATAGCTGCGAGCGGACCGCAAGAGAATGGTACGAAGGGATGTACCGAGACGTGAGCCCTCATCGCGACTTAACGTCCAACTCTTGTCATCTCCGATATCGCGCAGTTCACCCTTCTCGAACTTTTTCAGCCATCCATCAACGAGAACTAGAAAAGCTTCAGATCGCGCATTTTGGTGATCCGATAAAAAGTTCTGCCATACATCAAAAATCTCTAGTGCTTTGGGGATCAGCTTTACGGGCATTGCGTCTGCTTCAATGACGAGCCAATCGATGAGTCGTCCCCACGCTTGAAAATCAGAAGGCCAGCCAAGCAAGTCTGCGATTGCGAGCTTATCCAGGCCTGTTACTGAGGTATTGATATTCCCGAGAACAACAGGGCTCGGAATAGTATGTTGAGCCTGAAACCACACCAGCAACTTTTCAAATAATGCAAAGCCGTCTGCTCTGAGAAGTTCGGTGAACTCTTTTTTTACGCCGTAAAACTCAGGCGTAAAAGGTGGAGCAGTTAGCCATTCACGATGCCACTGACTCCTTAGTTTTTTGTTCACAAGCGCTTGATAACCGGCTCGCCAGCGCCCTTCTTCTGTCGCCGCCTCTTGAGCCATAAGTCCTACCACACGCCCTAGAAGCGGAGGCTCTCCAGCGGTTTCTAATGCAGTTGTCCAATCATCTCCAAGGTCTATCAACAACCTGAAAAACGCCCATTCGAAAAAAATGTCATGGGAGAAGGCCAGCAACGAACCTCCACGCTCTTCTCTAATAATTTTGTCTGCTTTGAGGGCTGCGATTTGATCGACGGTGGACTCTTTCAAGCCCCGGGTAGGAATGCTTTTTCCGAGATTACGTACGCCGCTCTCAGCGATATCAATCAAAGCACGTTGTCGCTTGAGGGTGGAATCGGTAACGACGTCATGTCCGGCCCGCGCCCACCAAGTCGCAATCAGATCCACCTCTGTTTTAGGTTCGGACTCACCCATAGTTGAGCGATCGAGCGCGGCTGCAAAAAATGGGCGACGTGCGATATCCTTAACTACAGACGCTCCAAATAATAACCTCCGTAGATGATGCTTCGATTGCGCCAGTTGCTCGCATTCTTCATCTGAAAAAGGACCGACCGTGACATCCCCAATTCCGGCGTCTGAGTACATTGCTGGAGGAAACCAAGCCCGAAATGCCTCCAAGCCCTGGTCTCGTGAACTCACCAGCACACTCCAGTTTGCGAGACTGGAGTTGTTATAAATCGCACTCACAAAGTCCACGATCAAGCCTTGCTGATCAGGGCGTATACGGTCGATACCGTCGATAAAGAGCACAGGCGTTCCAGTTGAACCAATTTCTTGGAGTAACTGCACGATATTTGTATTAGACAATCCTAAGCTGGCCGCAAAGGTACTCCAGCCTGAACCTACAATGCGGTCATTCTTGAGGAAGATCAGGGGGCCCTTCGTTGCGGCTTCTTGAGCATAGCGTTTCAAAACGACCGATTTGCCGCAGCCTGGCAATCCTCCGATAGACACCACCCGGTGCTGGGCGAGCGACTTTGAAACTGCTTGGTGAAGCCCATCGCGTTGAACGTGAAAATCACCTACAGTTTCGAGGACAACGCTCAGCCCCTCCAAAGAGTATGCGTTGATACGAGCGATATCGTCTTTGAGAAAGGGGATGACTCTGAGCTTAACTATGCCGCGTAACTGTTCCAGCAGCGAGGCTCGGGTCCACTTTGTCGCTGTTGCCGAACCTTCACGTGCAATCCTACAAAGCCGGTCAAATAGCAGCACGTCTTGACCATCCAAGTTTGAAGCGATGATCTCCTGCAAGCGATTCACGACTTCAACTCTTAGGGCGCCGCCGTCGTCTAGGCCATTCAAGTGGAGTGCTATGAGCTGTTGATAGAAGCTGAGTTCTTCATCAGCATTTAAACATTCCAGAAGGGGTAGTAGCGCATTCCTTAGGTTTATCTCCTCCTTGCCAGCATTGCCGTCCGCTGAAAAACGAGCCGCGAACTCAGATCCGACTCTACTGGATGCTGCCCATTCTATAAGTCGCACCAGACAACGGAATGTATCGGCTGTTACGTGCTCTACCGCGAACCCACACTTATCAATCCCTTTGCTAAACGTCGCTAAGGCTTGGGTTTTGACTGCGGAGGAAATGATCCCGCGAAACTCCGTGTTGGATACTGCGCCACTGATCGTCACCGACTTTTTAATCTGTAGGCCTAGGATACGCTCGGTTCCCTGATCATCGAATTCGACGATAAGATCGTCCATTGGATGCCCAAAACCTTGCCTCTGTACAGCAACGCTTGTGACAAAGCCCGACTGGCCCGAGGCCCGTTCTCGGCGCAAGAGCTGCGTTAAGTAGTAGGCGACAACCGTGTCCTCATACGTAAAGCCTGCCCCGCCAGTCAGTTCGGTTGATGCGGGTTTTCCTTCGATTGAAGAACTCACGAGCTGCTCCCTGCTGGCTTGAATATTGACGACTATATGCAAGGATATCGCACGAAAGGAGCAGGGACGGAAGTCTTATAAAGGTAATCGCGGGTTAGTCGCGCGTTGCGGTACATCGCAGTGTTGTAGGAGATTGAACGTGAAGTCTGCGGCCTGAAGCTTGACAGTCACAGCAATACATCAGCCCTGAGCCCTGTTTGCTGCATAGCCCGCTACCCCGGTACGCCCTAATCGAGCCGCTTCCGGCGCCGGAAAAAGGGGGGCTGAAGAAACTCAAGACGACTCGCGCTTCGGCGGATTTTCGACTCGCCTAACGACTGCGACGTCCACAACCATCACATTAATGTCCGGATTGCGTTCAATTCATCGTTAGAGAGCGAGTGACCAAGAGTGACAATTCGGTCGATCCATGCCTGACCGGAGAGCCTCTCTCCTCGGTTAACTAAATGGCCAAGTCTTTGGTAAGCAGCCTTCAACGACTCAATCATTGATGGATAACTGCACCCACCGTCAAAGCTGATAGTCAGGCGGCCCATCCTGGTTCGCTGAACACCATACCCATCCCGCTCTGCTTCACACCTTCCAGGGAGCTCAAGCGGCTCTGAGCCGGAGCTCTCTATACTGGTCGTTTCCATGACGCGCCCCAAATCTACTTTCAAGAAGTCTTGGAGACTAACAAAAACCCAAAACAGGTTAAACCTATTTTGGGATAAACCTATTAAGGGTTTATTTGATCTGTCGGTAAAGCATCCGGCAGACTCATATGAAGACGATCCACTCCGCGCCGTATCAACAGCTTCTATCGCTGCTGATAGAGGCGCGCAAATCCTCGAAACTAACGCAGCAAGAGCTCTCAGCAAAGCTAGGCCGTCCTCAATCTTACGTTTCGAAATTTGAACGAGGTGAGCGCAGGCTAGACGTGATCGAATTTCTTGAGATCAGCAAAAACTTGGGCGCGAGCCCATATGACCTTTTGAAGGAAATTGAACCCTTCCTTTGAAATAGCATTCTATTAGTGAATGCGAATCGGAAGGGGCCAGCCACTGAACCGCCTTCAAAAATTTGGCGTCCAAAATGCGCTGAAAGGACATAAAAGCTAATGTTTCCCACGTTTTCTATAACGTCATAACGCATGTGAAACTTAGAGCAGCAACGTACACCCTGTATCCCTACGTGTATCCCCTGAAAACGCGAAAGGCGTTATAGCCAGCATTCACGGGATAAAAATCCACGTGTTCAAACGGCCCCGGCCCAATTCAAAGCATCGACAAAACCCGCCAAGTGCGGGTTTTGTTGTTTCTGGGGTTTGGAAAGCACTGTCGCACTGCCGTCGGAATTTTCCTGCAAGATGCGGCGCTCGTGGGGAACTGGCACAGTTCTGTCAACGACGATAGCCTGCACGAGTTGCCATAACGACCGGTCCCAAAATGGTCAAACATTCTGTCCCTCGACGCTAAAGCAACGACTGGATAAAACTATCGATCAGCTCAGTACAGCGCGCAGGCAATTGTTAGAACCTGCCCAGCAGTCCTGAGCTTTTTTTTGCCTGAGGGAAAGCAAGTGAAGCAAACAGCCGTTCTCATCGATGGTGGTTTTATCTTTCAACGCGTGCTGTTCTTTGGGCGAAAATACTTCAAAAATCCACTGCTACCGAGCGCAGAGCAACTGGCTCAAATCGTCAGAAAGCTGGTGAAGCTGCATTCGTCCAGAGTGGTGGGATGACCGGTCGCATGTACGCCACCAGATGAATGATGTCGCTGAGACCACATCAGCGTGAATCGGGTCAAAACGTCGTAAATCGGGGCTTCAGAATTTTCCTTCAAGCTACCGCGCCGTTGATGAACTGGCGCAGCTCGCACCGCAACGCTAACTTCCTCCAGTCGCGGCTCATCAGCGACCGGCTTTGACAGGCCGAAAAGTGTAACCTTTCACTCCCCCTTGATAAGACGGCATGCTTTACGCGTTCCGCTTCGTTCATGGCGGCTGTGCGTGGGGCATCTTCGGGTGCGCCGGGGTCCTACACTTCCGGTCTGTCAACCCGCGTAGAGCTGCCACCCATTCCTGTTTGACAGCAGGGGGGCGATAGCTCCTTAAACAGTGTGGGAGCTTCATCATGAAAAAGATCACCCCCAATCCACCCCCCGCAAACCTTTTCACCATCTCTCAGGGTATCTCCCCCGAAACGCTACTGATCCCAGCCAGCGAAACCCTCGCCTCACTCAACGCCATGACCACTGACCTGGCCTTCGAACTCGAAGGTGCCAGCCGCCACAAGCTGTTGGCCAGCCAGCAACTGATCGTGCTGGGCGAACTGCTGGTCGAGCGCGTCTTGGTCCTCACCCAAGACACACAAATATTCGAGTAACAAAAAAGGCCGAGGCGCGTTCAGCGACTCGGCCTTTTGCTGTCCATCTGGAATCCCCCCACACTTCCCATTACCCTGACCCCCTCTATCAGACAATCGGAAGTCCGATACCCGTGCTCAAGCCCCTCGCCGTTCTCCTGCTCACCTGCACCCCGCTGATCACCACCGCTGCCGACCTCGCCGGCGTGTGGCAAGGCACCTTGGGCAAATCCGCCATCACCGCGTGCTTCAACGGCGCGCATGGCGCCAATGGCAGTTACTATTATCAACGCATCCTCACGCCGATCCAGCTGACCCAAGCCAACGCGAGTGAACCCTGGGCCGAAGAAGGCAACAGCGGTTTCTGGCAACTGGACGAACCCCAGGGCGACACGCTGACCGGGACCTGGAGCAAGACCCCGGGCGGCAAGGGATTGGCGTTGTCGCTGAAACGCATAGACGTCGACAGCTGTGCCAGCGATGCCTACAACAACGCCATCGAAGCGCTGCCACCGCCGGTGAAGGTGGAGAAAAATACCTTCCATGAACACGCCTATCAGGTGAAAACCCAAGGCGGCCAGGTCATCCTCAAGCTCGAAGGTGACGGCGCGGCCATCGACAAGATCAACCGGGACTTGGCGCGCATGGCTATCAGCCCGGACGGCCAGACCGATTTCTATCGGGAGCGGCGCAATTCACTGGACCAGGGCGGCGGCACGTCGACCAGCGAGATCAGCGTGGAGCCGCACTACTGGTCCTCGCACTGGATCACCGTGCGGTTTTACCGCTGGACGGCCGGCTACGGTCGCGGTGGCATCAGTTGGGGCCTGCACACCTGGAACCTGCAAACCGGCGACAGCGTCGATCCGTGGACCTGGCTGGGTGGCCGTGAAGAATGGGACAACCCCTACTCCGGCCAGATCAAGTTGCCTGCGCCCTTCAGCGCATGGCTCGCCAAACAGACCAGCACTGACGAAGGCTGCCCGGCAGTGACCAGTTACTCCACCTTCGACTTGAGCTTCAATACCGAAGGGATGCAGCTTTCGACGCCCGCCCAGGGCGATGGCTGTGACAATGAACTGAGTTTTACCTGGGAACAGTTGGAGCCGGTGCTGACGGCAGAAGGCAGAGCCGCACTGCCGAGCCTGAAGGCTCCCTGATTGCAGGAGTAGGCACACAAGGGCGCCTTACAGAAAACTGACACTCATTCACGAAATATTCAGAAACGCTCACCGATACTAGCCGATTGCCACGGCCGTTCCCCCGAACGGTCCCTTGCCTCGGTTGCCAGTACTATGACGCGTCCTGCTCCTCTGCTGCTCCTGCTCGCTGGTTTGTTGTTCTTTTTTGCCCTGGGTAACCATGAACTGCAGGGCTCCACCGAAGCCCGCGTCGCCGGGATCGCCATGGCCATGCACCTGGACAACAACTGGGTGGTGCCCCAGTTGTTTCGTGAACCCTTCCTTGAAAAACCGCCCCTGAGCCTGTGGCTGGACGCCGGCGCCATTCGCCTGTTTGGCGCCAGCACCGGCGCGGTGCGCCTGGCCTCGGCATTTGCCGGGCTGTTCAGCGTGATGCTGTTCTACGGGATGCTGCGCACCTTTGGCCGCCCGAAAACATTGGCCTTCTGCGCAGCCCTGATCCTCGCGACCATGGCCAGTTACTGGGGCAACGTACGTGGTGTTGGCGAGGACTCCTTGCTCAGCCTGGGCGTGACCACTGCATTGCTGGGGTTCTATCAGGCGGTACGACCCGACCGCCAAGGCTCCAGTGTTTGGGCATGGGCGTTGTTTACTGCCGGGATGGTCATCGCCACCCTGAGCAAGGGCGTGCTGGGCCTGGCAATGCCGGGCATTGTGATCTTCGTGTACCTGATCGTGACCACGGTGATGGACAAGCGCCTGCGTATCGGTGACTGGCTCAAACCGGGGCTGTTCACCTTGCTGGCGCTGGTGCCGCTGATGATCTGGCTGGGTTTCCTGTTCCAGCGCGGTGGGATGCAGGCCGTGGGCGAAGTGTTGTGGACCAACAGCGTTGGCCGCTTCAGCGGTTCATTCGTCGAGGCTGGGCATTACGAGCCGTTCTACTACTACATCGCCAAGCTGCCCGAAGCGTTCCTGCCGTGGAACATCCTGGTGTACCTGGGGCTTTGGCACTTCCGAAAAAGCCTGGTGCGCAACCGCTACTACCTGTTTTTCAGCATCTGGCTGGTGGCGCAATTCACCCTGCTGTCCCTGGCCTCCAGCAAGCGCACGGTGTACCTCATGGCGCTGACGCCGGCCGCGGCCGTGCTGGCCGCCGAATACGCTCGGGTCCTGTTGGAGTGGGCCAAGCAGCACAAGCCGTCGCTGTACACACACCATAAGGCGGTGATCGGCAGCGTGTTCACCCTGGCGGTCGCTTGCTACCTGATTGCAGCCTTCTGGTTTGCGCCCAAAGCGGACGTGCGCCAGTCCTTCGTCCCGGTGATCAGCCAGGTGCAGGCGCTGCAAGCGCAAGGAAAGGAAGTGGTGCTGTTCCAGCCCAACGAGCGAATTGCCGGGGCCAGCGTGTTCTATCTGCAGGCTTACTTGCCGATCCTGCAAACCGAGGCGCAGTTGCGCACATTCCTCACGGCCAAGCCGGGCAACGTGGCGCTGATGGACCGTACCGAACAACTGACCGAGAAGGTCACGGTCATCAAGCAGATGTCGATCAATCGCCAGCCTTACTACTTCGTCGAGCAGTAAGGCCGCCGCAAGGCATCAGTGCTTGGTGACCTTGTCCAGGTAACCCATGGCGAACGCCGAGATCACGAAGGTCATGTGGATGATGACGTACCACATCAGATGCTGCGGATCGACGTTCTTGGCGTCCATGAAGATGCGCAGCAGGTGGATGGAGGAAATCGCCACGATGGACGCCGCCACCTTCATCTTCAGCGACGAAGAGTCCATGGTGCCCAGCCAGTTGAGCTTTTCCTTGCTCTCATCGATATCCAGCTGCGAGACGAAGTTCTCGTAGCCGGAGATCATCACCATCACCAGCAAGCCGCCGACCAGGGCCATGTCGATCAACGACAGCAGCACCAGGATCAGCTCGGACTCGGCCATCGAGAACACGCTCGGCAGCAGGTGAATCACTTCCTGGAAGAATTTCAGCGCCAGCGCCAGCAACCCCAGGGACAAGCCGAAATAGATTGGCGCCAGCAGCCAGCGCGAGGCGTACATAGCATTTTCGATAAAGCGTTCCATTGGATCTCACACAGCTTGGCTAAAAATGGCCGCGAGTATACCAGCCGCTACAGAACACCTGTCACCGCGAGAAAACTGACCTGGGCGGCATCTGTAAGAGAATTTTTCTGCTAGTGTCGAGCCCATCAAATCGGCTCACTGACGTCGAACAGGAAAAACTCAGATGATGGATGTGCGATCCCATTTGGCCACTATCGGCCTGGGTGCGATGCTGTTGATGAGCGGCGGCTGCTCCCCCAAAGAAGAGCAGAAGCAAGCCACCCTCGAAGAGAGAACCGCCAAGTTCGAGCAGTCCCTGGACAGCATCCAGGACCCCAAGCTGCGCGACGCCATCGCCGACCTCGGCGGTTCGCTGCTCCTGCTGGAGCGGGCGCGCGTGAAGCTCGCCGAAAAGCCCGTCGAAGCCGAATACGGCGAAGACACCCTGGCCCTGATCAAACACTACCCCACACCACAAGCCTTGGTGGACACCTACATCAACGGCCTGTTCGTGCTGCGCAAAGCCTCGCACTCCGACTACCTGACCGATCTGCAGCCGGTCTTCCCGTTCAACTTCAACAGCCCCGACCAGTTCCCTTTCCCCCATGGCCTGGAATGGCAGTCGGTGACCTTGAGCAACAACAAGGTCATACCCTTCCAGCCTGAATGGTCGGAAACCGACCCGGGCATCCAACTGAGCCCCAGCAGTTCCAACCTGACCAACCCCGACGACCTGACGGTGACCTACCCGTTCATCGATGGCGTAGAGACCGAGAACAAG
Source organism: Pseudomonas sp. BIGb0164 (assembly GCF_024810135.1). Taxonomy (NCBI): domain Bacteria; kingdom Pseudomonadati; phylum Pseudomonadota; class Gammaproteobacteria; order Pseudomonadales; family Pseudomonadaceae; genus Pseudomonas; species Pseudomonas sp. BIGb0164. The sequence goes on along the minus strand of NZ_JANUEA010000011.1, from coordinate 235,808 downwards.
AGCCAGCCGCAACCGGTCAGCCTCAAGGGCGCGGTCGAAGTGATTGCACCCGGCAAAGTGCTGACCTTCGACCTGTCGAAAAAAGACGTGGGCCGCAAACGCACCGAGGGCACTATCACCCTCAACTTGCTGCGGCTTGAAAAGAACTACGCCGAGATCGAACTGACCAACAGCGAACCCCTGGCGCCGGAAGTGGGCGACGAATCGCCGACCCCCCTGCTGGTGCAGGCTCGGGACACCACCGGGCAATTCCTCACCCGCGCGGGCTCGATCAACGAGAGCAGCGCCCAGGTGGCGTTCTACGAGAAACAGCTGGCCGAGATGCAAAAGCAGAAGGCCTGGTCCGACGCATTTGAAAAGCAGCTGGACGACGAACAAAAGGCGTTCGAGCACAAACAGAGCAGCCACTACGCCAAGGTGTACTTCAACGGCGTGATCGATAGCCTGCAGGTCAACGTTCTGGACTTCTCCAAGGCCACGGTCACGCACAAGGACCTTGACCTGCCGGTGTTGCGCTTCGACAAGAACAGCCTGCAAAAAAACGTGCAAGCCTTGCCGATGCCCGTCACGGTGTATGACGACAGCGCCGCCAACTGGCTCAAGGACGCGACCCTGACCGAAGACCAACTGAAAAAAAGCGTCACCATCACCCAGTCGACCGAAGACGCCAGCGCCGCGCACATCGTGTTCGACCACCCGTTCACCTTCAACGACGACCTGATCGGCAGCGAACGCAACAGCAGCGAAGCGCCCATCACCTTTTTCACGGCCGACGACAAGGGCGAGCGCGGCGAACCCATCGAGTTGCCAGCCGAAGCGTTTGAGCTGGACGCAGCCCGTGGCACGCTGACCTACGACCTCAACCTGTTCCCGGAAAACCCGGCGTTCGTGGTGGGTTCGATCCCGCTGTTCCTGGCCAACATCGAAAAAGCCACGATTGACGTCGCCAAGTTGCCCAAGGGCCTGACACTCAAGGACAACGCGCTGATCGTCGACCAGAAGGCATTCCCGTCCGACAGCTGGCGCTTTTACGCCAAGGACGCCAGCGGCAACTACCTCAAGGAAATCCTCGGCGTCAGCCACCGCGCCGAGGAGTACGGCACGGCGATGTTTGACGTGCACTATTTCTACGGCCAGCCGACCGTGCTGGAAAGCTACCAGCGCACCGACCTGAATACCGTGCAGTACGGCTTCGAGGTCAAGCTGGACAAGCCGCCGGCGCAATAACCTTCAGTGATGGGTATCACTGACGGTCTGTGAACGCCCGCCGTTGAGCTGTCGCAGGTGGGCCTGCATGTGCAGGCTCCAGATCTGCGGGTCGCCCGCTTTCTCGTAGCCGTGCAGCGTGAGGCTGTCGACAATCGATTCCAGGATGGTTTCTGCCACGAAGGGCCCATGAAACGGGCCCTGGGACTTGATGGTGGACGGCTGTTCGCCGGTCATTCCGGCCGCAAACAGCAAGGTCCACATCCCGTTATCCCCGGCGAGCGGGCGAATGGAGCATTCGATACGGGTGACCAGGCCCAGGCATTGACGGGTAAGGCAAAGGTTGCGCGGCATGGCGGCGACCCTCGGTAGATCGGTGTTCAACCTCAGCGCATGGCGAGGCTGTCTCTATCCAGCGACTCCTGTGGATATCCCTTGAGCAGAGAATAGAAGAAAACCGCGACAAACCAAGGTTGTAGGGACCAACGGGCGTTGGCCCCTGATGAACGAGTCAAAAATATGGCGAACTGCCCGCTATTTCCAAATACACCACTGAACCATGTGGGAGCGGGCTTGCTCGCGAATGCGGTGGATCAGCCACTTATAAGTCGACTGACACACCGCCTTCGCGAGCAAGCCCGCTCCCACATTGACTGCACTCCGACTAAAAATCAGGTGGGTTTGGCTTCGGCCAGTGCTTGCTGTGCCAGCTCCTTTTCCGCCTCTTTCAGGTCTTCCTCGCTGATCATCTCGGCAATCGCACGCAAGCGCTCGACCACACGGGCATTGACGGTGCCCTCCGGGAATTGCCCCTCGGCATCCGGCTCACCGGCATCCTCGCCCACCAACAGGCTCAACGCCTCGTCCGCCTGGCGCACCGCATAAATATGGAACTGCCCGGCCCGCACCGCCTGCAGCACCTTCTCATCGAGCATCAGCGTGGCCACGTTGGCCTGGGGAATGATCGCCCCTTGCTCACCGGTCAAGCCGCGCGCTTCGCACAGGCGGAAGAAGCCTTCGATTTTCTCGTTGACCCCGCCCACCGCCTGCACTTCGCCGAACTGGTTGATCGAGCCGGTAATGGCAAAGCACTGCTTGAGCGGCGTCTTCGACAGGGCCGAAATCAAGGTGCAGGCCTCGCCCAGGGACGCACTGTCGCCGTCCACATAACCGTAGGACTGCTCCAGCGCGATGCTCGCCGAGATGGCCAACGGGAATTCCTGGGCATAACGGCTGCCCAGGTAACCGGTGAGGATCATCACGCCCTTGGAGTGAATCGGCTGGCCGAGGTTGACCTCACGCTCGATGTCGACAATGCCGCTGCCGCCCGGGTACACCGTGGCGGAAATCCGCGCCGGCACGCCGAAGGCCGAGTCGCCGACTTCCAACACCGTCAGCCCGTTGCACTTGCCCACAGCGGCACCTGCGGTGTCGATCAGAATGACCCCGGCGAGCATGTCGTCGAGAATCCGCGCCGACACGCGCCCGGTGCGCGTGGCCTTGGCCTTGAGCGCCCGCTCGATATGCCCCGCGTCGGTCATCTCGTCGCCCGCCAGGTGACGGATGAAATCCGCCTCGCTGACCAGCTGGAACAAGTCGCCAATACGCGCCGACAAACGGCCCTGGTGCTCGGCCAAGCGTGCGCTGTAGGTGGCCAGGCGCGCCACCGCGTCCGACGTCAGCGGCGCCATGCCTTCTTCCGAGGTGCGGGTTTTGAGCAACTGGGCGAACTGCTCCAGGCTCTCGTCCACCATCGGGATGTCTTCGTCGAAGTCCACCAGCACCCGGAACATCTCCTGGAAGTCCGGATCGGCGTCTTGCAGCGCGTAGTACAACTGGCGCGAACCGATGATGATCACCTTGACCTGCAACGGGATCATCTGCGGGTTGAGCGTGACGGTGGCCAGGCGGCCCAGTTCGCCCAACGGCGACTCCATCTTCAGCTTGCGCGACTGCAGGGAACGCTTGAGCGCATCCCACACAAATGGCTCGCCGAGCATTTTCTCGGCTTCGAGGATCAAGAAGCCGCCATTGGCGCGGTGCAAAGCGCCAGGGCGCAATTGCCGGTAGGTGGTGTAGAGCGCGCCCTGGTCGGTGCTGTACTCGATACGACCAAACAGGTTGTCGTAGGTCGGGTGCGGTTCAAACACCACCGGCGCGCCGCCGTTGATCGGGTGGCCCACCACCAGGCTCGGGCAGTATTGCTCCTCAAGCAGCTTGCGCGCCTGGGCGTCGGTCTTGGCATCATCCACCAATTGCTCGACCACGGTTTTCAGCAGGTACACCTGCATGGCTTGCAGGTAGCCGCAGACTGCCGCGTTTTCTGCGTACTTTTCCGACAGCGGTGAGAGCAACGGCTGCAGGGCCAGGGTGATGGTTTCTTCGTTGAACTGACGCAGTTGGTTGTTCGACTCGCGCTTCCACTGCGGCAGGCTGGCCAACTCTTCGTTGAGGCGCTCTTCCAACTCGGAAATATCCGTGTGGAAGCGCTCGCGGTCGGCCTCCGGCAGCTGCGAAAACTCGGCTTCGTCCAGCGCCTTGCCGTCGAGCATCGGGGTGAAGGCGATGTTCGAACTGTCGCGGTACAGCGCCACGTCCTTTTCCAATGCCAGGCGTTCGATCACGTCCAGGGCCTTGTCGTAGCGCTGGTTGAAGGCGCGGTCGATGGCACTTTTGCGCTGTTGGTAGGTGGGGTGTTCGAACACGGCCGGGAAGGTGGCCACCAGGTTGTCGATCAACCCGCTGATGTCACTGATGAACGCCGCCGCGCCGCCCGCTGGCAATTCCAGCGCACGGGGTTCGCGGGGCTCATCGAAATTATTCACATAGACCCAGTCCGACGGGGTCTGCAGGCGTTTACCTTCTGCCTTCAGGTAGCGTTTGACGAACGAAAAGCGGCCAGTACCGGGCTCGCCCATGACAAACACGTTGTAACCGGGGCGTGGCATGGCCACACCGAACTGCAAGGCTTCAACCGCACGTTCCTGGCCAAGCACACCGCGAAAGGGCTCCAAATCATTGGTGGTCGAGAAGCTGAACTGTTCAGCGGAAAAAGGACGAGTCAGCGCTTCGGGCGCTAGACGCAAGCTGGCAGCAACAGGATCAGGCATCGGGCTTCCTTACATCAGGCGGGGCAGATAACGGCATTCTGGCTCTCGCTTGCGCGCTCTGGCAAGGCGAGCCTTTGGGAAAGCATAGACACGGGAGGCGTCCTACAAATAATTCGCGACATCGCTGATTGTTTTATAAAAAATCACGGAACCCCGGGAACGTGCCTAAACTCCAAACTGCGCGGGTTGGACTAATAACCGATCCCTAGGGCGCTGCAACGCGCCTGAACCCTTGTCCATTGGTTTGCACACAAAGAGAACAAAGCTATGAAACGGATCCTTCTTGGTACTCTCTTCACCGTCGTCTCCCTCAATGCAATGGCAGAAGCACCAGGCGGCCCGAACTGCGGTTGGGGCAACATGTTGTTTGAAGGCCAACGCGGTACTCCCGCTCACTTCCTGGCGTCCACCACCAACGGCACCTCCGGTAACGCCACTTTCGGCATGACCTCGGGCACCAACGGTTGCAGCACCAACAGCGCCCTGACTTATGGCGGCAAGTCCTGGATTGCCATGAATGGCATGATGAACGAGCTGTCCGAAGACATGGCCAAAGGCAATGGCGAAGCACTGACCACCTACGCGGTGGTACTGGGCGTTGCTCCAGAAGATCGCGAGCACTTCGCTGCCGTGACCCACGAGCACTTCCAACAGATCTTCAGCAAAGCCGACGTGACCGCTGACGACGTGCACACCAACACCCTCGCCGTCCTCAAGGGCGACGCCCGCCTGGCGAAATACGCCACCCAGGCTTAAGCTCGACCTGCCCGCGCCTTTCGAGGTGCGGGCTTTATTTTTGGACCCGCCTCCCCTTTGGGTCTCACTTTTTACGACTTAAGTTGCCCCTATGCTCAAACGCTTTGCCCTGTTGGCACTCTTCGCCTGCGCCCCGCTGTACGCGGCCCCGCATATTGATGATCAACGTTTGCAGCAACTGGCCAATGATCCGTTCTGGCTGTCCCTGGGCCATTACGAAGCCGGCAAGCTCAAGGGCTGGCGCAGTTACGTCAGCGACAAGAAATTCTTCCTCGCCCCCGACGGCGCCCACCATCCGGACGCCGAACTCAAGGCCACCGTTGACGCGTTGTACGCGCCGGCCAGCCTGGGCGAAAAACACGCTCAATGCGTTTACCCCGCACGCACCCGCTGGCTCAAGGATCAGTTACAACTGACCGACCTGCCTGCTGTGGACTGCAAAGAATTCAAGCAATGGTTCAAGGACGTCGCCCCCCATAGCGCGGTGATGATCTTCCCGGCGGCCTACCTCAACAGCCCGTCCTCCATGTTCGGTCACACCCTGCTGCGCATCGACCAGGCCGACGTGCAACGGGACAAGACCGCCCTGCTCAGCTACGCGATCAACTTCGGCGCCTACATCGAAGGTTCGGACAACAGCATCCTCTACGCCTGGAAAGGCCTGATGGGCGGCTACCCCGGTCTGTTCGCCCTGGTGCCCTACCAGGAAAAACTCTCCGAGTACCGTAGCCTGGAAAACCGCGACCTGTGGGAATACCGCTTGAACCTGACCCAGGTCGAGACCGAGCGCATGGTCGAGCACGTGTGGGAGCTCAAGCAGATCCAGTTCGATTACTTCTTCTTCGATGAAAACTGCTCCTACCGCCTGCTGGAGCTGCTGCAAGTGGCCCGCCCCGGGCTGCGCCTGACCGAGCAATTCCCGCTGACCGCCATCCCCACCGATACGGTCAAGGCGGTAAAGGATGCAGGGCTGGTGGAAAAGATCGACTACCGCCCTTCCCGCGAGCGCGAGCTGCTGGAGCGCGCCAAACCGCTGAGCAGTGAAGAGCAACAATGGGTACTCAAGGTCAGCGATGACCAGAAGCAACTGCAGGAGCCGGCCTTCAAGGCCCTGCCCCGCGAGCGCCAGGCCCTGATCATCGACGCCGCCTACCGCCTGGGCCGCTACCGCGCCAACGGTTTGGAGCGTGACACCGAACGCTCCCAACGCAGTTTCGAACTGCTGCGTGCGATCAACCAGAACCCGGCGCCCGACCTGAACGTCGAACGTCCCGGCCTGCCGGAAGACGGCCATGAGTCCCGCACTTGGCAAGCAGGTATCGGCACTCGTGGCGATAAAGCCTTCGGTGAATACGGCCTGCGCATGGCCTACCACGACCTCAACGACAACGCCGAAGGCTTCCCCCTCGGCGCGCAGATCGAAATCCTGCAGATGAAACTGCGCCAGTACGAAGGCAATCACTGGCAACTTCAGCAACTGGACCTCGCCACCATCCGCTCCCTGACCCCGCGCAATGCCTTGTTGCAGCCGTGGTCCTGGCAAGTCACCGGCGGCCTGGAGCGGGTACCCGGCAAGCACGACGACGAAACCCTGGTGGCCCACGTCAACGGTGGCGCCGGCGGTACGTGGCAACTGAGTGACGACATGCTCGGCTTCGCCCTCGGCACCGTGCGCGTGGAACACAACAACGACTTCAGCGAAGCCATCTCCCCCGCGGCCGGCTTCAACACCGGCGTTTTGTGGAAAAACCCGCTGGGTAACCTGAGCCTGGAAGCCAAGGGCGACTTCTTCACCAACGGCGAAGTGCGCCGCAGCCTCAGCCTGAACCAGCAATGGGAACTGTCCCGCAACCTGGGCCTGCGCCTGAGTGCCCAACGCGAGTACAGCCACCTGTCCACCCCGGTGAACGAAGTGCTGCTGGAAGTGAAGTGGTATCACTACTGACCCCAAAAACTGTAGGAGCCGGCTTGCCGGCGATCGCATCACCTCGCGGCAACTGATACACCGAGGGGCCCGCATCGCCGGCAAGCCGGCTCCTACAAGGAGATCTACCAACATGGCCGTTACCTGCTCCACCCTCGAAGAAGTCCGCAGCAACATCGACCGCCTCGACCAGCAAATCGTCACCCTGCTGGCAGAGCGCGGCCACTACGTCTCCCAAGCCGCGCGCTTTAAAAAAGACACCGACAGCGTCAAGGCGCCGCAGCGCGTCGAACAGGTGATCGCCAAAGTGCGAGCGTTATCCCAAACGGTAGGTGCCAACCCGGAGGTCACCGAGCAGGTGTACCGCGCAATGATTGCCGCGTTTATCAGGCAGGAATTGGAAGAGCATGCCGCGCTGATAGAAAGCCGCTAAAAATTACCAAATTTATCCGTCCCTTCAGAAACTTCTTCAGCCTTCTTCAAGTTACTGATAACTAAGCAGGAAATCTTGAAGGTTTTTTAGCTTTTTTGAGGAATCAAAGACTTGCTTGGGCTTAGCCTCGCTTTATGAAAATTTATGTCTAGTCTCGGATAGCAATCACATTGCCACCACGTCTATACACGGATCTGAATAGGTAAGAGGCTTACTATGGAATTTTTTGAAAAGCTCATGAGTCTGGCTGCAAAGGTTCGGTTGCAAGGCCCCGCCATTCAAACAGAAGAAGCGACAAAAAATGCTTTTGTAATGCCGTTCATCAATACGGTGTTGGGCTATGACGTATTTGACCCGCAGGAAGTAATGCCTGAATTTGTTTGCGATGTAGGCACGAAGAAAGGCGAAAAAATCGATTACGCGATCATGAAGGATGGCGAGGTTCAGATACTCATCGAATGCAAAAAAATCGGCGAGTCATTGAGCATCAATCACGCGTCTCAGCTTTTTCGATACTTTCATGTCACCAGCGCAAGAATCTCAATTCTCACTAATGGCCAGGTCTACAGGTTTTTTACCGACTTGGACGCGCCCAATAAAATGGACGAAAAGCCATTCTTGGAATTGGATCTCCTGGATATTGATGAATATTCGGTGCCGGAACTGATCAAGCTTACCAAGTCGGCGTTCGATGTAGAGTCCATCATCAACGCCGCTGGGGAGTTGAAGTACGTCAGCCAGCTCAAAAAGCTCATCGGCACTCAAGTCAGCAAGCCAGAAGATGACTTTGTAAAATTCTTCGCATCTCGTGTCTACGAAGGGGTCATCACGCAAAAGGTGCGCGAGCAGTTTTTCGAACTGACTCGAAAAGCCTTGGCTCAGTTCTTGAATGATCAGATCAATGATCGCCTGAAGTCGGCAATGAGCGGGGCTATTCAACCAACAATGGCTTCAATACCTGTAGCAAACAGCACAAATGCAGATGCACAGGATAGAGACGAATCAGAAGACAAGATTCTTACTACGTTAGAGGAGCTGGAGGGTTATCACATCGTCCGGGCCGTCGTCCGCTCAGTGGTCGATGCTAAACGGATCGTTCAGCGAGATACACAGAGCTATTTTGGGATATTGCTGGACGACAACAACCGTAAGCCGATTTGCCGCCTTCATTTCAATCGCAGCCAGAAATATCTAGGCATATTCGACCAGGAAAAAAATGAGACACGACATGCGATCTCGTCCATTGATGAAATTTACGAGTACGCGGATCACCTTAAAAAGACTGTGGGCTACTACGAGTAAAACCTGACGACTATCGACAGGATGATGAATATGTAGTGAGCGGGCTTGCCCCGCGCGGGGCAAGCCCGCTCACTACAAAAGCATCACCAGGCCCTAGCAAGCCAGCGCCGACGGACCACACCGTTCTCACCTTCCTTTCACATCTCTCCGACGAATCCCCTTCTAGACTTCCCCTATCAGCCGTGACACGGCGAGGGAGCAGGCGATGTGGCGGTATGCGGTAATGCTGTGTGCGATGGTGTGGTTGGCCGGTTGCCAGTCCACCCATCAGGATTTGCTGGCCAAGGGTTATCCACCGGCCTTTGCCGATGGCTTTGACGACGGTTGCAGCAGCGGCCGCCAGGCGGCTGGAGTGATCAGCGGGGAGTTTCGCAAGAATGTGCCGCGTTACCTCAAGGACCGCGAGTACGCCGAAGGCTGGGAGGATGGCTTCCGCCAGTGCAAGGCCATGCGTGAAAACGAAGAGTTGCGCGACTACAAGGACCATCACTGGGACGACCGTGAGCGCGCCTGGCAGCAGGAGAAGGACCGCGACGCCGCCAGGGCCTATCGCTCGCAATAGGTCGCTTTCAGACATTCATCGAAACTAAAGCGCGGCGACTATGGCCCAAACGCCATAGAGGGAGAACGTCATGAGCCGAGCTTTTGTGAATGAAGACAGTGCCGCCGCTCAGGCTGACCAGCCGGTGGAGCGCCAGGTCAGTGAGCAGCCCAACCGGGTGACGGCCCAAGGGTTGGCGCAGTTGCAGGCCAAGGTGGCGCAGTTGCAGCAGGCGTACAGCGTCGAATCTGCCAAAGATGACAAACAGCGCCTGGCCGACCTTGAGCGCGATCTGCGCTACTTCAATCAACGGGTGCAAAGCGCCCAGGTCGTCGCACCGGCGACTTCCACCGACAAAGTACAGATCGGCAGTTGGGTCACCTTCGCCAATGAACAGGATGAGCAGCAGCGCATCCAGCTGGTCGGCGAAGACCAGGCCGATGCCACTGCACACTTGATCAACTGGGGCTCACCGTTGGGCCGTGCATTACTGGGCGCCCGGCTCGGCGACGAGGTGCTGTGGAAACGCCCCGTCGGCGATCAGTTGATCGAAGTGCTGCTGATCGAGCCCGAGGCTTAGACGATGCCTTGGGCCAGCATCGCGTCGGCGACTTTTACGAAGCCGGCGATGTTCGCGCCTTTCACGTAGTTGACCCGGCCGTTTTCTTCGCCGTAGTGCACGCACGCATGGTGGATCGACTGCATGATGTTGTGCAGCTTGCTGTCCACTTCACCGGCGGTCCACAGCAGGCGCATGGCGTTCTGCGACATTTCCAGCCCGCTCACGGCCACGCCACCGGCGTTGGAGGCTTTGCCCGGGGCAAACAGAATGCCCGCGTCGATAAAGATATCCACAGCCTCCAGCGTGGTCGGCATGTTGGCGCCTTCGGCCACGCAGATGCAGCCATTGCGCAACAGGGTGCGCGCGGCCTCGGCGTCGAGTTCGTTCTGGGTCGCACAGGGCAGGGCAATATCACACGCCAGCTGCCAAGGGGTCTGGCCCTTGCGGAACTCCAGGCCGAAGCGCTCAGCCAGTTCGCTGATACGCCCGCGCTGGACGTTCTTCAGTTCCAGCAGGGCCGACCATTGCGCCTCAGTCAAACCGCTTTCGGCGTAAAGAGTGCCTTCGGAGTCGGACAGGGAAATCACCTTGCCGCCCAGGTCCATGACTTTACGCGCTGCGTATTGCGCCACGTTGCCCGAACCCGACACCGCCACGCGCTTGCCTTCCACCCGCTGGCTGTTGCGCTTGAGCATCTCTTCGGCGAAGTACACACAGCCGAAACCGGTGGCTTCCGGGCGGATCAGGCTGCCGCCGTAGTTCATGCCCTTGCCGGTCAATACGGAGGTGAACTGGTTGCTCAGGCGCTTGTACTGGCCGAACAGGAAGCCGATTTCACGGGCGCCCACGCCGATATCGCCGGCCGGTACGTCCACGTCTGCGCCGATATGGCGGTACAGCTCGCTCATGAAGGCTTGGCAGAAGCGCATCACTTCGGCGTCGCTCTTGCCCTTGGGGTCGAAGTCCGAGCCGCCCTTGCCCCCGCCCATGGGCAACGAGGTCAGGGAGTTCTTGAAGGTCTGCTCGAAGGCGAGGAATTTCAGCACACCCAGGTTCACCGAAGGGTGGAACCGCAGGCCGCCCTTGTAGGGACCGATGGCGCTGTTCATCTGGATGCGGAACCCACGATTGACCTGAACCTTGCCGTGATCATCCACCCACGACACCCGGAAGGTAATGGCACGTTCCGGCTCGCAGATGCGCTCCAGGATGCCCGACGTCAGGTAGTGGGGGTTGGCTTCAAGAAACGGCCAGAGGCTGCGTAGGACTTCTTCTACGGCCTGATGAAATTCCGGCTGGTCCGGGTCGCGTTTCTTGAGGCGAGAAAGGAAAGATTCGACAGATTCGATCATGGGAAGTCTCGGCAAATTGATTGTTTTTAAATGAGATTGAGCCGGACCTTAGCAACTCATGTCGCACCTGAAAAGGGCAAAATGTCGCCTTTGTGAATTTAAATGGTGCATTAGATATAAATAAATCAGGAAAACAGGACTTTTGTGCACCTTAAAAGGGATTGCCAACCCTAGGCATGCACCAGCCTGTAAATTGTCTTCGCAGGCGAGCCAGCTCCCACATTTGATCGATTTCTACTGTTGGAATGCGGCCGAATGTGGGAGCTGGCTTGCCTGCGATAAACCCACCTCGGTCCACCTGAAAAAATGCAAAAAAAAACGGAGCCCGAAGGCTCCGCTTTTTCAAACCACAGACCCGAATCAGGCCAGTTTCTTGTGACGCACACGGTGCGGCTGGGCAGCGGCTTCGCCCAGGCGCTTCTTGCGATCGGCTTCGTACTCGGTGTAGTTGCCTTCGAAGAACACCGCTTGGGAATCGTCTTCGTACGCCAGGATGTGGGTCGCGACGCGGTCAAGGAACCAGCGATCGTGAGAGATCACAATGGCGGCGCCCGGGAAGTCCAGCAGGGCTTCTTCCAGGGAACGCAGGGTTTCAACGTCAAGGTCGTTGGACGGTTCGTCGAGCAGCAACACGTTGCCGCCTTCTTTCAGGGTCAGGGCCAGGTGCAAGCGACCGCGCTCACCACCGGACAGGTCCTTGACGAACTTCTGCTGGTCGCCGCCCTTGAAGTTGAAGCGACCCACGTAGGTGCGCGACGGGATTTCATAGTTGCCGATGCGGATCTGGTCGGAGCCGTCGGAAATCTGCTGGAACACCGTCTTGCTGCCGTCCAGGTCCTCGCGGCTCTGATCAACGCAAGCAAGCTGCACGGTTTCGCCGACTTCGATGGTGCCCGAATCCGGGGTTTCCTTGCCCATCAGCATGCGGAACAGTGTGGATTTACCCGCACCGTTACCACCGATAACGCCGACGATCGCGCCTTTTGGCATGGAGAACGACAGGTTGTCGATCAGCACGCGGTCGCCATAGCCCTTGGTGACGTTCTTGAATTCGATGACCTTGTCACCCAGGCGCGGACCGGCCGGAATGTAGATCTCGTTGGTTTCCGAACGCTTCTGGAATTCCTGGGACTGCATTTCTTCAAAGCGCTGCAGACGCGCCTTGGATTTGGACTGGCGGGCCTTGGCGCCTTTGCGCACCCACTCCAGTTCTTCCTTCATGGCCTTTTCGTGAGCAGATTGCTGCTTGGACTCCTGGGCCAGACGGTCGGACTTGGCTTCCAACCAGCCGGAGTAGTTGCCCTCGTAAGGGATACCGGCGCCGCGGTCGAGCTCGAGGATCCAGCCGGCGACGTTGTCCAGGAAGTAACGGTCGTGCGTGATCGCAACCACGGTGCCCGGGAAATCGTGAAGGAAATGTTCCAGCCAGGCGACGGAATCGGCGTCCAAGTGGTTGGTCGGTTCGTCGAGCAGCAGCATGTCGGGCGCCGACAGCAGCAGGCGGCACAGAGCCACACGGCGCTTCTCACCACCGGACAGGTGTTCGACCTTGGCATCCCACGCCGGCAGGCGCAGCGCGTCGGCGGCGACTTCCAGCTGGCGCTCCAGGTTGTGACCGTCGCCGGCCTGCAGGATGGCTTCCAGCTTGGCCTGTTCGGCGGCCAGCTTGTCGAAGTCGGCATCCGGCTCGGCGTAGGCGGCATAGACCTCGTCCAAGCGCGCCTGGGCGTCCTTGATCACGCTGACGGCCTCTTCGACCACTTCACGCACAGTCTTGGACGGGTCCAGCTGCGGCTCCTGCGGCAGGTAGCCGATGTTCAGGTCCGGCATCGGGCGGGCTTCGCCTTCGAACTCGGTGTCGACACCCGCCATGATTTTCAGCAGCGTGGACTTACCCGAACCGTTGAGGCCGAGTACGCCGATCTTGGCGCCCGGGAAGAAGGACAGCGAAATGTTTTTCAGGATTTCCCGCTTCGGCGGAACAACTTTTCCCAGCCGATGCATGGTGAAGACGTATTGAGCCATGGTAAACCTAGCGTCAGTGACTGATGAATTGAGCGAGCGGAGCCCGTGCAGGCCATGCGCCGCGCGGGCCGTTGACGGTGATCAATGCCTGCGTGCGGAAAAAGCCTGAATGTCTGGGGCTGGAACGCCCCGCGTAACCGGCAAAGCTACCTGAATGCGCTTGGTCAGTCCAGCCAGGCAAGGGCTGGCACTTTGCCACAAGTCAAGGCATGCTAGCCGCCCTCCGGGCGTCCGGCTTATAGTGCACGTCGCGCGCCAGTCCAGCCAAACCGCAGGATCACAGCTTGTCCAAAGTCACGCCGCCAACTCCCCTGCGCGCCGCTCATATAGCGCCGGGAGCGCCCCTGCACGGCACCCTCAAAGGCGCATTGGCGACGCTTGTCCTCATGTTGCTCGCACTGTTGTTCTGGCAACTGCTGGACCAGTTGCAGCAAAACCAGAAAAACCAGCAGCAATACACCATCGACTACAGCGCCGACCTGGCTGAACAGATCAGCCTGAACATGGCCCTGAGCGCAAAGATCGCGCTGAACCTGCTCCCGATGGTCGAGCCGCCGCGCAACGATGAACAGCAACAGGCCCTGATGCGCACCCTGCAACGCTCGTTGCCGGAGCTGCGCAGCGTCGCCCTGCTGGCCCCCAGCGGTGCGATGATCAGCGACAGCGCCAAGGACAGCCAGGACGGCGCCTGGCTGGAAGAGTTGGTGCAACGCAGCCACTCCCAGCCTTATTACCTGAGCAACAACAACGACGGCACCATCATCTATCTGCTGCTGCACCAACCCAGCGGCGGTTCGCGGATGTACTGGGCGCTGCGCCTGGCACCCAGTTACCTGACCAACCTCACCCGCCAGGACGGCCAGGGTCAGCGCCCGGTGTGGGCCATCGAGAACCGCGTGAACCATCGCGTGGTCGCCCGTGACAGCGGCATGCCGGCGCAATGGGCCTCCGCCCTCACCCCGGACGAATTGAACAAGAGCGTGCTGGTCACCCCCCTGAGCAAAAGCGATTGGCAACTGCGCGGCCTGTTCGACCGCACGGCGGTGCTTGAGCAACTGCTGCCAGCGTTTATTGGCAAATGCCTGCTGGGCCTGGCGTTCTCCCTGATCCCGGTGATCGTGCTGCTGAACATGCGCCGCCGCCAGCGCCAGGTGCATGAAGGCCGGCGGCGCTACCAGGATATTTTCGAAGGCACCGGCGTGGCCCTGTGCGTGCTCGACCTGTCGGGGCTCAATGCGTTCTTCGACAGGGCGCAGTTGCACAGCCGCGAGCAATTGCACGACTGGCTGCAGGACAACCCCGCCGAGCGCCAGCAACTGCTCAAGGAACTGCGCATCACCGAGGTCAACCAGGTGGCGGTGCGCCTGCTCAACGTAGGCTCGTGCGAAGAGGCGTGGGAGCGCCTGATCGACGATTGCCCGCGCAACGCCACGGCCATCGGCTACCAGGTGCTCGAGGCGGTGCTGACCCAGCAGAAGCAGTTGGAACTGGAAATCCAGCTCAACGATGTCGCCGGCAACGAACAGTACCTGTGGCTGGTGATGCGCCTGCCGGAGCAGCAGGATGACTTCAAGGCGGTGATCCTCAGCATCAGCGACATCACCAGCCGCAAGCTGATCGAGCTGTCGCTGGTGGAGCGCGAGAGCTTCTGGTCGGACGTGGTGCGCACCGTGCCTGACCACCTGTATGTGCAGGACGTGATCAGCCAGCGCATGATTTTCAGCAACCACCACCTGGGCCACACCCTCGGCTACAACAAGGCCGAACTGCAGCAAATGGGCGAGTACTTCTGGGAGATCCTGCTGCACCCCGAAGACGCCGAGCATTACCACGACCTGCGCCAGCAGCAGCGCCAGGCCGGCTACAGCACCCAATTGCAATGCCAGTTGCGCTTTCGCCACCGCAACAACCAGTGGCGTCGCTTCGAGATCCGCGAACAGGCCCTGGCCCGGGACAAGACCGCCGTGGTCACGCGGATCATCGGCGTGGCCAAGGACGTGACCGACCAGATCGAAGCCAGCGAATCCCTGCGTGACAGCGAACAGCGCTACCGTATGCTGGCCGAAAGCATCAGCGACGTGATCTGCTCCACGGACAGCCAGTTGGCCCTCAACTACATCAGCCCGTCGGTCAGTGCGGTGCTGGGTTATGACGTGGACTGGGTGTTCAAGAACGGCTGGCAGTCGATCATCGCCAACCCGCAGCAACTGAGCGGCATTTATAGCCTGGTGGAGCGGGTCAGCCGCGCACTGGGCGATACCGCAGCGCTGAACCAGCTGCGCGACGAAGTGCAAACCCAACTGTTCCTGTTCGACTGCCTGCGCGCCGATGGCCGCAAGGTGCCGATCGAACTGCGCCTGGTGCTGGTGTGGGACGAGCACGGTGCATTTGAAGGCATCCTCGGCGTCGGCCGCGACATCAGCCAACAACGCCGCGCCGAGAAAGACCTGCGCATGGCGGCCACAGTATTCGAGCACTCCACCTCGGCGATCCTGATCACCGACCCGGCCGGCTATATCGTGCAGGCCAACGAAGCGTTCAGCCGGGTCAGCGGGTATGCGGTGAGCGATGTGCTCGACCAGTTGCCCAACATGCTCACCGTCGACGAGCAACAGGAAGCCCACCTGCGTTATGTGCTCAAACAGTTGCACCAGCACAGCACCTGGGAAGGCGAAGTGTGGCTCAAGCGCCGCAACGGTGAGCACTACCCGGCCTGGGTCGGCATTACCGCCGTGTTCGACGATGAAGGCGACCTGGCCAGCTATGTGTGTTTCTTCAGCGATATCAGCGAGCGCAAGGCCAGCGAGCAGCGCATCCACCGCCTGGCCTACTACGACGCCCTGACCCACCTGCCCAACCGCACGCTGTTCCAGGACCGCCTGCACACCGCGCTGCAATCGGCCGAGCGGCAAAAGTCGTGGGTGGTGCTGATGTTCCTCGACCTCGACCGCTTCAAGCCGATCAACGACTCCCTGGGCCACGCCGCCGGCGACCGCATGCTCAAGGAAATGGCCACCCGCCTGTTGGGCTGCGTGGCCGAAGACGACACCGTGGCGCGCATGGGCGGCGACGAGTTCACCCTGCTCCTGCAACCGCGGGTCAGCCGCGAAATGGCGCTGAACCGGGCGATCCACGTGGCCGAGCAGATCCTGGCCAGCCTGGTGAAGCCCTTCGTGCTCGAAGGCCGTGAGTTCTTTGTGACGGCCAGTATCGGCATCGCCTTGAGCCCCCAGGACGGCAACGAGCTCAGCCAACTGATGAAAAACGCCGACACGGCGATGTATCACGCCAAGGAACGCGGCAAGAACAACTTCCAGTTCTACCAGGCCGACATGAACGCCAGCGCCCTGGAGCGCCTGGAGCTGGAAAGCGACCTGCGCCACGCCCTGGACCAGAACGAATTCGTGCTCTATTACCAACCGCAGTTCAGCGGCGACGGCAAACGCCTGACCGGCGCCGAAGCCTTGCTGCGCTGGCGCCACCCGCGTCGCGGCCTGGTGCCGCCAGGGGACTTCATCCCGGTGCTGGAAGAGTTGGGGCTGGTGGTGGACGTGGGCGACTGGGTGCTCAGCGAAGCCTGCCGCCAGCTCAAGACCTGGCACCAGAACAAGGTGCGCGTGCCGAAAGTGTCGGTGAACATCTCCGCGCGGCAGTTTTCGGACGGCCAGTTGGGTGAGCGCATTGCCACCATCCTCAAGGACACCGGCCTGCCACCGGCGTGCCTGGAGCTGGAGCTGACCGAAAGTATCCTGATGCGTGAAGTCAACGAAGCGATGCAGATCCTCGACAGCCTGAAAAACCTGGGCCTGAGCATCGCGGTCGACGACTTCGGCACCGGTTATTCGTCGCTCAACTACCTCAAGCAATTCCCCATCGACGTGCTGAAGATCGACCGCACCTTCGTCGACGGCCTGCCGTCCGGCGAGCAGGACGCGCAGATCGCCCGCGCCATTATCGCCATGGCCCACAGCCTCAACCTAGCGGTGATCGCCGAAGGTGTGGAAACCCACGAACAACTCGACTTCCTGCGTGAGCATGGGTGCGATGAGGTTCAGGGCTACCTGTTCGGGCGGCCGATGCCGGCGAATCGGTTCGAGGCGCAGTTCAGCAATGATGCGCTGTTCATGTTCGATTGAGACTGTGTAGTGAGGCCACTGGCCTCTTCGCGAGCAAGCCCGCTCCCACACTCGACCGCATTTCAAAGATGGAACTCGGTCAAGTGTGGGAGCGGGCTTGCTCGCGAAGGGGCCCTCACAGGCACCACTCATCCCTAAGTGAACCCCACTTGTCCGCGACATGATGTCCTTTCATATGCCATCTAAAACCCATTGGGTTAGAATGCCCTCCTTTTCTGCCCCCGATCCTTGAGGACCGCCATGTTCAGCCGTGATTTGACTATTGCCAAGTACGACGCCGATCTCTTTGCCGCCATGGAGCAAGAAGCCGTGCGCCAGGAAGAGCACATTGAGCTGATCGCTTCGGAAAACTACACCAGCCCAGCGGTGATGGAGGCTCAAGGTTCGGTCTTGACCAACAAGTACGCCGAAGGTTACCCAGGCAAGCGCTACTACGGCGGTTGCGAGTACGTCGACGTGGTTGAGCAACTGGCCATCGACCGCGCCAAAGAGCTGTTCGGCGCCGACTACGCCAACGTCCAGCCGCACGCCGGTTCCCAAGCCAACAGCGCCGTGTACCTGGCCCTGCTGCAAGGCGGCGACACCATCCTGGGCATGAGCCTGGCCCACGGTGGTCACCTGACCCACGGCGCCAGCGTTTCCTCCTCCGGCAAGCTGTACAACGCCGTCCAGTACGGTATCGATGCCAACGGCCTGATCGACTACGACGAAGTCGAGCGCCTGGCGGTCGAGCACAAGCCAAAAATGATCGTGGCCGGTTTCTCTGCCTACTCGCAGATCCTGGACTTCCCACGCTTCCGCGCTATCGCTGACAAAGTCGGCGCCTACCTGTTCGTCGACATGGCTCACGTAGCCGGCCTGGTGGCTGCGGGCGTCTACCCGAACCCGGTGCCTTTCGCTGACGTCGTGACCACCACCACCCACAAGACCCTGCGCGGTCCACGTGGCGGCCTGATCCTGGCTCGCGCCAACGCCGACATCGAGAAGAAGCTGAACTCTGCCGTATTCCCAGGCGCCCAAGGTGGCCCGCTGGAGCATGTGATCGCTGCTAAAGCGATCTGCTTCAAGGAAGCGCTGCAGCCTGAGTTCAAGACCTACCAGCAACAAGTGGTCAAGAACGCCCAGGCCATGGCCAGCGTGTTCATCGAGCGCGGCTTTGACGTAGTGTCTGGCGGTACCGAGAACCACCTGTTCCTGCTGTCGCTGATCAAGCAGGACATCTCCGGTAAAGATGCTGACGCTGCCCTGGGCAAAGCCTTCATCACCGTGAACAAGAACTCCGTGCCAAACGACCCACGTTCCCCGTTCGTCACCTCCGGCCTGCGCTTCGGCACCCCGGCTGTGACCACTCGTGGCTTCAAGGAAGCAGAGTGCAAGGAACTGGCCGGCTGGATCTGCGACATCCTGGCAGACCTGAACAACGAAGCCGTGATCGACGCGGTCCGTGAGAAGGTCAAGGCCATCTGCAAAAAGCTGCCGGTCTACGGCGCCTGATTGCAGTCGCTTGAAAAAAAGCGCTGACGGCAACGTCGGCGCTTTTTTTTGCCCGTTTAAAAGCTGCCCGAAGGTGGCAGCGCACCGCCTATCTCACGGTAGAAGTTGCTCACACCGCTATCAAAAGACTTGCCCGACAGGTGGGCGGCAAAGGTTTCCGCCACGAACTCCAGCGGGTTGGTCATGGCGTACATGCTCACCGCCGTACCGTTGTTGGCCGCCTTGAGCGTGATCGACGGGTCTTGCGCACCGAGCTTGAAGGTCCAGAACGTCTCGGGCTGATTCATCTCGTGAAGGATATGGCCGATTTCGTGGATCACCACGGTCGCGGCATGCCCATGCATCTTCGGGTCGCCGAACCAACGCTGGGTGCCGTCGTACACCTGGTCGGCGACGCCCCTTCCCGGGTCCTTGCCCAAGCCACCTTCAATGCCGTTGAGCTGGATCTGCGGGTTGTGCTGCCCGGTCTTGGGGCCCATGAAGACGGTGTATTCGGGGCCGCCGCGCAGGTTACCCATGCAGGCAATGCACGGCACGCCCTCGGTGGCCGAGCAGAGGAAGGTGATCGGCGGCAGGCTGAAGCCCTTGGCCGCCAGCACTTGCAGGGCCTTGTCGATGGCGGTGCGTTTCAACTGGGCGAGCGGGTCACCGTTTTCGCTGCCGATGCTCATCATCGCCGCGCCAGGCCCGGTATAGGCCTGGTAGGTGAAGGTCATCATGCCGGTCTTGGCCCGGTAGGTCTGGGCCAGTTTGCCGTCACTCTTTCTGCCCGCTTGGATCTGTGCTGCCGTGGCCATGGGGTCGATCTCCGACGTCTGAACGTGCCTGTTGAAATAACAGTCGGTGATCGCGGTTTATTCCGACGGCCTGGGCTTCGGCTTGATGAGCAGGCCAACAGGGTGCCCGACTACAGGCGTCCCAGCTGAATCAGGTACAGCTTGTCGAATTGAAGGTCGGCCTTGACGCCTTTCATCGACACGTAATGCCGGTAGTGGTTATACAGCTGCTTGAAAAAGGCCAGCTTGCCCTTCGACCCGATACGGTACTCGCCCGAGTTGGGGTCGAAAAAACTCATCCCGCTGCCGTCGGCGTACAAGGCAAAAGCGTGGGACGTGACGCCCTCGGTAAAGGTGCATTCCCACAGGTAATAGCCCGGCAGTGTCTCGTCGAGATGACTGGCCAATACCTCCAAGCCCGTCAGCCCGCTCGCTTCGATGGCCGAACGGCTCGACATGCCGCAGATATTGGGCGCTGCCGCGACAATTCGTTCGATGCCACGGGCGGACCTGTAGTAGCAGCGATTGAAGGAGCTGCAATCCACATCGACCTTGTACAGCGTGTCTTCCTGCCCCAGGTACTGTATGCGCCGCTGCGGCGTCTCCGACGGTTGCTGCAGCCTGCGCCGCAACCACGCAAACGCCAGCCCGATGCAGGCGCCGTTCTGCACGCCGGGCATCTCCTTGATCGCGGCGTTATTACTCAATGCCGAGCGCTGTTTGAACTTGGCGACCCGGTGCACTTTCATGCCGATCGGGGTTTTCCAGGAAACATAATTAGCCGGCATTGGCACTGCCCCCAATGCCTGCGTTGATCCGTGCCACTTTCACCATGGGTCTGCCTCTGCGATCTCACCTGCCTGATGAGATAACAGCTCGCGTGGGCAGTTTATTCCGGCTGGTACAGCTGCTGGAAACCTTGGCGGATCTTGTCTTCGGGCAGTTCATCGGCAATGAATACGATCACGCTTTCACGCGCTTCGTCCTCGGCCCACTCGGTGTCCCAATCGAAACCGTAGAGCTTGAGCACGCCCTGGAACACCAGTCGCCGGTCTTCCCCAACGATGTTCAGCACGCCCTTGTAGCGCAGCAGTTGCTTGCCATGGTCTTCCAGCAACGCGTTCATGAACTCGCTGAGGCGGTCGATATCCAGCGGCTGGTCAGTGCGCAGCACCAGGCTGGAGATGCGGTCGATGGACGGCGCAGCACTCACCGGGCGCAGGCTCATGCCGGCGTTGAGGTTGAAGCCGCGCACATCGAGCAGCTCGGCCAGGTCGATGTTGCCGTGGTCGACCACACGAATCGGCGCACGGCGGTTGATACGGGTGAGACGCTGGCTGAGGGCGTCGAAGGTGGCTTCGTCTACCAGGTCACGTTTGCTCACCAGCAGGCGGTCGGCAAAGCCGATCTGGGCCTGGGCGATGGTCTGGGTCAGATGATGCTCGGCGTGAGCCGCGTCCACCAGGGTGATGATGCCGTCGAGGATGTAGCGCTCGCGCAGCTCTTCATCGATGAAAAAGGTCTGGGCCACGGGCGCTGGGTCGGCCAGGCCGGTGCACTCGATCACCAGGCGGTCGAAGGCGATTTCGCCGCTGTCCAGGCGTTCGAGCAGCAGGTACAGGGCTTTGGTCAGGTCGGTGTGGATGGTGCAGCACACGCAGCCGTTGGACAGGGTCATGACTTGCACCGGCTCGGCGCCCAATAGCTGGGTGTCGATACCGGCGTCACTGAATTCGTTTTCGATCACGGCGATTTTCAAACCGTGCTCGGCCTTGAGCAGGTGGCGCAGCAAGGTGGTCTTGCCGGCGCCGAGAAAGCCGCTGAGGACTGTGACGGGGATGGGAGAGGACAAAAGCAGTTCTCCTTATAACTGAAGGAACACAAAACAAATGTGGGAGCGGGCTTGCTCGCGAAGGCGGTTTATCAGTCAGCACATACATCAACTGACAGACCGCCTTCGCGAGCAAGCCCGCTCCCACAGTGGATCACCGCCAGCCCGAATACCGGGTCAGCAGCACTTGGGCCCACCCTTGCCACCGTAACGGGCTTCCTGGCGTTCCCGGAAGAACGCCTTGTAGTCCATCACCGGTTTGTCCGGGTGTTTGGTTTGCATATGCTCGACGTACGTGTCGTAGTCGGGCATGCCGACCATCAGGCGCGCGGCCTGACCGAGGTATTTACCGAGGCGACTGATGTCATTGAACATGGTTGCAATCCTCGATCATGCGTCCGGTACGGCCTGGAACGGGGCTTCTTTATCCGTACGTTCCTTGTTGCCCCAGGCGGCGACACCGACCTTGAGCGCATAGAACAGGATGCTGAAGACCACGAACAGGAACAGCGCCGTCAGCGTTGCGTTGGTGTAGGCGTTCCAGATCACGTGCTGCATCTGGTCGATGCTCTTCGCCGGGGCGAGGATCTGACCATTGGCCAATGCATCACTGTACTTCTTCGCCAGCGACAGGAAGCCGATCGCCGGGTTGGCGTCGAACAGCTTGATGAAGCCCGCGGTGGTGGTGCAGATCAGCAGCCACACGGCCGGCAGCATGGTCACCCAGATGTAGCGCTGGCGTTTCATTTTGATCAGCACAACGGTGGCAAGCATCAGCGCGATACCGGCCAGCATCTGGTTGGAGATACCGAACAGCGGCCACAAGGTGTTGATGCCACCCAGTGGGTCGATCACGCCTTGGTACAGCAGGTAACCCCACATCGCCACGCAGCCTGCGGTCGCGATCAGGTTGGCGGTCCAGGACTCGGTACGTTTGAGCGCCGGAACGAAGGAACCCAGCAAGTCTTGCAGCATGAAACGACCGGCACGGGTACCCGCATCCACTGCCGTGAGGATGAACAGCGCCTCGAACAGGATCGCAAAGTGGTACCAGAACGCCATGGTGTTCTCACCCGGCAACACGCTGTGCAGGATCTGCGCGATCCCCACTGCCAAGGTCGGCGCACCACCGGCACGGGCCAGGATCGTGGTTTCTCCGATGTCATGGGCGACCGCAGTCAAGGCTTCCGGGGTAATTGCGAAGCCCCAGCTGCTGACAGTTTGCGCCACAGCCACCACATCGCTACCCACCACGGCAGCCGGGCTGTTCATGGCGAAGTACACGCCAGGCTCGATCACCGATGCGGCAACCATCGCCATGATGGCCACGAACGACTCCATCAACATGCCGCCGTAACCGATGTAGCGCGCGTTGGTTTCGTTATCCAGCAACTTGGGCGTGGTGCCCGAGGAGATCAGCGCGTGGAAACCCGAGACCGCGCCACAGGCAATGGTGATGAACAGGAACGGGAACAGGCCGCCCTTCCACACCGGGCCGGTGCCGTCGATGAATTGGGTCAGGGCCGGCATTTTCAGCTCTGGCATGGTGACCAGGATGCCGATCGCCAGGGCGATGATGGTGCCGATTTTGAGGAAGGTGGAGAGGTAGTCACGCGGTGCCAGGATCAGCCACACCGGCAGTACCGCAGCGACGAAACCGTAGCCGATCAGCATCCAGGTGATCTGGATGCCCGTGAAGGTGAAGGCCTTGGCCCAGACCGGGTCGGCGGCAATCTGCCCGCCCAGCCAGATGGAACCCAGCAGCAACAGCACGCCGATGATCGAGATCTCGCCGATGCGGCCCGGACGGACGTAACGCATGTACACGCCCATGAACATCGCGATCGGGATGGTAGCCATCACGGTGAAGATGCCCCATGGGCTCTCGGCCAGGGCCTTGACCACGATCAGCGCCAGCACCGCGAGGATGATGATCATGATCAGGAAGCAGCCGAACAGCGCGATGGTCCCCGGGATACGCCCCATTTCTTCGCGGACCATATCCCCCAGGGAACGGCCGTTGCGACGAGTGGACAGGAACAAGACCATGAAGTCCTGCACCGCACCGGCCAGCACCACGCCGGCAATCAGCCAGAGCGTGCCGGGCAGGTAGCCCATTTGCGCCGCCAGCACCGGGCCGACCAGCGGGCCTGCACCGGCAATCGCCGCAAAGTGGTGACCGAAAAGGATGTGTTTGTTGGTCGGCACATAGTCCAGACCGTCATTGTTGAGCACTGCGGGGGTGGCCCGCCGTGGATCGAGTTGCATCACGTTATTCGCGATGAACAGGCTGTAGTAGCGGTATGCAACCAGGTAGATGGCCACCGCAGCGACCACAATCCACAAGGCGTTGATCGCCTCGCCGCGGCGCAAGGCCACTACGCCCAGGGCGCACGCTCCTACGATTGCCAGCACCAGCCAGGGTAGGTGGCGTAGCAGGCTATTATTATTTTTCATTTTTATATTCCAGCCAGGGTGGACAGAAAGGACAGCCATCCCGAGTTTAGCGCTGTTGGCTTCAAAGACCACCCCCCTACGTTGGTCTAGAGCCTTGCCATCGCAAAAAAAGCAGAAATAAAAGCCGGGTGATGGCGCAAGGCTACAATCCTTCTATTCACAGAGGGTTTAACCAATGACCGAGCAACCGTCTGACCGCCGCCGTTTTCGACGTATCGCCTTTGATGCCAGGACGACCATTGCCCAGGACAGCTGGAATTCGCCGGTGCAACTGGTGGACTTGTCGCTGCACGGGTTGCTGGTGGAGCGCCCTGACGACTGGCGAGGCAATGGCAAGCGCCTATTTGACGTGGATATCCGGCTGGACCCACAGGCGCATATCAAGATGCAGGTAAAGCTGGCCCATGACGATCACGGGCAGTTGGGTTTTGTGTGCAAGGAAATTGACTTGGAATCGATCAGCCACCTGAAGCGGCTGGTCGAACTGAACCTGGGCGATGAGGATGAGCTGCACCGCGAACTGGGTGCATTGCTCGAGGTTTAGCCTTCAGGGAAACGCCGTACGCACCGGGAAGTCGCCTTCCGACTCCCAGAAGCCGGCTTTCTGAGTCGACGCAGCCTGCCACAGGCCGTCGGCAAAACGGTAGGTGGTGTAACGGGTGACAAAGTCTTCGTCGCCGTCACCGTCCATGAAGGACGACACTTGCAGCAGTTCATCCACGCCGCCAGCGGCGGGCGTCGCAGCTTGCCACGCCGCCTTGCCGGTCTGGGCCAGGGTCAGTGGCTTGACCTTGCCATCGGTGCCTTTGAAATCCATTGGTTTGAGGTGTTGTGTGGCGGGCATCAGCAGTTGCGTGGCCGGGCCGCTGTAGCTGCCCATGGGCGCGGTCTGGTCGATGGTCAAAAAATACACAGGTTGCGGCAACCCCTTGAGCGGCGCCTTTTTGAGTTCAGCCAGCGGGTAGCCGAGGTCTTCGTGGGCGATCACATCGCCGGAAGCCGACACCAGCCGCACCTGGGCTTCCAGCAGCGGGTTCTCCACCAGGTCGCCGGGCTCGTCGAAGGAGTCCTCATCGAGCCCGTTGCCCCAACTGTCCTTGTGCAGTTGAGCGCTGATGCGCTGGTCCTCCAGCACCTGCAGGACACTGCCGTCATCCGTCGCCAGCTTTTGCGCCAGGCGGTAACCCGCTGGCAGTTCAGCCCATGCCAACGCGGGCAACCCGGCCAAGGCCACAAACAGGGCGAGCGCGCCCCAGCATTTCGAACGTTGCATGGCATCCCTCCCTGGTTTATTCAAAAAGTGCATCCAACGCCTGCTCCAGGCGCGTGACAGCAATGATCTGCAAGCCCGGCGGCGACTCCTTCGGCGCGTTGCCCTTGGGCACGATCGCGCGTTTGAAGCCGTGCTTGGCCGCTTCCTTCAGGCGCTCCTGGCCACTGGGCACCGGGCGCACTTCGCCCGACAGGCCCACCTCACCAAACACCAGCAGGTCGTGAGGCAACGGCCGGTTGCGCAGACTGGACATGACCGCCGCCATCAACGCCAGGTCGGATGCGGTCTCCAGCACCTTGACCCCGCCGACCACGTTAAGGAACACGTCCTGATCGTGGGTCGGAATGCCGCCGTGACGGTGCAACACCGCGAGCAGCATGGCCAGGCGATTCTGATCCAGGCCCAACGTCACGCGGCGTGGGTTGGCCAAGTGGCTGTCATCGACCAGGGCTTGCACCTCCACCAGCATTGGCCGGGTGCCTTCCCACGTCGCCATCACCACACTGCCCGGGACTTCTTCCTGAGCACGAGTGAGAAAAATCGCCGACGGGTTGGAGACTTCTTTCAAGCCCCGGTCGGTCATGGCAAACACGCCCAACTCGTTCACTGCACCGAAACGGTTCTTCACCGCGCGCAACAGGCGCAGGCGGCCATCGGACTCGCCTTCGAAATACAGCACGGTGTCGACCATATGCTCCAGCACCCGTGGCCCGGCCAGCGCACCCTCTTTGGTCACATGGCCCACCAGAAAGATCGCCGTGCCACTCTGCTTGGCATAGCGCACCAGCAGCGCCGCACTTTCGCGCACCTGGGACACGCCGCCCGGCGCCGATTGCAGTTGTTCGGTGAAAATCGTCTGAATCGAGTCGATCACCATCACCTTGGGCTTTTCGATGCGCGCCGTGGCGATGATGCTTTCAATGCAGGTTTCGGTCATGACCCGCAGCTGTTCCTGGGGCAGGCCCAGGCGCCGGGCGCGCATGGCCACTTGTTGCTGGGATTCCTCACCGGTGACGTACAGCGCCGGCATGCGGCTGGCGATGCTGCACAGGGTCTGCAGCAGGATGGTCGACTTGCCGATGCCCGGGTCGCCGCCGATCAACACCACCGAGCCGTCCACCAGGCCGCCGCCGAGCACTCGGTCCAGCTCACCGGAAGCGGTGGAGAAGCGCGGGATTTCTTCGACGCTGACTTCGGCCAGGGTCTTGATCTGCGCCTGCTGCCCGGTCCAACCGGCACGGCCGGTGGGGGCCGCGGCGCCACCGCTTTCGATCATGGTTTCAGTCAGGGTGTTCCACGCACCGCACTCGGTGCACTGGCCGGCCCACTTGGGAAAGGTCGCGCCGCACTCCGTGCAGCCGTACATGCGCTTGGCCTTTGCCATTTGAGAACCTCCAACCGAAAAACCGCGATGATAGCTCAGCGCGGCGCCGGGGTCCGGATTTCACCACTGGCCAATCGTGAAGCACTGTTGCCGATCGGGTCTTCGGCATTCAGGTCGGCGCCCTTGGCCTTGAGGGCATCGAGCAGCTCGACCCGCTTGAACAGCCCGGCGTACATGGCGGCGGTCTGCCCGGCACCGTTGCGCTGGTCGGGGTTGCAGTCGGTGGCCAGCAGGCGCTGGGCGATTTTCAGCTCACCCTTGAAGATCGCGCCCATCAGCGCGGTGTTGCCGCGCTTGTCCTGCACACAGGCGTCGGCGCCGGCGCTGAGCAAGCGCTCCACGAACGGACCCTGGCCGTGGTAGGCGGCGAGGATCAGCGCGGTGTAGCCCTTGTCGTCTTGGGTGTTGAGGCTGTAGCCGGACTCGATAAAGGTGTTGAGCATGTCGAGGTCGCCACGGCGGGCGGCGTCGAAGTAATAATCCTGCAGTTGTGCCTTGAGCTTCGCAGGGTCGGCAGGCTCGGCCCATGCGCCGAACGCCAGGCAAGCCAGCACGGCGCCCATCAAGATTCGCATCACACATCCTCCGTAAAACACGCCCTTTGTAGGAGCCGGCTTGCCGGCGATGAGGCCCTTGAAGATTACATATATTTCAACGGCGCCATCGCCGGCAAGCCGGCTCCTACAGGGGTGTGGGGTTAGTCGGTGAGTTTTTCGGCCAGCGCCTTCACGCGTGCCAGGTCGCCCTTGGCCACTTTGGTCACACCGGTGCCGTATTCCGGGTCCGCCTTGTAGAGGAACGACAGGATGATGTGCTTGCTCTCGTCATCGGTGCTGGCCAACGAGCCGCCAAAGTTTTCGATCAAGTCCTGGCGCTCCTTCTTGCTGTAGCTGCGGTAAAGATCACCGGCCTGCTTGAAGTTCTGCTCACGCTGGATCTTCGCCTGCTGGGTGCTGCCCGACAGCGGCGTCTGGCTGTAGCGCGCGGTTTGCGGTTCTTCCCGCGGTTCCAGGCGACTTGGCTGGTAGTTCACGCCGCTGGTGGTCTTGCCAATGTTCATCGCGCCATCCTGGTTACCGTTGTTGACGGTCACCCGGGGAGCGTTGATCGGCAGTTGCAGGGCGTTCGGACCCAGGCGGTACATCTGGGTGTCGGCGTAGGAAAAGACCCGACCTTGCAGCAGGCGGTCTTCCGACGGCTCGATGCCCGGCACCAGGTTGGCGGGGGCCATGGCCACTTGTTCGGTTTCCTGGAACACATTCGCCGGGTTGCGGTTCAGGACCATCTGCCCCACTTTGCGCTCGGGCACATTCGGCCAGATCTTGGTGGCGTCCAAGGGGTCGAAGTCGAACTTGGCCAAGTCCTCAGGCTTGAGCACTTGCACATACAAGTCCCACTTGGGGAAGTCGCCCTTGTTGATATGGGTGACCAAGTCATGGGTCATATGGCTGTAGTCACGCCCCTGTACGTCGATGACTTGTTTGGGGTCCAGGTTCTTGATGCCTTGCAGGCTCTTCCAGTGGAACTTGACGTAGTGCACTTCACCCTTGGCGTTGATCAACTTGTAGGCATGTACGCCGTTGCCGTCCATTTCCCGGTAACTCGCTGGCGTGCCGGAGTCGGAATACAACTCGGTGAGCGTGCGAGTGGCTTCCGGAACATGGGAGAAGAAGTCGAAACGGCGCGAGTCGTCATCCAGGTTAGTGCGCGGGTCTGGCTTGAACGCATGGACCATGTCCGGGAACTTGATGGCGTCGCGGATAAAGAAGGTCGGGAAGTTGTTGCCCACCAAGTCCCAGTTACCTTCGGCGGTGTAGAACTTAGTGGCAAAGCCGCGTGGGTCACGCAAGGTTTCCGGCGAATGGTTGCCGTGGACCACCGCCGAGAAGCGCACGAACACCGGGGTGGCTTCGCCAGCGGCGAACACCTTGGCCTTGGTCAGGTCGCTGAGCGAGTCGGTGACCGTGAAGGTACCGTGAGCGCCGGTGCCACGTGCGTGCACCACACGCTCCGGGATGCGTTCGCGGTCGAAGCGCTGCAGTTTCTGGATCAGTTGCACATCTTGCAGCAGCACCGGGCCGTTGGCGCCGGCCGTTTGCGAGTTCTGGTTGTCGCCAACCGCCGCGCCGTTATCGCGGGTCAGGTTGGCGGCTTGCACAGAGAGGGACAGCAGGCTGGCGGTGGCCAAAGCCAGCGCGACTCGCGCGGATACAGGCCTGCGACTCATGGGGGTCTTCATCGAGGTTTCCTCTGGTTTTTTTAATGCACATTCAGTTGTGCTTGCCAGAGGCTAGTGACCCGAGCGCCGGAAGATAAATAGAAAAGCCGTACCAACCCGATTAATAAAATAAGATGGTAAGCCACTGAAATGGCGGCTATTTCGCGCGCGATTGGTGGCACTTTGCAAACTATTTGCGATTTAATGTGTCGATAAAAATCAACAGTGTTAACAGTTGTGACGGGCAAGCCCTCTACGACTGACTTACACTGACCTCCACCCTTCTCATCTGTAACAAGGAATAACCTATGGGCGTGATCAGTGAGTTCAAGGCCTTCGCGGTCAAAGGTAATGTGGTCGATATGGCCGTCGGTATTATCATCGGCGCCGCCTTCGGCAAAATTGTTTCCTCGTTTGTAGGCGATGTGGTGATGCCGCCACTCGGCCTGCTGATCGGGGGGGTGGACTTTGGCGATTTGGCGATAACGCTCAAGGCGGCACAAGGTGACGCTCCGGCGGTGGTACTGGCCTACGGCAAGTTCATCCAGAGCATCATTGACTTCGTGATTATTGCGTTCGCCATCTTCATGGGCGTGAAGGCGATCAACCGCCTGAAACGTGAGGAGGCCGTGGCACCCAGCCTGCCGCCGACGCCGACCAAGGAAGAAGTGTTGCTGGGCGAGATCCGCGATCTGCTCAAGGCACAGAATGACAAGCCGCGCCTGTAAAGACCGGCTTGAGAAAAAGGCGCCTGCTGGAGGCGCCTTTTTTATTACCAGTAGTTTTCCACCGCCACCTGGCCGGGGCGCCGGCTCAAACTCAGGTTCATACCGCGCTGCTTGAGCAATTGCCGTGTGTCATCGACCATCTGCGGGTTGCCGCAAATCAGCACGCGGGAATGTTCCGGGGTCAATTCGACACCGGCTGCACGCTCAAGCTCGCCATTTTCGATCAGTGTGGTGATCCGCCCATTCAAGGCGCCAGGGTGCTGCTCACGGGTGACAATCGGGATGTAGGTGAGTTTGTGCGCGTACTCAGCCAGGTATTCACGCTCGCCCAACGACTTGATCAGCGTTTGATACGCGAGCTCCTTGGCTTCCCGTGCGCTGTACACGAGGATGATGCGCTCGAATTTTTCCCAGACTTCAAAGTCCTGCAGGATCGACAGGAAGGGCGCCACCCCGGTGCCGGTGCCCAGCAGCCACAAGTCGCGCCCATCCACAAAGCGGTTCAGGGTCAGGAAACCCGTGGCCTGGCGCTCCACCATCAAGGTATCGCCCACCTGCAAGCGGCTCAGCTCGCTGGTGAATTCGCCGCCCGGAACGACGATGGAGAAGAAGTCCAGATGCTCATCAAACGGTGAAGACACCAGGGAATAAGCGCGCCACACGGTACTGCCATCGGCCTTGGTAACGCCCAGGCGTACAAACTGGCCAGCCGTGAACCGAAAGCCGGAGTCGCGGGTTGTGCGCAAGGTGAACAGACTAGGGGTCAGCGATTGCACATCGAGCAAGGTTTGGCGGGTGAATTTCTCAGCACTGGCCGTCATGGGGAACTCCGTTTTGCACAGGCCGCTAGTGTCCCTCAAAGCGGCGCCCGCAAACACCGCTGTTTTGTACTGGCATTGTGGCGTTCAGGGTTTCTCCGGCCCTTTGAGTGGATTTGCGTAACTTTTTTGGAACAGTAATAGACAAACAGTCAAAACTAATCATTTCGCTATTAGGAAGCTCGGAATAATTCGCTAAATGTTGCTGGACACTTGTTAGCTATCACTTTGGCACTAGCGGTAAACCATTAAAATAAAAGATTTTTCTCGAAGACTGAATAATTCGTACCAAAA
Source organism: Pseudomonas sp. BIGb0164 (assembly GCF_024810135.1). Classification (NCBI taxonomy): domain Bacteria; kingdom Pseudomonadati; phylum Pseudomonadota; class Gammaproteobacteria; order Pseudomonadales; family Pseudomonadaceae; genus Pseudomonas; species Pseudomonas sp. BIGb0164. Next base: position 205,188 of record NZ_JANUEA010000011.1, on the reverse strand, counting down.
GCAACGCGTTGTACAAGGCATAAGCCTCTAAAGCCAAGTTATCCATAACTTTTTTTTCACCAGCGTCAGTAGGCTATGTCCTACACTCAATTTCGTGCTGCTTTGGGGGATTAGGACGTACCCAAGTCACGGAGAACCTATGGAGATTTACTCATGCTTAACTGGCGCAACACACGGCTCCCCAAACTGGAAGGCGAGAGCGAGATCACCAGTGTGTTTGAAATGGTTGTCAACCACACCTACGAGCTCGGCTTCCAATTCTGCTCATTTACGATGAGTTCCCAATTACCTAAAAATCAAACTGAACCCATCCAGATAAACAATTACCCCAATGAATGGAACACGATTTATAAGCAAGCGCACTTCTATGATGTAGACCCCGTTGTAGGCCACTGTAAACGTTGCGTGCTTCCGATTGTCTGGGAGGAAAAAGCCTTCCATGCCACGCCCAACTTGTGGGACCTGGCGCAATCGTTCGGTGTGCACTTAGGCTGGAGCCAATCGGTCCACGACTTCCAGGGCGTATTCAGTATGTTGACCTTGGGGCGCGGCGAAGGTGATGTCAGCCTGGAAGAACTTTACGAAAAAGCCGGCCAGGTGTTGTGGATGTGCCACGCGATGCACGCGGTGGTCGCACAAAAATACGCAGACAAGCCCGCTCCACCGCCCACCAACAAGCTATCGCCCCGAGAAACTGAGATTCTTAAATGGTCGGCCATGGGCAAGACCGCCGGGGACATCGCGACGATTCTTTGCCTCTCGGAACGTACGGTAGGCTTTCATTTGAAAAATTCTTTCATCAAGTTAGGGGTCAATAACAAGATTGCAGCTGTGCTCACGGCCTCGAAAGCAGGCTTGTTTTGAGTGTCCTATCAATCGCCGCATGTAATTACACCGAAAAAAAAGTAACATTTGCAGCCAATTCTGAGTGTTGACGCAGTGCTTCAAGCGCCGCTTCGCAGTTCACTCCGACGGTTCCGCCAGCGCCTACGCAGCCGGCCGAACACTCATCGATGACCCAGAGCCTCCCCCGCCATGCCCCTGCTCGACAGCCCCTTCGCCCAGCTCGATCTGATTCGCCAGCCAGAGCAACACAACGACCCCTTGCAGGCCTTCGATGCGGCCGACGAGTATTTGCTCAGCTACCTGGCCGAACAGCAGCCGGCAACCACAACCCGTGTGCTGGTGCTCAACGACAGTTTTGGCGCCCTGGCCGCCAGCCTCGAGGGGCACGTGCAGGTCACCTCCAGCGGCGACTCATTCCTCGCCGCCCTGGGCCTGGAGAAAAACCTGGCACGCAACGGCAAGGCGTTTGACGCGGTCACGTTCGTCCCGGCGAGCCAGGTGCCGAGCGGACCGTTCGATCGCGTGCTGATCCGCGTCCCCAAGACCCTGGCACTGCTGGAGGAACAACTGATCCGCCTGCAAGGCCAATTGGCCCCGGGTGCCGAAGTGATCGCCGCGGGCATGGTCAAGCACCTGCCACGGGCCGCGGGTGACTTGCTGGAACGCTACATCGGCCCGATGCACGCCTCCCTGGCGGTGAAAAAGGCGCGGTTGCTGATCGCGACCCCAGCGGATCGCCCAACGGCGGTATCGCCCTACCCGACGCGTTATGCCCTGGAAGCGCCGGCCATCGAACTGCTCAACCATGCCAACGTGTTCTGCCGCGAAGGCCTGGACATCGGCACCCGTGCCTTCCTGCCCCACCTGCCAAAGAACCTGGGCAGCGCCCGCGTGGCAGACCTGGGCTGCGGCAACGGCGTATTGGCGATTGCCAGCGCCCTGCACAACCCCGACGCGCAGTACACCCTGGTGGACGAGTCTTATATGGCCGTGCAATCGGCCGCCGAGAACTGGCGTGCCGCGCTAGGCGAGCGCGAAGTGAGCGTGCGCGCCGGCGATGGCCTGGCCGGCCAGGAACCTCAATCGATGGACGTGGTGCTGTGCAATCCGCCGTTCCACCAGCAACAGGTGGTGGGTGATTTCCTCGCCTGGCGCATGTTCCAGCAAGCCCGGGAAAGTTTGGTCGTCGGTGGTGCCCTGTATATCGTCGGCAACCGCCACTTGGGTTATCACACTAAGCTGGCGCGGTTGTTCCGTGGGGTCGAGCAAGTCGCCACCACGCCGAAGTTCGTGATCCTCAAAGCGCGCAAATAAAAAAACCCTGCCTTTCTTGCGAAAGGCAGGGTTGAAAACCGGGCCGCGAAGCCCGGATCGGGATGTCAGTGGGTGGTCAGGCCGGCCGCATTCATGAACATGCGCATCAGGCTGGCCACGACAAACAGGGCCAGCACGCTGCCGGTCCAGATCATCGCCAGCCACCCCAGGCGCCGCCACAACGGCTGTTTCTCGGCCTGTTCAATCTCGTGCAACGAAGGTTTGCCCGCCATGTCGCGACCCTCCTAGTGGTAGCCGTCTTCGTGGGTGACCTTGCCGCGGAACACGTAGTAGCTCCAGAAGGTGTAGCCCAGGATGAACGGGATGATGAATAGCGTGCCCACCAGCATGAAGCCCTGGCTCTGCGGTGGCGCGGCGGCGTCCCAGATCGATACCGATGGCGGAATGATATTCGGCCACAGGCTGATCCCCAGGCCGCTGTAGCCGAGGAAGATCAGCACCAGCGTCAGCAGGAACGGCGTGTAGTGCGCATTGCGCGCCACGGCGCGGATCAACCCGTACATGGTCACCAGCACCAGGATCGGCACCGGCAGGAACCAGAACAGATTCGGCAAGGTGAACCAGCGCGAGGCGATTTCCGGGTGCGCCAGCGGCGTCCACAGGCTGACGATACCGATCACGGCCAACACCACGAAGGCCAGGGGCCGCGCCAGGTTGTGCATCTGTTCCTGCAGCTTGCCTTCGGTCTTCATGATCAGCCAGGTGCAGCCGAGCAAGGCATAGGCCACCACCAGGGCCACACCGCAGAACATCGTGAACGGCGTGAGCCAGTCCAGGGAGCCCCCGGCAAACTGGCGGTCGACCACCGGGATGCCATCGATAAAGGCGCCCAGCGCCACGCCCTGGAAGAACGTCGCCGCGAGCGAGCCGCCGATGAACGCCTTGTCCCACAGGTGACGCTTGTGGTCCTTGGCCTTGAAACGGAACTCGAAGGCCACGCCGCGAAAGATCAGCCCGATCAGCATCAAAATCAGCGGCAGGTACAGCGCCGACAACACCACCGAATAGGCCAGCGGGAACGCACCGAACAACGCCGCGCCACCGAGTACCAGCCAGGTTTCGTTACCGTCCCATACCGGGGCGACGGTGTTCATCATCACGTCACGGTCAGTCTTGCCCGGGATGAACGGAAAGAGGATACCGATGCCCAGGTCGAAGCCGTCCATGACCACGTACATCATGATGCCGAAGATGATGATCACGGCCCAGATCAGCGGAAGATCAATACCCATCTCAATGCCCCTTGTGCTGGATGTGGGTGTGGTCGTCATCGCTGTCATCGTCTGCGGCAGACAGCGGACGGGCCGGCGTGCGTTTCTGGCCGGGGCCACCGTGGGTTGGCTCTGTGCCTTCATGGGTTACAGGGCCTTTGCGCACCAGGCGCATCATGTAGCCCAGGCCTGCACCAAACAGCGCGAAATACACCACCACGAACAACACCAGGGTGATCGTCATCTGCGCCAGGCTATGCCCCGATGAAGCATCCGCCGTGCGCATCAGCCCGTAGACCACCCACGGCTGACGGCCGATTTCGGTGGTGAACCAACCGGCGAGAATCGCGATCAGGCCAGACGGGCCCATCCACAACGCCAGGTACAGGAACGGCTTGGACGTGTACATCTTGTCGCCCCGGCGCAGCCACAGGCTGAACAAACCGGTGAAGATCATCAGGAAGCCCAGGCCGACCATGACCCGGAACGACCAGAACACAATGGTGGAATTAGGACGATCCTCAGGCGGGAACTCCTTGAGCGCCGGCACCTGTTTATCCAGGGAGTGGGTCAGGATCAGGCTGCCCAGGTAGGGAATCTCCACCGCGTATTTGGTTTTTTCGGCCTTCATGTCAGGCCAGCCGAACAGGATCAGCGGCGTTGGTTCGTTACCGATGTTTTCCCAGTGGCCTTCAATCGCAGCGATTTTCGCCGGTTGGTGCTTGAGGGTATTGAGGCCGTGGAAGTCACCGATCACTGCCTGGATGGGCGCAACGATGAGCGCCATCCACATCGCCATCGAGAGCATCTTGCGGATCGCCGGGTTGTCCTTGCCGCGTAGCAAGTGCCAGGCCGCCGAAGAGCCGACAAAGAACGCGGTGGCCACGAAGGCCGCCGTGGCCATGTGCGCCAGGCGATACGGGAACGACGGGTTGAAGACCACTGCAAACCAGTCAGTCGGGATCACACGGCCATCAATGATCTCGAAGCCCTGGGGCGTCTGCATCCAGCTGTTGGACGACAGGATCCAGAACGTCGAAATGAGCGTACCGACCGCAACCATCACGGTGGAGAAGAAGTGCAGGTTGCGCCCCACCTTGTTCCAGCCGAACAGCATCACCCCAAGAAAACCGGCTTCAAGGAAGAAGGCCGTGAGCACTTCGTACGTCAACAGCGGCCCGGTGACGGCGCCGGCGAAGTCCGAGAAGCGGCTCCAGTTGGTGCCGAACTGGTAGGCCATGACCAAACCGGAGACCACGCCCATACCAAAGTTGACGGCAAAGATCTTCGACCAGAAATGGTAGAGGTCACGGTAGGTGTCGTTGTGGGTCTTGAGCCACAGGCCTTCCAGTACCGCGAGGTAACTGGCCAGGCCGATGGTGATCGCCGGGAACAGGATGTGGAAAGAGATGGTGAATGCGAATTGAATTCGGGCGAGATCTAGCGCCTCCAAACCGAACATAAGTCTTCCTCTGTCAGGTAATACCGGCTGCTGGCTGGGAGCCTGCACCCACTGCCCCCACGGATATGGAGTGTGGCGAATTCAAATTCGTTTCTTTTTTAACCAACCACGTAGGGAATCTGGCCTTGCGGCCGCCAGAGCAATCCCCGCGTGGGTTTTGATCTGGATCAAGCATTGCTGAAAGAGTAGTCCTAATTTTGACGTAGGACGGCGTGGTCTTTTGCCGCGTGACAGACTGCCTCAGCTCAGTTGCTGCAACTATCTGTTACAACTTAATGATAACCTCGGCGCTCCCTCCGGCCCTGATCTGAACCTCCGATGCCTAGTGAACCCGCGTTGCTGTTGCGTCACCACCGCCCTTTCATCGCGTTCTGGCTGGCGCGCATCTTCACCGCCAGCGGCTTCCAGATGCTCACCGTGGCCATCGGCTGGAACCTCTACCAACTGACCGGCAATGTGTTGGACCTGGGGCTGGTCGGCCTGGTGGAATTTGTGCCACGCGTGCTGTTCATGCTGCACACCGGGCATGTGGCCGACCGCTACGAGCGGCGCAAGGTGGCGGCCATCTGCCAGACCGTGCAGGCGTTGATCGCCCTGAGCCTGGCCATTGGCGGCCTGACCGGCAACGTGACCCGCGAGATGATCTTCATCCTCGCCTTCCTGCTGGGCGCCGCACGCTCCTTTGAAATGCCCACCACCCAGGCGCTGCTGCCCAGCATCGTGCCGACCGCACTGTTTCCGCGTGCGGTGGCGTCGTCGCAATCGGCCCAGCAACTGGCGACCATCGTCGCACCGGCCCTCGGCGGCCTGCTCTATGCGTTCGGCAGCGTATGGGTCTACGGCCCCACCGTGGCGCTGTACCTGATTGCCTGCGTGCTGACCCTGAACCTGCCTGCGCGCCAGACCCCGCTAAACAAAGCCAAGGCCACCCTGGACTCGCTGCTCGCCGGGATTCGCTTTATCCGCAGCCGCCCGGACATCCTCGGCGCCATCTCCCTGGACCTGTTCGCCGTGCTGCTGGGTGGCGCCACTGCGCTGCTGCCGGTGTTTGCCAAGGACATCCTGCTGACCGGCGCCTGGGGGCTGGGCCTGTTGCGCTCGGCGCCTGCGGTGGGGGCATTGTTGATGTCGCTGTGGCTGGCGCGGTTCTCGGTCGACCGCCAGGTGGGCCGTGTCATGTTCACGGCAGTGGGTGTGTTTGGCGTGGCAACCATCGCCTTCGGCCTGTCGACCTCGTTCTGGTTTTCCCTGGCCGTGCTGGTGGTACTGGGCGCAGCGGACATGATCAGCATGGTGATCCGCGCATCGTTCGTGCAATTGGAAACACCGGATGAAATGCGTGGGCGGGTCAGCGCGGTCAACGGCCTGTTTATCGGCGCATCCAACCAATTGGGCGAGTTCGAGTCGGGCATCACGGCCCACTGGTTCGGCACCGTGCCGGCTGTAGTGATGGGCGGGGTTGGGACGCTGCTGGTGACTGGGGTGTGGATCAAGCTGTTCCCGACACTGGCCAATCGCGACCGCATGCATGTGCCGAAGGGGGAGGAAAAAACTTAAACACCGTTTCACCAGCGCCATGGCTACGCCCTATATCAAAAGATGAAAAGGCTGACAGTGGCACTGGAACTCTTCTTACTTCGCAACCACACAAAAGGAAACCTTTGCCGCCAAACACATCCGGATTACAGCCATGCACGTCAGATCCGGGGCTTTGCCCCCTCCCACCAACACTCATCTGCCACTGCCCACGCACACGCGCCTTAAACGCACTGTTGATGAGGCTCCAAGCGTCCAGAACACTGTCGGTGATAACCCCAGGCTCGATAAAAACATCGGCACGGGTCAAAAAGTGACAGTACCCGTCGATGTAGGCCCGAACCCCAGCGTTGACCCCGCCACGATAGAAATCAACGAGTCATTCAAGTCGGTCTCGCAAGAAGCCTCCATTTTCCTGAAAAAGAAATTCGCCGAAATGGCAGCAAAGGCACAGACCCCTGCCGAAAAGGAAAAGTGGAATATTGACCCGGATAACACCTACCTGGTCACGTTCGACTACAACACCCAGGGCAAAGCCCCTTACCCGGCGAAAGTCCTCAAGAGGATCTCGCTCACCCAGGCGCTTATCACCAACGCACAAGATACGCCAACGGGAAAAGGCTACTTGGTGCCCTTCTACCCAGGGGGACCAGAAGTAATCGTCAAGCCTGAGATTAAAACCGAGAAACCTGGCGCGTTTGACTTCTCAAGCCGCTTCAACCCAAACAGTGAAAAATCTGACATCACCCATACCTATCAAGGGATTTACATTGAATCCCCTGAGTCAGTTGCCCCCGTCTACAACGGTGGCAACCAGAGTTTGATCACACCGGAGGAGTTCAAGAAACTGATTTGGAAGGCCGACTTTCAAACGCCCTACACGACGTTTCTGGACACTTTCTGGAACACTCACAAAGAAAAATACCCGACGTTAGCCAAAGCTTCCTTCGCCAAATCAGCCATGGCCCAGCACCAGGAGGGTAGCCTCACCGACGAAGGCCGGAAGTTGGTTCTGCGGGCTGTCGGTTTGCCAGACAGCCAGACATCCTGGCCGGATATCACAATTGAGCAACTGCAGAAAAACCCACCGAAGGACCCGAATATTGAAGTTGGCCTGCTCAAGATTGGCGACTATCAATCCACCGACCTGGTTTACATCACAGATACCAAAGTCAGACTGGATGCCAACGGCAACAAGATCCCACCGCTGACGCTGCTTTACATTCCAGGGAATTCATCGCCCATTCACACCTTCAGTAGCCAGGCTGAAATGAAGACATGGCTCGCCAGCCAACTGGCTGATCCGATGAAACGTGCAGCGCTGGCCGCGCATTTCCCCCTCAAGGACAAACCCAACGGCTACGCCCGGGCGGGGATAGACGAGACACTCGCTGGGCTCGGGACTTGGCCTGAAAAACGCGAAACACCCGGCGGTTTGCTTTCCTATGATCATCGGGCATTTTCCGGTTTCTGGAACCCGCAGGAGTTCATCACGACAGAGCCCAGCAACTTACCCTTCGAGGAAGTCGCAAAACGCCAAAAGGAGCGCTCCTACTCCGACGCAGCCACCGAAATAACCACTGATGCAGACGTCAATAAAGAACATGTCCTTGCCGGCGTCGACAAGGCAATGAAAGCGGCGCTATTTCTCGCGCCGCTGGCGTTGGTCATGCCCGAAGTCGAATCGGCGCTGAGCCTCTTCTATCTGGCTGTTGGGGCAACCGAAGGCGGTATAGGCGTCGACGATAAAATAAAAGGCAAACCAAAGGGCAATGAGCGAATCATATTCGGCGTATTCAATGCCGGCTTGGTAGTGCTCCCCCATATTGTGAAAGCGGGCAGCGCTGGCGAAGGTGTTGCCAATGAAATCAAACAGCCGAAAGTCACAACCGACACAGAGACCGTGCCGGAAAGCGGCGAGCGAACGCCACCTGCGCCTGAGCATAAAATTGAACCGAGTGTTAATCCTCAGCCAGGCATTGAGTCTAACGATATCAAGGACTACGCCGTGCAAGACGGTGAACAACTGATCTCCGGCGTTAAACCAAATGCCAAAGGTATCTATCAAGTCAAAGGTCCCCTTGGCGAAGACCGATGGTTGATCAAAGTGAGCCATGACGAAAAAACCACCCGAGTATTTGAGATCCAGAGCAGTTTTAAACTGGGAGGCGATACCGTCGAGATCATCGACCCCTTCACCCGAAAACCGGTGATGACCGCACGTAATATCGGTGATGAGACGTGGGAAGCCGTTCGCGGCCCGGGGGGAATAAAATTCCCGTGGCAAACGAAAGGCGCCGGGAACCAAGCATTTGACCCCGGCGCCTATGAGTACCCGGCCTCAGGCGAGCCTTCAACGTCGAAGGTCACGGACAAGATTGATAAAAAGCTGAAAGCGGATGCCAACGACTATCACAAAACCGCAAAAACCAAGCCGAGGCCTGCTCTTGCCGAGTTGCCTAAAAATGCCTCGCCCAAAGAGGTGATTGACACGGTTTACAAGAAATCTTCCGGGATGGTCCTTGGCGAGGATCATTCCCAGCCCTCCGGCTTGCAGTTTTTGATTGATAACGCAGGCGAGTTCAAGAAGAACCAAGTGACCACCTTGTATTCCGAAGGGTTCGATCACTCGCTTCAACCCGACCTGGACCACTTTTTCGAAACCGGTGAGTTCTCGCCTGCCCTGCGCAACAATCTGAAGCTCATTGACCGCGCTCATGCCGGCCACGGGCGCTACACCAACAGAGACCTGCTGTTGACGATGCGAAAGCATGGCATACGGGTCAAAGCTATCGATGTGCCCTCCGTGGAGCCCAAGACCACCCGCCTTAAAAACATGAACTATTACGCGAGCAGTGTCATTAATGCTGACCAGGCCAGCCAACCACAAGGCAAGTGGGTTGCAAGGGTTGGCAGTGATCATGTGTCCAGTTATGACGCAGAACCGCCTATACGAGGCATTTCAGAGCTCACAGGCGCAAGCGGTGTAAGCCTCGACGAGGCAGCCCCCAACCAGGGCACCTCGGTCACTCAGTCACGAGACAGAACAGAGCTTTTCATCGACCTGAAAAAACCTTGATAGCGGGTGGGAGTCACCCCCGATTCTGGCGAAGCCAGGCATTCGATACTTCCCTCCCGCCCCCCATCAGCACGACGTTTTCACAGCACCTTATCCAAGGTGATGGGAAAGTCCCGCACCCGCTTGCCAGTGGCGTGATACACCGCATTCGCCACTGCGGCTGCCACCCCGACAATGCCAATTTCGCCTACGCCCTTGGACCCAAGGGCGTTGACGATTTCGTCGTGTTCTTCGACAAAAACCACGTCTATGTCGCCGATATCGGCGTTCACCGGGATGTGGTACTCGGCCAGGCTGTGGTTCATATAGCGCCCGAGCTGATGATCGGTCTGGGTTTCTTCGTGCAGCGCCATGCCGATACCCCACACCACACCGCCGAGGATCTGGCTGCGCGCCATCTTCGGATTGACCACGCGCCCCGCCGCAATCGCGCTGACCACACGGCTCACCTTGATCGTGCCCAGGTCTTCATCCACACGCACCTCGACGAATACCGCCGAGTGAGTAGCGGTTGAATAACCTTCGCGCTTCTTGTCAGGTTCACTGTTGACCTGCACTTCCAGAGCGTCTTTGCCGCCGTCCTTGACCAACTGCGCCAACGACACACTCACGTCGCGGGTATGGAGCTGGCCGCCTTCAAAACGGACGGTCTCGGCATCCTTGAACACGGGATAAGTCTGCCGGGCGATTTCCAGCAACTTGACGTTAAGCGCTTCACACGCCTGCTGCACCGCGGTCCCGACCGACGAAACGGTAAACGAGCCGCCCTGCAAAGGCGCGGTGGGCAACGATGAGTCACCGAGCAAAAAGCGGATATCGACCATTGCCACGCCGCTGGTTTGCGCCGCAATTTGGGTCATCACGGTGTAGGTGCCGGTGCCGATATCCGTGGTGGCGCTGCTGACCGTCAGTTTGCCGTTAGCGTCGAGCCTTGCCTTGGCACTGGCCTTCATCTGCATCGCTTCCCACACGCCGCCGGCCATGCCCCAGCCGATCAATTGGCGGCCGTCGCGCATGCTGCGTGGCTCCGGGTTGCGCTGGCTCCAGCCGAAACGCTCGGCGCCTTCGCGGTAACACTCGCGCAAGGCCTTGCTGGACCAAGGCTTATCTTCGTTCTGATTGCGTTCGGCATAGTTGATCAGGCGCAGTTGCACGGGGTCGATGCCCAGCGCGCAGGCCAGCTCATCCATCGCACACTCCAGGCCGATCACACCGAGGGCGGCGCCGGGCGCGCGCATGTCCAGCGGCGTGTACACGTCCAGTGGCACCAGCTTGTAGGTCAACTGCATGTTGTCGCAGTGGTAGAGCATGCCGCTCCACTCCACCACGTGTTCGCTGAAATCCTCGAAACGTGAGGTTTGGCCAATCGCGGTGTGCCCCAGTGCCATCAACCGACCGTTGGCCGCCGCGCCCATCTGCAAACGCTGCAAGGTGCGCGGGCGATAACCGAAGGTGAACATCTGTTGACGGGTCAGCGTCACGCGCACCGAACGCTTGAGCGCCAGGGCCGCCATCACGGCCAACGGCAACTGATATTGCGGGCGCAAGCCTGATCCAAATGCCCCGCCGACAAACGCGGCAAAAACCCGCACCTGGGTTTTATCCAGGCCGAAGACTTTTTGCACATAGGCCTGACAGTTTTGCGGGCCTTGGGTTTTGTCGTGGATATGCAATGTGCCATCGGACTGATAAAGCACGGTACTGGCATGGGGTTCCATGGGGTTGTGGTGTTCGATGGGCGTGCTGTAGTGCACGTCCAGGAGGACAGCGGCTGCGCTCCATTCAGCCTGGAAATTTCCGCGTGGCGCAGGCGGAGTTTGTGGCGACGGGTGCGCTTGTTCCTGCACGGCCAGCAAGTCGGTTTCGAAGGCTTCGGTGGCATACTCGATTTCCACCAAGGAGCCCGCATGCCGCGCCAGTTCCAGGTTGTCAGCGATCACCAAGGCCAAGGGCTGGCCGCTGTACAACACGCGGTCGTTGTACAACGGACGAAACGCTGAGCCGTCGGCCGCATCGGCGTCAGCGAAAGCGTCATCGTAACTCGCAAGTTTCGGCCGGTTGAGGTGATCAAGCACCATGACCACGCCCGGCAATGCCAAGGCTTTGGCGGCATCGATGCGGGTCACTCGCCCTTTGGCAACGGTGCTGGACACTACGCTGCCATATAACAAGCCTTCTTCCGGGAACTCACCGGCATAACGCGCTTGGCCGGTAACCTTAAGCAGACCGTCCACCCGGTCCAACGGTTTGCCAATAGCAGTCATGGCCGTGCTCCAGCGAGAGCGGCATCACTCAGGGCGCGAATAATCCCGCGGCGTGCCAGCTTGATCTTGAACGCGTTGTGCGCCAACGGTTCGGCATCTTGCAGCAGGGCGTCGGCGGCCGCGCTGAAAGTCTCACGGCTGACGACCTGGCCGATCAACCCCGTCTCCACCGCGCGGTCACGCCAGGGTTTATGCGCCACACCGCCAAGCGCCAGACGGGCATCGACGATGGTCTCGCCGTCCAGCTCAAGGGCGGCGGCTACCGACACCAGCGCAAACGCATAAGAGGCGCGGTCGCGAATCTTCAAGTAATGGCTGTGTTGGGCCAGTTGATCGGCTGGCAGCTCGATGGCCGTGATCAGTTCGTCGTCGGCCAACTGGTTATCGCGTTGCGGCGCGTCGCCGGGCAGGCGGTGAAAGTCAGCAAACTCGATGACCCGCGCGCCGCCACGCCCTTCAACATGTACCCGCGCCTCCAGCGCCGCCAAGGCGACGCACATGTCTGAAGGGTGAGTGGCCACACACTGGGCGCTGGCGCCGAGGATGGCGTGGATGCGATTCAAGCCGGTGCGCGCCGGGCAACCGCTGCCGGGCTCGCGCTTGTTGCACGGCACAGCGGCGTCATAGAAGTAATAGCACCGCGTGCGCTGCAACAGGTTGCCTCCGGTACTGGCCATGTTGCGCAATTGCGGCGAGGCCCCGGCGAGGATGGCTTGAGACAACAGTGGGTAACGCTGTTCGATCAGCGGGTGCCAGGCCAGGTCGGCGTTGCTGACCAATGCACCGATCATCACCCCGCCGTCGGCGGTCGCCTCCACGCCTTGAAGCGGCAGGCCGGTGATATCGATCAGGTGTTCGGGGCGGCTGATGTTTTCTTTCATCAGGTCCAACAAGTTAGTGCCGCCGGCAATGAAGCGCGAGGCGGCGCTGCTCAGGTGAACGGCCTCCTGTATGTCCACCGGCTTGCTGTAATGAAAGGGATTCATTGCTCACCTCCCAGTACAACCTCTTCGATGGCATCGCGAATATTGCTGTAGGCGCCGCAGCGGCAGAGGTTGCCACTCATCAATTCCTGGATTTGCGCAGGGGTGCGCGCACGGCCTTCATTGGCCAGGCCGACGGCGGAACAGAGTTGACCGGGGGTGCAATAGCCACACTGAAAGGCATCGTGTTTGATAAAGGCCCGCTGAATCGGATGGAGCACGTCGCCGCTGGCCAAACCCTCGACCGTCGTCAGCTCGGCGCCGTCGCACATCACCGCCAGGGTCAGGCAGGCATTCACCCGTTTGCCATCGCGCAACACGGTGCAGGCACCGCATTGGCCGTGGTCGCAGCCCTTTTTACTGCCAATCAGGTCCAGTTGTTCGCGTAGCAGGTCCAGCAGAGTGGTCCAGGGCAACACATCCAATTGGCGATCTTGACCGTTGAGGATCAGGCGTATCGGGTGGCTGGCGAACGGTCGAGCCGACGCGCCGTTGGGGGTTGCGCTCATAAACACCTCACGGGTTGGTGTACATCCGCGGCGTTCAGGAAAGTCGCCGTCTCAGGGGTACGACTTCCCGGGGTAATGAGCGTTCAAGGGGATTGATCAGCGGATATTGAGCAGCGTCTTCAAGGTGTTCTGCGGGCCGTTGATCGACGAGTTGCTGTACTCGAACCAACCGGGCGCTTCGACATTCAGGCTGAACACGTAGATGTAGCCCATCAGGGTGCCTGCGCCGTTGCACGCCTGACTGATATTACCCACCTGGCACACGGGGGTACGCGTACCGTCCAGCTCCGCACCATCGAAACGGCCCATGGGGTTCTTGCCCAGGCCGACTTCCATCACCGAGACCCGGGTAGGCCCGCGGTGCGTGCACATCTGGGTGCTCTGCGCCCGTTCCGGGATGGTTTCAGTGCAAGCTGCCGACTCGACCTTGAACACGCGCACTTCGCTCAAGGCCGGTGCAGTCGCGCCCCACGCCGGTGCCGCACTTAGCCACAGGCTGATACTGGCGATCAGAGCTAGACTCCACGCGTTGGCTTTTTTCATGCTGGCAATGACCTTGGATTAAACGTCGGCGCAGTATGCCTCAAGGCCATGATCCGGAGCGATTGTTCAAGAGGCCCAGCCCATACACCATATGGCCTCGGCTGCTGGTATGATGCGCCGCTTTTTCCGATCCTCTCTGAAACCACAGGCGCTTGGCGCAGTTTGTGCTTTGACTTAGAGGTCAACAAATAACGACGCACAATAGCGTCACAGGGAGCCGGCATGCTGGAAAAGCTGTTTCAACTCAAGGCACACAACACCAACGTGCGCACCGAGATTCTCGCGGGGATCACGACATTTCTGGCCATGGCCTACATCCTGTTCGTGAACCCGAGCATCCTCGGCGAAACCGGCATGGACAAGGGCGCGGTGTTCGTCGCGACCTGCCTGGCGGCCGCCATCGGTTCGACCGTGATGGGCCTGATTGCCAACTACCCGATCGCCCTGGCGCCGGGCATGGGCCTCAACGCCTTCTTTACCTACACCGTGGTCCTGCACATGGGCCATACCTGGCAAGTGGCGCTGGGCGCGGTGTTCATTTCGGCGGTGCTGTTCTTCCTGCTGTCGATCTTCCGCATCCGTGAGTGGATCATCAACAGCATCCCCCTGCCCCTGCGTTCGGCGATTGCCGCCGGTATCGGCCTGTTCCTGGCGCTGATCGCCCTGCACAACGCCGGCATCGTGGTGAGCAACCCGGCCACCATGGTCGGCCTGGGCGACCTGAAGCAACCGGCGCCGATCCTGGCCACCCTCGGTTTCGCGCTGATCGTCGCGCTGGAAGCCCTGGCCGTGCGCGGTGCGGTGCTGATCGGCATTCTGGCAGTGACCATCGTCTCCATCGCCCTGGGCTTCACCCCGTTCGGCGGCGTGACCTCGATGCCACCGTCCCTGGCCCCGACCTTCCTGCAACTGGATATCAAAGGCGCGCTGGATATCGGCCTGGTCAGCGTGATCTTCGCCTTCCTGTTCGTCGACCTGTTTGATAACTCCGGCACCCTGATCGGCGTCGCCAAGCGCGCCGGCCTGATGGGCAAGGACGGCCACATGCCGAAAATGGGCCGTGCGCTGATCGCCGACAGCACCGCCGCCATGGCCGGTTCCCTGCTGGGCACCTCGACCACCACCAGCTACATTGAATCCGCCGCAGGCGTGAGCGCCGGTGGCCGTACTGGCCTGACCGCCATCGTGGTCGCGATCCTGTTCCTGCTGGCGCTGTTCTTCTCGCCACTGGCCGCCAGCGTGCCGGCCTTCGCCACTGCCCCGGCGCTGCTGTTCGTGGCCGTGCTGATGACCTCCGGCCTGGCCGAAATCGACTGGGACGACATCACGGTTGCCGCGCCGGTGGTGATCACCGCCCTGGCAATGCCATTCACTTACTCCATCGCCAACGGCATCGCCTTCGGTTTCATCGCCTGGACCGCCATCAAGCTGCTTTCGGGCCGCTACCGTGAGCTGAACCCGGCACTGGTGATCCTGTCGATCCTGTTCGTGATCAAGCTGGGCTGGTTCAACGCATGACTTTCGACGCCGCAAGCTACACCGCTCAACTGCAAGACAAGGTCACGCGCTTGCGTGACCTGTTGGCACCGTTCGACGCACCCGAGCCGCAGGTATTCGACTCGCCGCTGCAGCACTTCCGCCTGCGTGCGGAGTTCCGTCTGTGGCGCGAAGGCGGTGATCGCCACTACGCGATGTTTTCGCAAGACGACAAGCGCACGCCGATCCTGATCGAAGAATTCCCGATTGCCAGCCTGCGTATCAACCAGTTGATGCCGCAACTCAAGGCCGCCTGGCAAGCCAGCGCCGCCCTGAGCCACAAGCTGTTCCAGGTGGAGTTCCTCACCACCCTGGCCGGCGACGCGATGATCACCCTGTGCTACCACCGCCCGCTGGACGAGCACTGGCACACCGCCGCGAACCAGCTGGCGGCGGATTTGAACGTGAGCATCATTGGCCGCTCCAAGGGCAAACGCGATGTGATCGGCCACGACTACGTGGTGGAAAAACTCGACGTGGGCGGTCGCACCTTCAGTTATCGCCAACCCGAGGGCGCCTTCACCCAGCCCAACGGCACGGTGAACCAGAAGATGCTCAACTGGGCGTACGAAGCCTTGGGCGATCGCCCGGATGATTTGCTCGAGCTGTATTGCGGCAACGGCAACTTCACCCTGCCGCTGGCCACCCGCGTGCGCAAGGTACTGGCCACCGAGATCAGCAAGACCTCGGTCAACGCAGCCTTGAGCAACCTCGATGAGAACGCCGTGGATAACGTCACCCTGGTGCGCCTGTCTGCCGAAGAACTCACCGAGGCGCTCAATGAAGTGCGCCCGTTCCGTCGCCTGCACGGCATTGATCTGAAGAGCTACGAGTTCGGCAGTGTCTTCGTCGACCCGCCACGCGCCGGCATGGACCCGGACACCTGCGAACTGACCCGCCGCTTCGACAACATCCTGTACATCTCCTGCAACCCGGAGACGTTGGCGGCGAACATTGCGCAACTGCACGACACGCACAAGATCACCCAGTGCGCGATGTTTGACCAGTTCCCGTGGACGCACCACATGGAATCCGGCGTGCTGCTGACCCGCCGATAAACCTGTGAACACCACGGATTAAAAATGTGGGAGCGGGCTTGCTCGCGAATGCAGAGTGTCAGTCACTAGAGATATTGACAGAACCACCGCATTCGCGAGCAAGCCCGCTCCCACATTGGTTCTGTGCTCTGACAAAGATCGCAATCAGGCAGAGGGTTGGAAATACCCCGCCAACGCTCGCAAGTCCTGCTCGCTGAGCAACCCCGCGTAATACTTCAATTGAATCCTTGCCAGCAGGTACGCATGCCGCGCATCCGCCAGGTCGCGGCGGGCGGTGAAGAGCTGTTGCTCGGCGTCGAGCACATCAAGGTTCACCCGCTCACCGCCGCTGACGCTCTTCTTGGTCGCCGCAACCAGCGCCGTGGCCGAGCGGACGGCCATCTCATACGCCCGCACTTTCGCCGCACCGCTGGTGTTGAGGTTGAACTGCTTGCGCAATTCGACCAGCGTGGAAGAGGTTTGCGCATCCAACTGGTACTGGGCCTGTGACAACTGGTTCGCCGCCTGGCGCGTGGACGCCGACACCGAACCACCGGCAAACAGCGGCAGGCTGACCTGAATGCCCACGCTGTTGGTGTCGTATTTCTGGTTGTAGCTGCTTTCTGAATCGGAGCTGGTCTGGCGGCTGCTGGCGTACAGGCTGACCTTGGGCAGATGGCCTGCGCGCTTGCGCTCCACTTCATAGGCCGCCACGTCCAGCGCATGGTGCTGGGATTTGAGTTCCGGGTTGTTGGCCATGGCCATTTCGCGCCAGGTTTCGAAACGGTTGGGCTCAAGCGGCGGGATATCGAACTGGCGGGTCAGGGGCGCCAACGCTTCGATCTGCAACGGCTGGCCGACGATGGCTTCCAGTTCGCGCAAGGCGCTGTCCTGGGCATCCAGCGATTCGATCTCTTCGGCCTGGGCCAGGCTCAGGCGCGCTTGGGTTTCCAGCACGTCGGTGCGCGTGCCTTCACCGCCCTTGAGCAAACGCTCATTGAGTTGCAGGCGCTCGGCAAACGCGCGTTTCTGTGCACGGCTCAACTCGATGCGTTCCTGCGCCAGCAACGCCTGGCTGTAGGCATTGAGCACGCGCACCGCCAGTTCCTGACTCTTGCCGCGAAAGCGCTCATCGGCCATCAACGCCTGGGCCGTGCCCTGGCGAAAACGCGCGTAGGCTTCGTAATCCAGCAACGGTTGCTGCAGGGTGAGGGTCGAGGCGTAGCTGCGGTAATCGCGGTCGCTGGTGGTGTTGCCCGCCGTCACTTCCGATTCATTGCGCGAATTGTTGTAGCTCCACGACAGGTTCGGCAGCAGCGCCGAACGGCCGATCACGCGGTTCTCTTCACCGGCTTCACGCTCCTGGATGGCCGCCTGAAAGGTCGGGTCATTGCGCAGCGCCAAATCGTAGGCGTCCAGCAAACCCAAGGCGTTTGCCGCCGAGGTGCAACCGAAACACAAGGTAAACAACAGCGCCTTCATTCTTCCACCAGGGCCATATGGGTGCGATCGAGCAGGGGTTTGAACAGGTAGTTGAGCATCGAGCGCTCACCGGTCTTGACGAAGGTTTCCACCGGCATGCCCGGGCGGATCTGCACGCCATCGAGCTGTTGCATACCGGCAGCGCTCACCTGGGCGCGCAGCGTGTAGTAAGGCTCATCGGTGCGTTCATCGACCTGGCGGTCCGCCGACACCAGCGTCACTTCGCCCGCGATCCGCGGCGTGGTGGCCTGGTTGAAGGCCGAGAACAGCAGCTCCACGGGTAAGCCCGGATGCACCTTGTCGATCATCTGCACCGGCACGCGCGCCTCCACCAGCAACGGTTCGCCTTGGGGCACGATGTCCATCAGCGCCTGGCCGGGCTTGATCACGCCGCCCTCGGTGTACACGTCCAGTCCCACCACCACGCCGGACGCAGGCGCCCGCACCAAACTGTTGGCCAGCTCGAACTCGGCCGACGCCAGGCGATTGCGCAGGTCATCGCTGCGGGTGCGGGTGTCGGCCAGCTGGCTGCGCAGGTCTTTCTGGAAGTCTTCGCCGAGCTGGCGAATGCGCAGGCGCAGTTCGAGCACCTGGCGCTGCAATTGGCCGATGCGGCCATAGTCCTCGGCGATGGTGCCGTCGATCTGCGCGTACAGGCGCTCGCTGTCGAGCAGGCGATTGCGCGGGATATAGCCATCCCGGGCCAGTTCGCGCAGGCCGTGCAGTTGCTCGTTCAGGGCGGCGCGCTGCTGGACTTTGCTGGCTTGAGAATCCCGTGTGCCGCGCAGCTGTGCCTCGGCACCGGCGATGGTTTCGCGCAGGCCTTGTTGCTCGGTGGCCAACGCCTGGGCGCGGCTGTTGAACAACTGCCGTTGCAGGCTCAAGGTGCCTGTGGCGTCGGGGTCGTTGAGCAACTCCGGACCGAAGTTAATGGCCGGCAGCCCCTCGCTTTCGGCACTCAACCGCGCCTCACTGGCCAGGGACGCCAGGTACTGGCTGCGCAGCGACTGCATCTGCCCGCGCAACGGCGTTTCCTTCAAGCGCAACAGCACCTGGCCGGCGCTGACGACGTCACCGTCGCGCACCTCGATACGCTCGACGATCCCACCGGCCGGGTGCTGCACGGTCTTGCGATGGCCCGAGACCATGACCTTGCCGGACACCGCCACACCCTTGTCCAACGGCGCCAGCGCGGCCCAGCCGATAAACCCGACGAACCCGCCCAGCACCAGCCACCAGCCCAGGCGCGCGTACTTTTTGTCGTCCAGCGCCAGCACGTTGTGGGGCTGGTCGCTCACCAGCATCGGTTTGCCCTGGCTCATGCCTGTTTTCCTTCACCGAGTCGGTAACTCATGCTCATGGTCGACACCGGTTTGGTCACCGGTGCGGCTTGTTTTTGACGTGCTTCCAGCACCCGTGCTGTCGGGCCGAAGGCTTGCAGTTGGCCGTCCTTGAGCATCAGCAGTTGGTCGGTGAGGGTCAGCACGTTGGCTTTGTGGGTGATCAACACCAGGGTGCGTCGCTGCTGCTTGAGCTGGGCGATGGCCTGGAGCAACGCTTGCTCGCCCGCTTCATCGAGGTTGGCGTTGGGCTCGTCCAGTACGATCAGCGCGGGCAGGCCGTACAGCGCCCGCGCCAGGGCCACGCGTTGTTTCTGGCCACCGGACAAGCCGGCACCGCCCTCCCCCAGCACGGTGTCGTAGCCCTGGGGCAACTGCAGGATCAGCTCGTGCACGCCGGCCATTTGCGCGGCGGCGAGGACGTTGTCCGCTTCAACCTCGGCAAACCGTGCGATGTTCTGCGCGATGCTGCCGGCGAACAACTGGATGTCCTGGGGCAGGTAGCCGATGTGCGGGCCCAGTTGCTGTTTGTCCCACAGGGTCAGGTCGGCGCCGTCCAGCCGCACCTTGCCGGCCAGAGGTGCCCAGGCGCCTACCAGCACCCGCGCCAGGGTGGACTTGCCACAGCCCGATGGGCCGATCACCCCGAGCACTTCGCCCGCCGGCAGGTTGAACCCCAAACTGTTCAAGGCAGGGCGGCGACTACCGGGGGCGGATGCGCTGAGCTGCTCCACCGTCAGTTGACCCTTGGGCACCGGCAAGTGCATGCGCGCCGGGCGTGCAGGGTTGGCCGCCAGCATCTGCGACAAGCGCTCATAGGCCAGACGCGCCGACCCCCATTGCTTCCACACGCCGATCAACTGGTCGATCGGGCTGAGCACCCGCCCCATCAGGATCGACCCGGCAATCATCATCCCCGGGGTGATATCGCCCTGTACCGCCAGCAACGCGCCCAACCCCAACACCAGCGACTGCAACGCCAGGCGCACGCCCTTGGACCAGGCGGTGACGGCGGCGGTCTTTTCGCTGGCCAGGTTCTGCTGGGCCAGAAACGCCTGGTGCTGGTCGAACCAACGGCCGCGCAACGTGGCGAGCATGCCCATGGCTTCGATGGTGTCGGCATTGCGCAGGTTGGCCGTGGCCTGCTGGCTGGCACTGATGGACAGCTGACTGGCCAGGGCCATCGGCGCCTGGCTGACGTGGTGGTTGATCCAGGCGAGTGCGATCAGGATCACCGCGCCGCCCAGGGCCAGCACGCCCAGCCAGGGGTGGAACAGGAAAATCACCAGCAGGTACACGGGGAACCACGGCGCATCGAAAAACGCGAACAGCGCCTGGCCGGTGGCGAACTGGCGCAGCGTGGTCAGGTCATTCAGCGCCTGGCCTGCCGCCTGAGGGCTGCCCTTGAGTTGTGCTTCGAACGCGGCGTCGTAGACCCGCTGGTTCAAGCGCATGTCCATTTGCGTGCCCAAGCGGATCACCACCTGGCTGCGCACCCATTCCAACGCGCCCATCAGGCCGAACAGGCCGAGGATCATCAGCGTCAGCATCAACAGGGTCATCTGATTGCCCGACGCCAGCACCCGGTCGTACACCTGCAGCATGTACAGCGCCGGGGCGAGCATCAGCAGGTTGATCACCGCCGAGAACAGGCCGATGTTGAAGAAGCCACTTTTATAGGCCGTGAGGGCGGCCAGGGTTTCGTTGCCGGCGTGGCGCATCTGGGGAGTCTCGAAGGGTTGAGCGGGCAGCGTCGCCGCGTTGACAGGCGATACGACGCTGCGCAGAATTCGGCACCGCCGCCGCCGAAGAATTAGAAGGCTTGGCGACAGCGGTGTGTCATGCGGCGAATGGGCGAGCGATCCCCCATTCGCTTTTTTCATGCAGCAGGGGTTCAGGCCGCCAGGGCGAAGTCCTGAGGGACGTCTTGCACGCCGACCAGCGCGACGTCGGCAGTGGCCACCGAGGCGGCGTGGCTGGCCAAGGTGGAAGCGACGTGGTCGAAGGTGTCGGCGGTGGACAGGCCGTAGTCATCCAGCAGGTTGTTGAGCACGGTTTCCAGCGCAGTGGTGTTGCCCTGCATCAGGCCGTAGATCACGCTTTGGACTTCGTTGCCGGTGCGGCCCGCGCCTTCGGCGGCGAACAGGTCGAGACCGTTGAAGGCCACCTTGTAGGCGCTGAGGTCGAAATCACTGCCGTTGCCGCCGGTCAGGCCGGTGCCCAGCTCGACGTTATCCAGGTTGCCCCACAGGTAGTGGTTCTGGTTGCTGCTGGCAGGCAGCAGCGGGTTGAACACGTAGTGCAGGCCGTTGCTGGTGTTGCTGTCGGCGATAAACGCGTAGTCGGAGTTGTTGGCGCCATGGGTCGAATACTGATCGCCACTGAAGGTGCCGTTGCTGAAACCGCCAGTATTACCGGTGCCATGGCCTGCCGTGGCAAAACCAAGAGCCCAGTCCGACAGGTAGTCAGACAGCGAAGTAGTGCCCAGGTACGACTCGTAGCTAACAGAAATAGTCATCACTAAACCTCGTTATAAACAGCGCTAGTATCAGTACGCAGATGCGCACTTTTTGCCCAACCCTGGGCAAAACCTTGGTTGATCCGGTGCCTCGGCCTCGGTATCAGAATTTGTATTCGAGCATCCCGCTCAACGTCCGCCCGCGCGCCAGGCTGAGGTTGTTGGCATCGCCCATGGCGACGAAGTAGGCCTCGTCGGTGGCGTTCTCCAGTGCCAGGGCGATGTTCAATTGATCAGTCATCCAGTAACTGGCGTAAAAGTCATAGACGGTGTATTTGGGCCACATGGCCTGGTCGATGAACTGATAGCCCTGGTTATTCAGGTTCTCCCCATTACCGGAGCTGTAGCGAACCCGCACACCGGTATCCAGGCGTTTGTCCAGAAAGCGCGCGCCCAGCGTCAGCGACCCACGGTCAGCCGGGGTGTAGGTGGCATTGCCCATGATGCGGCCGCAGCTTTCCTTGGCATTGGCGACGTCGTCGTCCAGCACTTCATACCGCGTGACCGGACGGAAGCCGATGGTGCCGTTCGGGCGCGTGAACTGCTCGATCACGGTGGTGGTAGGCCCGGCCTTCTTGGCACCGCCCATGTAGTAGTTCTTCGAACAGAACTCGTTGCTGCCGATCATGTGGGTGTAGCTGAGGTTGGTGTAGGCACGCCCCATGTCGTAGTTGAACTGGTATTCAAGGCCCCGGAACCGCGTGTCATTGAGGTTATTGGTGTAGGCCATGATCCCGTTGAACCCGCCGACGGAGGTTTCCGGCAGACTCACGCTGGTGTTGAGGAAGGTAAAGTTCTCAATCTTGGTATCGAAGTACGCCACTTTGATGCCCAACCGGTCGTCGTTGAAGAACAACGATTCCTTGAACACATTCATCCCCACTTCCCAATCACGGGACTCCTCAGGCTTGAGGTAAGGGTTGGGGAATACCCGCTCGCCCGAACCGCCACCGTGGGGGCGGCCGGTCATGAAGGTTTCGGTGACGGCCGGCGGACGCCAGCCCTTGCCCCAGCGGGTATAGAGTTGCAGCCAGTCGACCCCGGGCTTGATGCCGAGACCAAACGTTGGCGAAAAGCGCCCTTCCTCACGGTCGATGTCGAAAATGTCCTCGACGCGCCGGGCCGGTGTGCTGCTGGTGTAAAAACGATCACGCTTGTAGAGCGTCATCCCAGTAACGCCTTCCAGCCGGTAGCGGTCGTAACGCAGCCCCGCATCCACGGTCAGCCAATCGTCGTATTCGTATTGAAGGTTGTTGAACAGACTGGCAATGGTGCGCTTACCTTCCGGGTCGGCACTGGGGGTGTAGGGCAATGACCCGGTCGCGAGGACGTTGCTCGACTCGACTTTATTGGTACTGGGCTTGAAGGTGTCCTGATACATCTCCAGACCATAGTTCCAACTCAAGTGCCCGCCTCTGCCCAGGTCAAAGCGCGAGGTGTTTTCCCCTTGCAGGCCCCAGGTGTCGGTCTGGAAATGGTCGGTGTAGGGCGCGAAGTAATTGCCCGAACTCAGCGACGCCACATTGGGCGCATTGGCCCGGTCCAGTTGGGTGGTGACGTAATAGAGCTTGGCCTTCAGATCAATCAGCGGGTTATCCGGGCTGTAGCTGTAGTCCAACGCGACGTTTTTTGCGTTGAGGTTGTTTTTGCTGGTGCGCAGGTAATAGGTACTCAGCAGATCATCGGCGATGTAACCCCATGAATCGTTGCTGTCGGTGTCGCTTTCCAGGTAGCTCAGCTGCACGCGCTGGTCATTGGGCAGGTTCAGGCCGAACTTGACGATCTGCGAGCGGGTCACGCTGCCGGTGTCGCCGACTTCGCTGTTGAGCCAGTCATCAAAGGCTACGGGGGCATATTTACGGGCACGCATGTTGGTGCCGAGGTTTTGGTCGTTGTGCTTGCCGCCGTGGTAGTTGCCGAAGTGGCGCTCGCTGTAGCCGAGCATCACGTCGCCGCGCTCATCACCAAAGGCGAACACGCCGCTGCCGTTGAAGTCGGTGCCATTCCCCAATTTGCCGATGCCACTGCCCGCGCGCAAACGTCCGCCGTACTCCTTGCCATCCTTGAGAAACTCGCTGGCCTCCAGGGTCTTGAACGAGGCAATGCCGCCCAACACCGCCGCGCCGCCCTGCCCCGACTGGCTGCCCTTGTCGATCTGGACGCTGGAGATGAACTCCGGGTCGATCAGCAGGGTGCCGTTGCGTTGCTGGTGGCCGTTGACGTTGAAGTTCTGGCGCATGCCGTCGATGTTCATGTTCACGCGGCCGTAGTCCTGCACGCCACGGATGTTCACCGACAGGCCGGGGTCGCGCTGGTCGACGGCGGTGTACACGCCGGCCGTTTCTTCGAGCATGTCGGCGGCGTGACGGGGCGGGCGTTTATCGATCATGTCACGGCTGATCACCGCCACGGACTTTGGGCTCTGGTACACCCAATCGCTCGCCTGGCCATGGGTGCCGCCGGTGATGGTGGTGGTGCCTACGGTGATAGCGTTGTCATGGTCGGTGGCAACCCGGTTGAGGGTGACTTGGCGCTCGCCGGTGAAGCGGTACTCCACGGGTGCGCCACCCAGCAGGCGACCGAGGCCTTCCTGCACGCTGAAGTGGCCTTTGAGCGCGGTGCTGCTCAAGCCTTGCAGGCGCTGGCTGTCGAACAACACTTGCAGGCCGGCCTGGTCGGCGAACGCCAGCACGGCACTGCCCAGGGATTGCGCAGGAATATCGAACATCAGCACGGCGGGCTGTGCTGCACCTGCCGGAGGTTGCGCGGCATACACCGGGGCCGCTGTGGCGAGCACCCCCAAGTGAATGGCCAGGGCCAACCGGCTACCGGTGATGCGCCCCTTGGTGAATGCTGACATTTCTGGTTTTCCCTGCACTGAGCGTTTTTGTTTATGCGAATGCTTCTCACCTAGCAAGACGTACGAGGCGCAGGAACTCAGTAAGGTTTTTTTGAAAGTTTTTTAATCGAAGGGAATTTCAAGGAGCACAGCCCCTTTGTAGGAGC
Source organism: Pseudomonas sp. BIGb0164 (assembly GCF_024810135.1). Taxonomy (NCBI): domain Bacteria; kingdom Pseudomonadati; phylum Pseudomonadota; class Gammaproteobacteria; order Pseudomonadales; family Pseudomonadaceae; genus Pseudomonas; species Pseudomonas sp. BIGb0164. Next base: position 180,501 of record NZ_JANUEA010000011.1, on the reverse strand, counting down.
CGGCTTGCCGGCGATGGCGTCCGAGAGATCACCACCGCCCGCAGAGAAATCAATAAATCAGGCTAAAACCCGCCAGGTCCAAGCGTTGCACTTGAAGCTCCTGGGTCAAGGTCCCGAGGGCCGTATCGAGCATGTCGAGACGGAACACTCCGCTGACTTCCCGCTCGCCCAAGGCGGCGTCGGTCAACACCACCCGCCCGGGACGATAGCGATTGAGCTGCTCGACCACCTTGGCCAACGGCAGCCGGTCGAAAATCAGCACACCCCGCCGCCAACTGGTGGCACGTTCCACGTCGAACTGATCCAGCGGCGCCACGCCCTCCTGCGGGTTGTAACGCGCCGCTTGGCCTTCCTTGAGCACGCGTTCGGCCGGGCCTTGACGAGGTGGCGCCTGCATCGAGACTTCGACGCTGTGCTGCAACACCCCGACCCAGGCTTGCCGGTCATCCTCACGCGTCACCACAAACCGCGTGCCAAGCGCCCGGGTTTGCGCGCCGGCGCTTTGCACCACGAAGGGCCGCGTTTCCGGGCCCACCCTCGGTGCCACGTCAAAAATCGCCGAGCCCTGGATCAGGCTGACACGCCGTTGCACACCGTCGTAATCCAGGCGGATCGCGCTGTTGGAGTCCAGCTCCACCGTGCTGCCATCGGCCAGGTGCACGGTGCGCACTTCACCTTTTTGCGTCACGTAGTCTGCCTGCAGGCGCAGCAACGCATCCGGCCCGCGCACCCAGCCCACGCCCGCCACCACCACGACCAGCGCCACCGCGGCCGCACGCTGCCATGGCCTGCGCCGCTTGGACCGACGCACCGGCAACGTTGCCGCCACCGGACGCTGACGGTGTACGGGCTCATCCTTGTAGACCTCACCCAACGCCGCCCAGGTCTGTTCGGCAAAGCGCAGCGCCGCTTCGTGGCGGCTGTCGCAGGCGATCCAATGTTGCAGCTCGGCCTGCTCCTGTTCGGTCAGGGCACCGGCGTGCAGGCGCACCGCCCATTCGGCCGCCGCCTCGGTAATGCTGTGCTGTTGCGGACCCTGGCTATTCACGTGTGCATCTCGAATTTTTCGTTATGTAACGCTGTGACGTCTGACCCAGTGCATTTCGGTAACTCATTCGTCGGATGGCGCCCCCTCGCCTTCCTGCAAACGCTGCATCACGTAGGCCAAGGCCTTGGCCAGGTGCTTCTGCACGGAGCTGTCGGAGATATCCAGGTGCCGGGCCACCTGGGCGTGGGTCATGCCTTCGATGCGGTTGAGACGGAAGATCTGCTGGGTGCGTTCCGGTAATTCCGCCAGTGCCTGCTTCAATGCCAGTCGCTGTTGCTGCGCCATTGCCTGAGCCTCCAACCCGGCCACTTCATCTTCAATCTCGGCCAGCGCCTCATGGGGCACGGAGTCTGTCTTGCGCCGCGCTTCCTGGCGAATATGGTCGATCAGCAGATTGCTCGCCGTTCGATAGAGATAGCCCTGGGAATTGTCGATACGCTCGCCGGCCGGTTTTTCCGCCAGGCGCAGGAAGCTCTCCTGCACCAGGTCTGCGGCCAACTGCGGGTCCCGTACCTTGCGCGCCAGATACCCGCGCAGGGTATCGGCATGCTTGAGAAACAGGCCTTTGAGATCCACGTCCGACAAACCGACTCCCTGGAATGTTAAGGAAACAGGCGGGCATAGTAAGCGTTGTCGAGAATGATTTTCAATTGATATCTAATCTGATTCTGGTGTGGGAACCCTCTGAATATCGGTTCGATAATCGAACACATCCGCCGCGATCAATTGACCAAATTAACCATTCAGTACATTTTATCTCCACAACTAACAAGAACAGTGGAGATCCCCTTATGCCGCCTATCGTGCTGGTGCTCAACGGCCCCAACCTCAACCTGCTCGGCACCCGCGAGCCCGCCACCTACGGCCATGAAACCCTGGCTGACATCGCCGCGCTGTGTGGGCGCAGTGCGGAAAAACTCGGGCTGAAGATCGAATTTCGCCAGACCAACCACGAAGGTGAACTACTCGACTGGATCCACAGCGCCCGCGCCCGCTGCGCCGGCATCGTGATCAACCCGGCCGCCTGGACCCACACCTCAGTGGCCATCCGCGACGCGCTGGTGGCCAGTGAAGTGCCGGTGATCGAAGTGCATTTATCCAACGTGCATGCGCGTGAAGCGTTCCGGCACCACTCCTTTGTTTCGCCGATCGCCAAGGCCGTGCTGGCCGGGTTCGGCAGCCATGGTTATCACCTGGCCCTGGAACATTTCAGCCACACCTTGAAAGGGTGAGCCCGATGAAACCGCGCATTCTCGCCGGCCTGATCGGCGCCGGTATCCAGGCCTCCCGCACGCCCGCGCTGCATGAACAGGAAGGTGACGCCCAGGGCATGCGCTACCTGTATCGCCTGATCGACCTGGAACCCCTGCACCTGAACATCAACGCCCTGCCCGACCTGCTCGACGCCGCCGAACTGATGCACTTCACCGGGTTGAACATTACCTACCCGTGCAAGCAGGCCATCCTGCCGCTGCTGGATGAACTGTCTGACGAGGCGTGCGGCATTGGCGCGGTCAATACGGTGGTGTTCAGGAAGGGCAAACGCATCGGCCACAACACCGACTGCCTGGGTTTCGCCGAGGGTTTTCGCAGAAACCTGAGTGATGTGGCACGCCAACGCGTGGTGCAGATGGGTGCTGGCGGTGCAGGTGCGGCGGTGGCCCATGCGCTGCTGGCCGAGGGTGTGGAACAGTTGAGTATTTTTGACGTGGACCCCAGCCGTGCCCGCGACCTTGTGGATAACCTCGCCCAGCGCTTCGGTGCCGGGCGTGCGCAGGTGGGCAGCCATCTGGAAAACGCCATGGCCGAGGCCGATGGTTTGGTGAACACCACGCCGATGGGCATGGCCAAACTGCCGGGCACGCCGGTGCCGTCGAGTCTGCTACGCGCCGAGTTGTGGGTGGCGGAGATTGTGTATTTCCCGCTGGAAACCGAGCTGCTGCGTGATGCCCGTGCCCTGGGTTGCCGCACGCTGGATGGCGGCAACATGGCGGTGTTTCAGGCGGTGAAGGCGTTTGAGTTGTTCAGTGGTGAAGTGCCGGATGCCGACAGGATGCTGGCGCACTTCCAAAGCATGAATAGCTAATTGGCAAAACGAAGATCCGAAATGTGGGAGCGGGCTTGCTCGCGAATGCGGTTTGTCAGTCAGCATATGCTGTGAATGACACACCGCATTCGCGAGCAAGCCCGCTCCCACATTTCGATTGCATTTCAGCCTTAGGCACCGTGCGCTCTCACGCCTGCAGGTAACGCATCACCGACTCACAAATCATGTCCCGATGCCGCTGCTTGACCGCCTCATCCGACAATTCAATCTGAAAGATCTCACTGAACGTATGACGGTTGGACACCCGGTAAAAGCTGAATGAGTTGATCAGCAGGTGCACGTCCAGCGGCTCCAGCCCTGCGCGGAACACACCCATCTCGGCCCCGCGCTGCAAAGTTGCGCCCAACGCTTCAAGGATGTTGCTGTTCATCGCCTTGATCGCATCCGAACGCTTCACGTACTCGGCATTGTGGATATTTTCGATGCTCACGATGCGCACGAAATCCACGTTCTGGTCATGGTGATCAAAGGTGAACTCCACCAGCCGGCGAATCGCCTCGCGCGGCTCCAGTGCCGTGAGGTTCATGCGGGTTTCGGTGTTGCGAATATCGCCGTAGAGCTTCTCCAGCACCTCGACGTACAGCTGCTCCTTGCTGCCGAAGTAGTAATAGATCATGCGCTTGGAGGTGTGGATGCGTTCGGCGATCGCATCCACGCGAGCGCCAGACAAACCCTGCTGGACAAACTCGACAATGGCTTCCTGGAGAATGTTTTCGCGGGTCTTTTCCGGGTTGTTCTTACGACTCTTGCGCGGTGCGTCTGACACTGCGGGGAGTTCGGGACTCGAGGTCATGGTGCGCTCACGGCCATTGTTATGCAGGCGCTGATTATGGGCCGCGATGCTTCCCGAAGGAAGCACCTGGCCAGCCCTTATAAACGCGCTTGGCGCACCGCACCGCTGCGGGACTTGGCCATGGCCGCCAGGCGCACGGCCACGTTGGCCGCGCCGTAGCCGGCATAGCCGCCCTTGCGCTGGATGATCTCGAAGAAAAACCGCCCTTCGAACGGCTCGGTGTACACATGAAACAACTCGCCGCCCTGGGCGTCGCGGTCGTACAACACGTTGTAGTACGCCAGTTCGCTGAGGAATTCATCGTCAAAATCAAAGCGCGCCGCGAGGTCGTCGTAGTAATTGAGCGGGATATCCAGCAGAGGCACGCCCGACGCTTTGGCCCGACGTACTTCGGCGAAAATGTCCGCGCAATCGAAGGCAATGTGATGCACGCCCGAGCCGCGATAGCTCGACAGCGCGTGGGAAATCGCCGTGTTGCGGTTCTCGGAAATATTCAACGGCAGGCGGATCGAGCTGCAACGGCTGCGCAGCGCACGGCTTTTCACCAAACCGTACGGGTCGGGCAGCACCACTTCATCATCGGCCTCGAAATCCAGCAGGCTCTTGTAGAACAGCACCCAGCTGTCGAGGCTGTCAGCCGGCAGGGCCATGGCCATATGGTCGATGCGCAGCAGGCCGCCGCTGGAGGCCGTCGCCGGTTGCAGGTTGAAGTCGGTGTCGTACAGCGAACCTTCGGACGGGTCCACCAGATAAATCAGGCTGCCATCCGGCGCACGCACCGCTGCCAACTCCAGCTCGTTGGGCCCCACCAGCCCGCGATACGGCTGGCCTTTGTAGGCCACCGCGCGCGCCAGGGCCTTGGCGCTATCCTTGACTCGAATCGCCGTGGCGCACAACGACGGCCCGTGGGCCTCGAAAAAATTGTGGGCGAAAGAATACGGCTCGCAGTTGAGGATCAAGTTGATATCGCCCTGTCGCAACAAGCTCACGCTCTTGGAACGGTGCTGCCCGGCCTTGACGAAACCCAGGCGCTCCAGCCATTGCGTCAGCTTCGCACCCAGGCTTTCATCCACGGCAAATTCAAGGAACTCGATGCCGTCGTAGTCGCTGGCAGCCGGGGTTTCAAACAGGATGTCCGCCGGCGTGGCCGGTTGCTCCTGCGCCAGGCGTTCGCGGGTCTTTTCTTCCAGGTACAGCAGCGAGCGCAAACCATCCGCCGCATTCGCCCGCGTCGGTGCTGCGCGGAAGCCGTCGTTGAAAATCTCCAGGGACAACGGCCCGGTGTAGCCACTCTGGATGATCGGTGCGAGGAAGCCCGCCAGGTCGAATTCGCCCTGCCCGGGGAAGCAGCGAAAATGCCGGCTCCACTCCAGCACGTCCATGGCCAGGATCGGCGCGTCGGCCATTTGCACAAAGAAAATCTTGTCGCCGGGTATCTGGGCGATGCCACTCGGGTCGCCCTTGAGCGACAAGGTGTGGAAGCTGTCGAGCAACACCCCCAGGCTCGGGTGATCGACCTCGCGCACCAGGTTCCACACCTGCTGCCAGGTGTTCACGTGCTTGCCCCAGGCCAGCGCCTCATAGCCGATGCGCAAGCCTCGACGACCGGCGTGCTCGGCCAGCAGGCTGAGGTCATCGAGTAAAATGCGTTCGTCGCCCACCGAATCCGCCGAGGCATTGCTGCACACCAGCACCAGGTCGGTGCCTAGCTCCTGCATCAGGTCGAACTTGCGTTCGGCGCGTTCCAGGTTGCGCGCCAGGCGGTCGCGGCGGCACCCTTCGAAGTCACGGAAGGGTTGGAACAAGGTGATGGCAATGCCCAGGTCAGCGCACATCTGCCTAACTTCCCGGGGGCTGCCGTCGTAATACAACAAGTCATTTTCGAAGATCTCGACGCCGTCAAACCCGGCGGCGGCAATGGCTTCGAGCTTTTCCGGCAGGGTGCCGCTCAAGGAAACGGTGGCAATGGAACGTTGCATGGGGCGACTCCCGGCAATTGTTATTTACGGCAAATTATTGGCCCCAGCTTTACACACAGCAATTAAAATGTACGAACCGGTTAGTTTTTGGTGCGATTATCGAACACTATGCCCCTTTGGCGAATTGACGATTTTTTAACCGCTGCGCACCATCGATTCAGCAACAAGACCCAGAACACACCATAAAAATTTCAAAAAACGGGTACGACCTCATGCCTTCGCAAAACTCCGTCCTGGCCGCGCGCCCGGGCAACCCGCACGCCGGCATCGGCGACAAGATCCGCGGCGCCCTGGCCGTGGGTAAAACTCGCTGGGGCATGCTGGCCCTGGTGTTCTTCGCCACCACCCTGAACTACATCGACCGCGCCGCCCTGGGCGTGATGCAACCGATCCTCGCCAAGGAAATGAGCTGGACGGCGATGGACTACGCCAACATCAACTTCTGGTTCCAGGTGGGCTACGCCATCGGTTTTGTGCTGCAAGGCCGCTTGATCGACCGCGTCGGCGTGAAACGCGTGTTCTTCTGCGCGGTGCTGCTGTGGAGCCTGGCCACCGGCGCCCACGGCCTGGCCACCTCGGCGGTGGGCTTTATGGTCTGCCGCTTTATCCTCGGGATCACCGAAGCGGCCAACTACCCGGCCTGCGTCAAGACCACGCGGTTGTGGTTCCCGGCCGGTGAACGCGCCGTGGCCACCGGCATCTTCAACGCCGGCACCAACGTCGGCGCCATGATGACGCCCATGCTGCTGCCGTTGATCCTGCACGTGTGGGGCTGGCAAGCGGCGTTCCTGTGCATGTCGGCACTGGGCGGGATCTGGCTGGTGTGCTGGGGCCTGAAGTACTACAACCCCGAAGAGCACCCCACCGTTAAACAATCCGAATTGGACTACGTGCAACAGGAAGTCGAGCCGGAACAACCCCGCGTCCCGTTCAGCCGCATCCTGCGCATGCGGGGCACCTGGGCCTTCGCCCTCGCCTACTCGATGACCGCGCCGGTGTTCTGGTTCTACCTGTACTGGTTGCCGCCATTCCTGAACCAGCAATACAACCTGGGCATCAACGTGACGCAGATGGGCATCCCGCTGATCATCATTTACCTGACGGCCGACTTCGGCAGCGTAGGTGGGGGGATTCTGTCGTCGTTCCTGATCGGCCGTGGCATGAACTCGATCAAGGCGCGCTTGCTGTCGATGCTGCTGTTCGCCTGCTGTATCGTCGGTGTGATCATGGCGGCGGGTTCCAGCCAACTATGGGTCGCGGTGTTTGCCATCTCCCTGGCCATCGGTGCGCACCAGGCCTGGACCGCCAACATCTGGAGCCTGGTGATGGACTACACGCCCAAGCACATGATGAGCACGGTGTTTGGGTTCGGCGGCATGTGCGCGGCCATCGGCGGCATGTTCATGACCCAGATCGTCGGCCACATTCTCACCGTGACGAACAACAACTACACCGTGTTGTTCACCCTGATCCCGGCGATGTATTTCATTGCACTGACCTGGATGTACTTCATGGCGCCGCGCAAGATTCCTACCGTAGACGTTTGATCTACTTGCGCCGCTGCTGCCAGGCAGCGGCCAGCCCACTCATGCAGATCACCCCGATGCCGACCACCGTGGTCACATCGGGGGTGTGGTTGAACACCAGCCAGCCCAACAACCCCGCAAACACGATCTGGCAATAGCCGAACGGCGCCAGCAAGGCCGGCGCCGCAAAGCGGAACGCCTGGGTCAACATCAAGTGGGCGGTCATCCCGCAGGTGCCCAGCGCCAGCATCAGCGCACCGTGCCACAAGGTCGGGACCTGCCAGAAGAACGGCACCATCGCACTCATCACCAAGGTATTGCACAGCCCGGCGAAAAAGTTGCTGGTGGTGGGCGTGTCGTATTGGCTGAGGAGGCGCGTGAGCAACTGGTAGAAGCAGAAGAACAGCGCCGAACACAGCGGCAGCAGCACCGCCGGGGTGAACAGATCGCCACCGGGGTGGATGATGATCAGCACGCCGACAAAGCCGCAGATCACCGCCAGCCATTGGCCCCGTGTCACATGCTCGCCGAGCAACGGCACGGAGAGCGCCGTCACCAGGATCGGCGCCAGGAAGTTCACCGCCGTGGCTTCTGCCAGCGGGATGTAATGCAGCGCCGCCGTGAAGAACAGGCTGGTGCCCAGCAGGCACAAGGCCCGTACCACCTGCATCCCCGGCCGCTTGCTGCGCAGCACGCGAAGGCCCGATTGCGGCAGGAAGATCCCGGCCATCAACAGCGTGTGCACCAGGTAGCGTGCCCACACCACCATCACGATCGGGTAGAACCCGGCCAGGTACTTGGACAAGGCGTCGTGGCTGGAAAACAGAAACGTCGCCAGCACAATCAGCAAGATGCCTTTGAACGGATGGTTGACGCCGGAAAGCGGTGTGCTGACAGTCATTGAATTCTCTTGCATGGCAGGCTGAACGCTGAGCACTGAACGTGGCAGCACTCAACCCGGTAATCTAGCAGCCGCGCCTGTGTGCGCCCCAAGAGCATAACCAAACACCGGGCGAACAGCGCACTAAATCACGGGATTCGAGTCCAACGCTGCACGTTTGCCCCCGCATTGTGCACTTTTTAACCAAGGCCTTGCCGCTATGAAAAAAACACTCTTCGTTCTTTCAACCCTTGCCCTGCTCTCCGCCTGTAACAAGGAGGAAGCCCCCGCCCCCAAACCGGCCCCTGCGTCGGTGCAAGCCACCCTGGTGCCGGCCAACCCGCCCACCGACAAATGGGTGGGCAAGTGGGTGGGCGTGGAAGGCCTGAACCTGACCATCGCCAAAGACGACAGCATCGGCCGGGGTCATTACATCCTGACCATGCAATACGGCCTCGACGCCGATGACTCCGGCACCTTCAAAGGCGAAGCCAATGAAGATGGCATCGCCTTTACCCGTCCGGACGGCCCACAACAATTGACCGCCGGCGACGGTGAAGCCACCGGTTTGAAATGGCTGGCGGATAAAAAGGATTGCCTGGTCGTCGACACCGGCGAAGGTTACTGCCGCGACTGATCCAGCTGCAAAGCTGACACAACTTTCATCTGGCCCCTCTGCCGGCACGGACTGACAGCAGCGATACTACGCAGCTCTCGTACCTGTCGGACAGCCGGGCTGGCGCCATGCCCACGCACCAACAACACTGTTTTCAGGTTCATCGAGAGGATTGCCCCATGCTATGGAAAAAAGGCCGACGCAGCGACAACGTGGTGGATGCCCGTGACGACAGTGGCGGCGGGGGTGGCGGTATGCGCTTTGGCGGCGGCAAGGGCCTGAGCCTCACGGCCATCGTGCTGATCGTCGGCATTGGCTGGCTGACCGGCCAGGACCCGCTGCAGATCCTTGGCCAGTTGACCGGCCAGATGGAGCAGGCGCCCTCGGTGAGCACGCAGACCCGCCAGGCACCACCGGCCAACGATGAACAGGCTGACTTTGTACGCGCGGTGCTGGGTGACACCGAAGACACGTGGGGCCAGGTGTTCAAGGAGAACGGCCTGACCTACAAGAACCCGAAACTGATTCTGTTCCGTGGCCGGGTCAATTCCGCCTGCGGTGGCGCCACCTCGGCCAGCGGCCCGTTTTATTGCCCGGCCGACCAACAGGTGTACCTGGACCTGGATTTCTTCCGGGAGATGTCACAACGCTTCAAGGCTGCGGGCGACTTCGCCCAGGCTTATGTGATCGCCCATGAAGTGGGGCATCACGTGCAAACGCTGCTGGGCATTTCGGCCAAGATCCAGGCCGCACGCCAGCAAGGCCGGCAGATGCAAGGCGACGGCGGCCTATTGGTACGCCAGGAGCTGCAAGCCGACTGTTTTGCCGGCGTATGGGCCAACCGCGCGCAGAAGCGCCTGAACTGGCTGGAGCCCGGCGACATTGAAGAAGCACTGAATGCGGCCAACGCCATCGGCGATGACCGTTTGCAGCAACAGGGTCAAGGGCGCGTGGTGCCCGACTCGTTTACCCACGGCACCTCGGCACAGCGGGTTCGTTGGTTCAAGACCGGCTTTGCGGGTGGCCAGATCACTCAATGCGACACCTTTACGGCGAAGAGTCTTTAAATGAATAAACGATTGGGATTGCTGCTGGGTTTGATGTTGTCCTGCTCCACCGCCACCTGGGCCGCCGAGAAAGAACATGGGGTCAAGGTGGTCAGCCCCGATCGTTTTCACCTGGATGCCGGCGACCTCAGCCTGGGCTTGAGCCAGGACTGGAACCAACCGCTGCCGCAGGTCACCCGCGCCCTGATCATCGTGCACGGGCGCCTGCGCAATGCACAGACCTACCTGCAGAGCGGCGAAGACGCAGCTGAACACGCAGGTCAGGCCGCCAACACCCTGGTGATCGCACCGCAGTTCCTGAATGAGCTGGATATCAAGCGCAACCACCTGGACAACCAGGTACTGCGCTGGAACGGCAACGACTGGATGGCTGGCGAGCCGTCTACCGGCCCCGGCCAGATCAGTTCCTACGGCGCCCTCGACCAGATCATCAAGCACCTGGGCAACCGCAAGCTGTTCCCGGCGCTGAAAGAAATCGTGGTGGCCGGCCACTCCGGCGGCGGCCAGGTGGTGCAGCGTTTCGCCCTCACCGGCCACGACCACCCGATGCTGCAAACCGAAGGCATCAGCCTGCGGTATGTGGTGGCCAACCCGTCGTCCTACGCCTACTTCACGCCGCAGCGTCCGGTGAAGTTTGACGTTGCCAGCTGCCCAGGCTTCAACGACTGGAAATACGGCATGCAAAACCTGCCGGCCTACGCCAAGGGCCAGAGCGCCGAGCAGCTGGAACAGGCTTATGTGTCACGCAACATCACCTACCTGCTGGGCCAACAAGACACTGACCCGAACCACCCGGCACTGGACAAGAGCTGTGGGGCCGAAACCCAGGGCGCGTATCGCCTGATTCGCGGGCACAACTACTTCGACTACCTCAAGCAGCGTCACCCGCAACTGACGCATAAGCTGGTGGAAGTGCCAGGCGTTGGGCACAACGGGGATGGGATGTTTACCTCGCCTGAAGGGCAGAAAGTGTTGTTTACCCAATAGTTACTGAAGAAATACGGTCAACCATGTGGGAGCGGGCTTGCTCGCGAAGGCGGTGGATCAGTCAACTTATTTGAATCTGACACACCGCATTCGCGAGCAAGCCCGCTCCCACATTTGATCTTCAGAGGCCGATCTAGATCATTCGGCGCAAGGCCAAGCAGTCGGCTGCATGCCAATCCACCAACTCCGGCCACGGGTTCTCCGGCAGGTTGACCAGGACCGTGTGTGTCCCCGCTGCCCGGCCGCAGTCCAGGTCAAAGCGGTAGTCGCCCACCATCACCATCGCGCTCGGCGAAACATCCCAGGCCGCGGCCAGTTTCAGCAAGCCATCCGGATCGGGCTTGGGTTGCGCATCATCACGCCCCAACACGTCCTCGACAGCAAAGCAGTCGGCCAGGCCAATCGCTTGCAGGGTCACGTGGGCCAATTCCCGCGCATTGCGCGTCAGGATGCCCAGGCGATAACCGCGTCCCGCCAGCTCGCGCACCAGCTCCACCGCGCCTTCGGCGGCGACCGAACCCAGCGCCAGTTCACGTTCATGTTCCAGCAACCAGGCATGCTTGGCCGCAGCCACATCGGCAGGCAACGCCGCCAGGTGGGTGAGGATGTCGTCTTCGGGCGGAATCTCCAGGGCCACGCGAATGGCCGCAAAGTCATGCACGGCCACCGTGAGGGTGCCGTCCATGTCAAATACCCAGTGCTTAACGTCCGCCAGGCTCATGCCCAATCCTTGCGATGGCGAATCAAGCCTTCCTGGGTCACCGACGCCACCAGTTGCCCGGCACGGTTGTACACGCTGCCACGGGAGAATCCACGGGAATTGCCGGCCCAGGGGCTGTCCATGGCGTACAGCAACCAGTCATCGGCACGCAGGTCGGCGTGGAACCACAGCGCGTGATCGAGGCTGGCGACCTGCATGTCTTTCTGCCACACCGTCTTGCCGTGGGGCAGCAACGAGGTGGTCAGCAAACCGAAGTCCGAGGCGTAGGCCAGCAGGTATTTGTGCAGCGCCGGCGAATCGGCCAGCGCGCCATCGGCACGAAACCACACGTACTTCACCGGGTCCGACGGCTGAGGGTTGTACGGGTCTTTTTCGGTCACCGGGCGCACTTCGATCGGCTTGGGGCACAGCAGCTTGTCGCGCATGGGCTCGGGGATCAGGTGGGCGCGTTGCTTCGTCAGCTCAAGCTCCGACGGCAGGTTCTCCGGGCCGACCACCACGGGCATGGTGGTCTGGTGCTCGAAGCCCTGTTCGTCGTATTGGAACGAGGCGCTGCAAGTGAAAATCGGATGGCCCTTCTGGATCGCCGTGACGCGCCGCGTGCTGAAACTGCCGCCATCACGCACGCGGTCCACCGAATACACCACCGGCAAGGCGGCATCGCCAGGGCGCAGGAAATAGCCGTGCAGGGAATGCACGTGCCGCGCTTCTTCTACGGTCTGGCTGGCAGCCGACAGCGACTGGCCAAGCACCTGGCCGCCGAACAGTTGGCGAAAACCCAGGTCCTGGCTGCGGCCGCGAAAGAGGTTTTCCTCGATCGGCTCCAGGGTCAGCAAGTCCACTAGGTCTTCCAATACTTGGCTCATAGAGCAACTCCTAAAATCTACGGGGCATTCCGGGCTGCCTATCCGTGCAGCGTGTCCAACCATTGGGCGCGGGTGATGCGGTACAACACATGATGGCGCAGCGGGTCATCAGCTGCGACCTTGGGGTGTTCAAAATCTGCCTGGGGATCGTAATGCATACCGATGGCCTGCATGACTTTTTGTGATGGCAAATTGGACTCGGTGGTAAACGCGAGGATTTCATCCAGTTGCAACCGGTCGAAACCACAGCGCAAGGCCGTCCACGCCGCTTCGCTGGCATACCCCAGGCCCCAGTGTTCACGGGCCAGGCGCCAGCCGATCTCCACTGCCGGGGTGAAGCCCGCTTCGAAGCTGACATTCTGCAGCCCGGTCAGGCCGATAAACTCGCCCGTGTCCTTGCGCTGCAAGGCCCAGAACCCAAAGCCGTATTCCGCGAAGTGCCCACGTATGCGCCCGATCAATGCGGCGCTTTCCAGGTGGCTCAGCTTGGCCGGGAAATAGCGCATCACCTGCGGGTCGGCGCACATGCGCGCAAATTCCGGCAGGTCGCTGTCGCGCCATTGGCGCAGCACCAGACGTGCACTTTCCAATTCCAGTATCGGCTCCATGGGTCCCCTCCCTTGCCATGTGCGTGAGTGTACAACGCGGGTAAGATGCGTCGCAGGTTCCTGTCAGAAAATCCCATGCCCCTGCCCCTGATCTACCACGACGACTACAGCCCCGAGTTTCCGGCAGACCACCGGTTCCCCATGGACAAGTTTCGCCTGCTGCGCGATCACCTGGTGGACAGCGGCCTGACCGAAGACAGCCAATTGCTGCGCCCGCAGTTGTGCCCGGCAGAGATTCTGGCCCTGGCCCATGACCCTGGGTATATCGAACGCTACATGGGCGGCGAGTTGTCCCGCGAAGACCAACGGCGCCTCGGCCTGCCCTGGAACGAAGCCCTGGCCCGACGCACGGTGCGCGCCGTGGGCGGTTCCATCCTGGCAGCCGAAAAAGCCCTTGAACACGGCCTGGCCTGCCACTTGGCGGGCGGCACCCACCATGCCCACTACGATTACCCGGCCGGTTTTTGCATCTTCAATGACCTGGCGGTGATCAGCCATTACCTGCTGGCCAGCGGGCGGGTCAACCGCGTGCTGATCTTTGATTGCGACGTGCATCAGGGCGACGGCACCGCGCGCATCCTCCACAACACGCCGGACGCCATCACCGTATCGCTGCACTGCGAAAAAAACTTCCCGGCGCGCAAGGCCCAGAGCGACTGGGACATTCCCCTGCCCATGGGCATGGGCGATGCCGATTACCTCAAGGTGGTCGACGACGCCCTCAACTACTTGCTGCCGCTCTACCAGCCCGACCTGGTGCTGTATGACGCGGGCGTGGATGTACACAAGGATGACGCCCTTGGTTACCTCAAGCTGACCGACGCAGGCGTCGCCGCCCGCGACGAAAGCGTGATGCGCCATTGCCTGGGCCGCGACATCCCGGTGATGGGCGTGATCGGCGGCGGCTACAGCAAGGACCGCCCAGCCCTGGCCCGCCGCCATGGCATCCTGCACCACAGCGCACACCGGGTGTGGACGTCATCAGGTTGTCACTGAACTGTGGGCGTTACCCACAATGCCTGTGGAACGGCCTGTGGATAACTTGAGCGTAACGGGCTGCAAGCGAGTTCCCGTATAGCCTGCAGGAAACTGTACGTTTTTTGACCACATACTTTTCCACAGCCGTGAAACGTTGTGGAACATTCGACCTGTTCCAGATTTGCAACAAAACTGCCGCAACCCATCGTCACCCTGAACACCTTCCCGTTTTCAGAGTACCCGGCGATGGCTACCTACAAGATCGGCACCGTGACAAACCCCGGCAATGACGACGCCCTGAAAAAGGTCGCGGCCACCTTCGAAACCGCCATGGCCCGCGCCGTGGCGGGTTTCAAGGACACCGCCAAGCCCGGCAATTTCAAAGTGCTGGCCAGCGGCGTGACCGACAACACCAAAGACCAGAAAATCGCCGCCGTCATGGCCACCGGCGACCAGGAGGCGATCAAGCGCCTCAATGACCCCAACCTCGCCGACATCAGCAACACCGGCGTGCCCCTGGCGGACATCGCCAGCATCACCAAGATTTCCGACAACGTGCTGGACCTCAAGACCCGCGACGGCCAGGACATCGTCATCATCAAGCAGATGACGCCCTACCTGTTCGACGGCATGGCCGGCAAGGTCGACGCCGTCAACGCGCTCAATGCCAGCAAGGCCGATGGCTACCGCATCGCCCAGGCCGGCGATACCGCGCCCGGGTTGGGCGACTACAAGGGCATCGGCCCTGTGGATGAAATCGGCCCGGGTTTTATCCGCTACGAGACCGTCTCGGGTGACAAGGTGGTGGTCAGCCGCGAAGTGAACCCCGACCTGTACAACCAGGTGGCCGGCGACGGCCAGACCTGGGGCCTGATCAACGACAGCAAAAACGCCGGTTACACCCTCGCCGACGCCAGCGCAACCGGCAGCGTCAGCCTGGTGGGCACCCCGGAAGAACTCGGCCACGGCCTGATCCGTTATGAAACGGCGTCCGGCGACAAGGTCATCGTGTCCCAGGCGATCAGCCCCGACCTGTATGCCTCGGTGGTCAAGGAATCCAACGGCATCTTCAACGTCGGCGGTGCCGTCGACACCAACTGGATCGACAACTCCCAATACGCCAACCCCAAGGACTGGGACAAGATCGTCGGCAACACCAGCGGCACGCCGACCCAGGAAGAACGTGACCTCGACCGCCCACGCGCCGCAGCCAAAATGCTCAGCGACAACTGGGACAAGTGGGGCATGCACGACCGCCCCATCGACTTCTCCAACCCACCGACCGACCTGCCGCCCGAAGCCCAGGCCTGCCTCAAATACCTGGCCGGCAGCCCGAGCCTCATGAACGCCCTGGACAGCGGCGGCCTGGGCGGCAGCGACGGCGTGATTACCCACAGCAACGTCGACAGTTTCGTCAGCCAGTCGAACAAGGATCTGTCGGCCGCCTCCAAGTCCTACAGCACCTTTCTCAGCAAAAACCCGGGTGCCAGCGACCTGGCCAAGGCGAACGCCAAGTCGGCCGCGCTGGTCATGGCCAATATCTCGTTGGTCAGCAGCGCCGGCCCCGCGATGGAAGGCCCCAACCAGCGCGCCAACAACGGCAGCCTGACCACCGACAACCTCAACGCCATCAAGAACGACAGCGGCCTGAGCCCCGAACTGACCGGCGCTGCCGGCTACTGGTCGACCCCAGGCATGATGCGCACCCTCGACATGGCCGGCGACCTGCCCGCCACCGCCACCGCCGACGGCATCACCCAGCAGAAGAACCTCGGTGCCTGGCTGGAAAACCAGGCGCCCACCGACGATCACGGCGTGTTGATGATGCTCAGCAACGCCTCGATCCGCAGCTCGGTGGCCGGTGTCGACACCTCGAAGCTGACCCAGGACGTGCTGCAAAACCCGCAAAACTATGACGGCAAGACCAAGGCCGCCGTGATGCTGGAAATCAGCGACGCCCGTGCGCGCCTGGCCTCCAGCGACAAGGTCGGCGACGGCGACCTGTATGCCGGGATCACTGCCGACAGCGAATATCACCTCAACCCGACCAAATCCAAAGTCGCCGACCAGTTGGACGCAGCCGTCAACCAGTTGGCCGGCGACCCGGACGTGAAGACCTTCATGGCCCAGAACCAGGCCGACGGCATGCGCGACATCGTCAACAGCGACCCGGCGATCAAGACCGAGATGCAGCACTACCAGGACAGCCAGATCAACAGCGGCAACGTGATCAACACCGCCCTGGCGACCAAGGACAGCAATGGCAATCCGGTGTCGCTGATCGACGGGCTGAGCCTGGCCGGCACCGACGCCACCCTCACCGACATGGCCCTGGGCGGTAATGGCACGGTGGACCTGGAGGCCATGGCCGACAAGTCAGGCAAGTCGGCCGAGATCCAGCAGTACTTCCAGGACCACATCGTCAGCGGGCAAGACCTGCAGAACGGCCTCGCCGCGCCGAATGCCGACCCGATGACGGTCATCGGCCAGTACGCGGCCAACGCCTCGTTGCTCAAGGAGTTCCTGGGCGACAAGGTCTCGGCGCAGGACTCCTCCACCGTGCAGCAATACGTCAACCAGGCGGTCTCCGACAGCCTGGTCAATGGCGCCAACGACGACGTGCTCAAAAGCACCTTCGGCGACGCCAACGGCAACTTCGACGAAGCCAAGACCACCGCCATCCTCAACCAGGCCATGGCCGACAACCCGGACATGTTCAAGGACGCCACGGGGGCGCAGATCAAGCCCCAGGATGTGATCTCGCTGATCCGCTCGATGTGGGACGTCAACCGCCAGACCCAGAAGATCAGCGACGTGCTGCCCAAGGCCGTGGATGGCCTGAACCTCAACGCCAGCGACGCCTACAAACAGGGCCTGTTGCACATCGGCAGCGCCCTGCTGGCGGGCGGCGTACTGGCGGCGCGCTCGGCCACCGGCGGTAACAGCCCGGCGGACAACGCCGGGCGCGTGGCCGCGGGCATGCAGTTCGCCGGGTTGATCACCGAAGGCGGCACCAAATACGCCAAGGAAGCCGGCTACGGCATGGCCTGGAAACCCACCCCAGTCGACCCGAGCAAACCCCAGGGCATCGGCGACTTCCCCACCGGGAAAATGGTGCAGAACACCGACGGCCTCAACAAACTGGGGAACCTGGGCAAAATCGTCGGCGGCGCCGGCAGCTTTATCGGCGGCGTGTTCGGCCTGATCAGCGGGGTCAACAGTGCATTCTCCGGTGACAAGCTCAACGCCGGCTTCTCCCTGACCAGCGGCGCCCTCGGCACCGGCGCGGCGGTGGCGTCGATCATCGAAGGCGGCGCCGGCCTGTTTGGCGTGGCCGATGCGGCCGCCATCGCCGGCACCTTCGCCGGTGTATTGGGCTGGGCGGCGGCGGGCGTGGGCATCATCACCTCGTTCGTGTTCCCGATCATCGAAGTGGTCAAGCGTGAGAAACAACAGGACGCGTTCTTCGGCGCCCTGGTGCCCGTGCTGGACAAATACGGCCTCACCGGTGGCCCGATCACCGATGCCGACCGCTCCGACGAGTACCCGCCAAACACCAACACCGGCTTTGCTTGATCCCCGGGCACGCCGTTGCCTGTGGTGGGCGGGCTTGCTCCGCGTCGCGATTGACCAGGCGCTTCACGTTAGCCTGGTACACCGCGGCGCGGGGCAAGCCCGCTCACTACATAAGCACCACAATTGCTTACAATGGGCGCCCTTTTCTTTTGCCCAGGCCTGCTGATGTCCACCACCTCCTCCCACGTTGCCATTATCGGCGGCGGCCCTGCCGGGCTGATGGCCGCTGAAGTCTTGAGCCAGGCGGGTGTGCGGGTGGACCTGTACGACGGCATGCCGTCGGTGGGGCGCAAGTTCCTGCTGGCGGGGGTGGGCGGCATGAACATCACCCATTCCGAGGCCTACCCGGCGTTCCTGTCGCGCTACGCCGAGCGTGCACCGCACATGGCGCCGCTGCTGCGCGCGTTTGGCGCCGAGGCGTTGTGCGAGTGGATTCATGGCTTGGGCATCGAGACCTTTGTCGGCACCTCCGGCCGCGTATTTCCTACCGACATGAAAGCCGCGCCCCTGCTGCGCGCCTGGCTCAAGCGTCTGCGCGAGCAAGGCGTGGTTATCCACACCCGCCATCGCTGGATCGGCTGGAATGCCAGCGGCGACTTACTTATCCACAGCCCGGACGGTGAAAAAGCGGTCCACAGCGATGCGGTATTGCTGGCATTGGGCGGCGGCAGCTGGTCGCGGCTGGGCTCGGACGGCGCCTGGCTCAAGCTGCTGGAAGACAAAGGCGTGCCTTACGCCGCGCTGCAGCCGAGCAATTGCGGGTTTGAGGTGTCGTCCTGGAGCGAGTTGATGGTCAGCAAATTCGCCGGTGCGCCGTTGAAAAACGTCGCCATCGGTTTGGACGACGACAAGCCGCGCCTGGGTGAGTGTGTGGTCACGGCCACGGGCATCGAAGGCAGCCTGATCTACGCGCTGTCGGCACCGATTCGTGAGGCGATCAACCGTGACGGCGCGGCGACTGTGCACATCGACCTGCTGCCCAGCAAACCGCTGGATAAGGTACAGGCCGCACTGGCCAAGCCCCGAGGTTCACGCTCGATGAGCAAGCATTTGCACAGCCAGTTGGGGCTGGATGGGGTGAAAGCCGCGTTGCTGCGAGAGCTGGCGCCGGCTGAACACTTCAATGACCCGGCGCAGTTGGCCGTGGATATCAAGGCCCTGCCCCTGACCCTGGTGAAAACCCGGCCGATGGACGAAGCGATCAGCACCGCCGGCGGCGTGCCGTTTGAAGCGCTGGATGAGCGGTTGATGCTCAAGCAACTGCCGGGGGTGTTTTGTGCGGGGGAGATGCTGGATTGGGAAGCGCCGACGGGCGGGTATTTGCTGACGGGGTGTTTTGCCAGTGGCCGAGCGGCGGGGCGCGGCGTGTTGGAATGGCTTAACCGCTGAGACTGGCGGTGAATTCACAGCTGCCTTCGCGAGCAAGCCCGCTCCCACATTCGACCGAGTTCCAACATTGGAATGCATTCAAATGTGGGAGCGGGCTTGCTCGCGAAGAGGCCATCCGCAACACCGAAAAACTCACTTCTTCTTACGCGGGCCTGTATTGAACACCGGCACTTTGCGCACCGGCTTGATCGACGGCTCAGCCGGCGCCACTTCGCCACTGTCCACCCACTTGCCCAGGTTGCGCTTGCCGCCACCACCCGACGCCTTTGGCTTCTTCGGTTTCTTCGGCTTCTTCACCACCTGACCACTGGCATCGGTCTCGGGCACGCGGTGCTCCGGTTCGAACTCCGGCTCCATCTTGCGGGTCAGGGTCTGGCGGGTCAGCATCTCGATGGCCGACAGCATGTTCACTTCATCGGCACACACCAGGGAAATCGCCTCACCGGTGTTGCCCGCACGGCCGGTACGGCCGATACGGTGGATGTAGTCCTCGGCCACAATCGGCAGGTCAAAGTTGACCACCAGCGGCAGGTCTTCGATATCCAGGCCACGGGCCGCCACATCGGTGGCCACCAGGATCTGCACGTCACTGGTCTTGAAACGGTCCAGCGCACGCTGGCGAGTGGCCTGCGGTTTGTCGCCATGAATGCCGTCGGCGTTGATGCCCAGGCCTTGCAACTTGTCCACCAACGCATCCACGCCGTTGCGGGTCTTGGCAAACACCAGCACCTGCTTCCAGCGGCCTTTGCGCATCAGGTGCACAAACAGCTCCGGCTTGCGCTTCTTGTCCACCGGCACGATCCACTGCTTGACCGTGTTGGCGGCAACGTTGCGCGGGCTGACTTCGATGCTCAGCGGGTCGTTGAGCATCTGCCCGGCCAGCAGGCGGATGTCATCGGAGAAGGTCGCGGAGAACAGCAGGGTCTGGCGCTTTTTCGGCAGCATGCGGTAGATGTTCGCCAGCTCCTCGGAGAAGCCCAGGTCGAGCATACGGTCGGCTTCGTCCAGCACCAGGGTTTGCAGCTGGTTGAGTTTCAGCGCGTTCTGGCGGAACAGGTCGATCAGGCGGCCCGGGGTGGCCACCAGCACATCAACGCCTTTGCGCAGCTTCATCATCTGCGGGTTGATGCTCACGCCACCGTACACCGCGTAGGTGGTCAGCGGCAGGTTCTGGGCGTACTCGGCGACGCTGGCGTGAACCTGCTCGGCCAATTCGCGGGTCGGGCACAGGATCAGCGCACGCACCGAATTGGGGGCGACTTTCGGCCCTTCCATAGTCAGCAATTGCAGCAGCGGCACGGCGAAACCGGCGGTTTTGCCGGTGCCGGTCTGAGCCGCAGCCATCAGGTCGCGACCGGCCAGCACGGCCGGAATGGCCTGCGCCTGCACCGGCGTCGGGGTCTGGTAGCCAAGCGTCTCAAGGGCGCGCAGCAAGGGTTCGATCAGGCCAAGGGTGGCGAAAGTCATGTGTTTACCGTAGGAAAAATTCAGCGCAAGTCGCAATGGCGCGGAGTTTACCTTATTTCCGGCTTCGGCTTGCGCCACTGGGGCAAGCCGATCAGCACCACGGCGCTGATGATCACCAGCATCGCCAGGGCTTCTTCCTTGCCGATGGTTTCACCGACAAACACAATCCCGAGCAACACCGCCACCGCAGGGTTCACGTAGGCATAGCTGGTCGCCGCCGCAGGACGCACGTGCTTGAGCAGGTACATGTAGGCATTGAAGGCGATGATCGAGCCGAACACCGCGAGGTAAGCCAGGGCCAACCAGCCTTCCAGCGGGGGCACGGCGTGCAGCCGCTCACCGGTCAGCGCGCTGCCCACCAGCAGCAAGGCACCAGCGATGATCATTTCCGCCGCGCTGGCCATGGCGCCGGCCGGCAACGGCAGGTGTTTGCTCCACACCGAACCAAAGGCCCAGGAGGCGGCGGCAAACAGCAGCAACATCGCCCCGGTCGGGCTCGACTGCAGGTTGGAGCCCATGTTGAGCATGGCGATGCCGAGAATCCCCAGCACCACCCCGGCCCACTCCAGACGGGTGTTGCGTGCGCCCCAGAAGTACCCGCACAACAAGGTGAACAACGGCACCGTCGCCACCGCCAACGCGGCCACACCGGAAGCAACCCCCGTGTGCTCGGCCACGGTCACCGCACCATTACCGAAGGTCAGCAGCAACACGCCGATCTTGGCCGCCGCCTTCCACTGCACCCAAGTCGGCGTCGGCGCGCCACGCCAGCGCAAAAAGCCATACATCGCGATCCCGGCCACCAGAAAGCGAATCCCGCCCAGCATCAGCGGCGGCCAGTATTCAACGCCAATGCGGATCACCAGGTAGGTGGAACCCCAAATCACATACAACGCAAAAAAGGCAGCGATCAACGGTAACGGAAAGCGACGTGGGCCAGGCATTGGGCGGCTCTGCGGCAGGAACGGGAGGCTTATTCTAGAAAGGTCGGCCGATAAACATAAGTTACAAAACCTGTTTAAAGCGCCCATACACTTTTCAAAACACGGTTATGAAGGCTATAACCCAAGCTTTCGAAAGCCACGCGCTACTGGAGCCTTCTCATGGACAAATACGACCGCATGCTCCTCAGCGCCCTGCTTGAAGACGGCCGCGCGTCCTACGCACAACTGGCCCGCACAGTGAACCTCTCCGCCCCCGCCGTCGCCGAACGCGTGGCCAAGCTGGAAGCCAGCGGCGTGATCACCGGCTACCAGGCCAAGGTGGACCTGTCCAAGGTCGGCCTGCCGATTCAATGCGTGATGGAACTGCGCCTGACCAACCACGGCAACCAGAAGGTGTACGACGCCCTGGCCGAAATCCCCGAACTGACCGAATGCCACCGCGTGACGGGCGACCCGTGCGTGATCATGCAGGCGGCGGTGGGCTCGATGCCCGAGCTGGAGAACTTAATCAACCGGGTGGCGAAGTTCGGGTTCAGCAAGACCTCGATCATCTTGTCGAGCGCGATAGAGCGGCGGGTGCCGCTGGGGCAACTGGAGGGTAAGAACGGTGGCTGACTACAGCAATGTCGTGAGCCTCAGCCACCCGATCACGCCGCGTATCCCGCTGTGGCCGGGGGACCCACCGGTGCAATTCGCAGACGTTGCCTCATTGGAACAGGACGGCTATTTCCTGCGGCGTTTCAGCATGGGTGAGCACAGCGCCACCCACATGAATGCGCCGAACAGTTTCTATGCCGATGGAATGGGGATTGATGGCTACGTGCCGCAAGACCTGGTGCGGCCTGCGGTGGTGATTGATGTGCGCGCTCGTTGCACGGCGGATTACGAAATCAGCGTGCAAGACATTGAAGACTGGGAGCGCCAGCACGGCATCATCGAACCGGGCTGTGTGGTGCTGATGTACACCGGCTGGCAGCACCTGTGGAATGACCCGGCTGCGTTTTTCGGGCACGACGCCCGAGGCTCTCATTTTCCCGGGATTGGCGAGGCCGCGATTGTGTTTTTGCTTTCACAACGACAGGTCGCCGGGGTGGGCATCGACACCCATGGGGTCGATCCGGGGCAAAGCACCACCTTCGCGACGAACCATGCGGTGCTGGCGGGGAACGGGATTGTGTTGGAGTGCCTGACGAACCTTGATCGGTTGCCGGCCAAGGGCTCAACGGTGGTGATCGGCGTTTTGGCGCTGGAAGGCGGGTCGGGGTCGCCGGTTTCGGTCATGGCGTTTATTCCCTGAATACATCGCCGCTCGGACTGACGCCATCGCGGGCAAGCCCGGCTCCCACAGGAGATTGCATTCAGGCTTGGCAACTCGGTCAACTGTGGGAGCGGGCTTGCTCGCGAAAGCGGAGTGTCAGTCAATATATCCGGCGACTGATCCACCGCTTTCGCGAGCAAGCCCGCTCCCGCATTTGGGTCATCAGTGTTCTTGAAGTCGTGGCGGGGTCAGAACCCACGATGTTTCTTCAGGTGTTCGGTGATCTTGGCGGCCGGCACTTTCTGCAAGCTGCACAGCAGGTCGTGGGACAGTTCGCGCAAGCCGTGTGTGCCGCGCAGTTCCTGGGCCAGGTGCGCCGTGAGGTTGGCGGCCATCTCCGCATCCGCCATCGCCCGGTGAGCCTTGCCGGTGTGGGGCAGTTGGGCGAATGAGGTCAGGGTGCCGAGCTTGTGGTTGGGCGCCGACGGCATCAGGCGCCGCGCCAGCAGCAAGGAGCAGGCAAACTTTTGCAGGCGGGTGCGGCGGATCAGGCCCAGCTCAAAGTCCCAGAACTTCTGGTCGAACGCGGCGTTGTGGGCCAGCAGTGGCGTGGTGCCGACAAACTCATTGACCTCGTTCATCACCCGCTCGGCCGGTGGTGCGCTGCGCAGCATGGCGTTGCTGATGCCGGTGAGTTGCTCGATGAACCCGGGCACGCGCACGCCGGCATTCATCAGGCTCTGGTAGCGGTCCACGATCCGGCCACGTTCGAGGATGACCACCGCGATTTCCGTGGCCCGGCAGTGGCTGCTGGGGGTGATGCCGGTGGTTTCAAAGTCGATGACCGCTATCCGTTCCAAACCTGTTCCAACTCCGTCTAACTGTTTATTTGAGCAGCAACGCGCCTTCGATCGGCACGTAGCGGCTGGCGGCGCGTATCAATGAATTGGCGGTCAGCCCAGGTACGCCGTAGGCCACGGCCTCGACACCATGCTTGTGGATGATGCGGTCGAGCAGCATGTCGAAATCACCGTCACCGGAGGCCAGCACGATTTCGTCGACATGGTCGGCGGCGTCCATGATGTCGATGGTGATGCCCACGTCCCAGTCGCCCTTGGCCGAGCCATCGCTGCGCTGGATGTAGGGCTTGAGCTTTACCGTGAAGCCCAGGTTGCGCAGGATCTGCTGGAATTGCTGCTGCTTGCTGTCGCCACGGTCGATGGCATACGCGTACGCCTCGACGATCTGCCCGCGCGCGCTGATGTCAGCCCACAGCGCCGCATAGTTGAAGTGGCAGCCATACGCCTGGCGCACGGTGTAATAGAGGTTTTGTACATCGGCGAACACTGCAATTTTCTTCACCGCACTTCCCCATGGCTGCCGCGTGGACCTCGAAAGCGAAGGTCCGCAAAGGCGCCAGTATGCCAGCCACGGGAAAGTTTCAGCGAAAAATCAGCCCGGGGCGACGAAGCGCACCGGGCGTGGGAGGGTCAGACGAAGGAATCGTCGTCGCCGAAGGAGGAGGAGTCGTCGGAGTAATCGTTGTCGGCGAAGCTGTCGCTGTTGTTGCCCCAACTGTCATTGCCACCGGCAAAGCGCTGGTCATCGTTACCCCAGCCGCCCTGATCGCTGGCCGGCGCCGGTTGTTCAATGATTTCTTCCACCACCTGGGGTTGCTGGTTGTGGTGGAACAGGCTGCTGATACCTTCGGCCAGCATTACACCACCGGCCACGCCTGCGGCGGTTTTCAATGCGCCACCCAGAAAACCGCTGCCAATCGGGGCGGCCGGGGCTTGTTGTGGCTGTTGGTAGTTCTGTTGCGGGGCGCCGTAGTTCTGCTGCGGCGCCGGCTGGCCAAACGAAGACCGTACCGGTTCGCGCCAGCCGCCCCCCGAAGATGCCGGGGCGCTCTGGGCCGGTTGCGGGTCGCGGGAACCGCCGCCAAAGATGCTCGACAGGAAACCACCGCTGCTCGGCGCGGGTTGTGCGGCCTGGGAACGGGCCTGTTGCAGCTCATCCTGCAATTGCTGGATCTGTTGCGCCTGCTGCTTGTTCTGCGCGTCGAGGCTCTTGATCGCGTGTTCTTGCACCAGGATCGACTGGGTCATGTAGTACCCGGCCGCTGGTTGGCGAGTCATGTGCTCCTTGATCCGCGCTTCGGCCAGGGCGTCGCGGGGGGCTGAGTCCGTTTCGGCTTGCTGCAACCGTGAAAACAGTCCATCGATCAGGGTTTGCTCTTCGCTGTTCATGGCGACCTCGTTAGATTGCCGGTAGAAATCATGGGCCTGCCTGTGATCAGGCAAGCTACGCCTCTAGTTATGGGGCTGTTACCAGACGTTTCAATGGTCTTTACGCAAGGTTTACGTTTGCTTACCGCCAGCCCTGATCGGTTAAAGTGTGGGCCTTGCTTTCAGGCCTGTGATGAACCCGATGAATCCGTTAGACGTACTGCGAGACTCCTTTCGTTTCACCCAACGCAACCTGGGCGCCATCGTCCAGCTGTGCCTGCCGCTGGTGATCCTCGAAGCCCTGCTGCAACAGGTGCTCGATCACACGCTGGGCCCGGACGCCTTCCCCGGCTACAGCGTGGTGGTGGGGTTGCTCGTCTACCCGCTGTACACCGGCGCCTTGATCCTGTTTCTCGACGCCCGCACCCGTGGCGAGTCGCCGCGCACAAAGGACGTGTGGGCCATGGCCCTGACGCTGTGGCCACGTTTCGCCCTGCTCACGGCCATGAGCACCCTGCTGATCCTGCTGGGCCTGTCGTTGTATTTCCTGCCGGGCCTGTGGCTGATGGTGGTGCTGGCGTTTGCCGAATACCTGCTGGTGCTGCGCGGCATGCCGGCGCTGGCGGCAATGAAGGAAAGTTTCCGCCTGACCCGTGGGCATTTCTGGCGAATCCTGGTGTGCCTGCTGTGCGTGATGACGCCGTTGTGGCTGCTCAAGGGCGCAAGCGTGGCGGCCTATCCCGATCCCGCGCCAATGCTGGGCGTATTGATCGACAGCGCCCACAGCTTCCTGCAGCTGTTTACCAGCGTGGTGCTGTTCCGTTTATTCATGCTGATCGGTGGCGATGCCGACGCGCGGTGATATGCTCCGTGGCACTTTCCAAACGCTATAAGCCGAGCCGATGACCCGTTTATTGCGCATAACCTTGCTGGGCCTGGTGATCATCGCCGGACTGCTCGCCGCCATGGTTTACAGCCTCACCTGGCGCCCCGAGCCCAAGCAAACCCTGCCCGTCAGTTGTGTGGCGCCCCGCGCGCCCACGCTGTTGCCCGGGCAGGCGCTCAAGGTCATGACCTGGAACGTGCAATACCTGGCCGGCAAGAACTACGTGTTCTGGTACGACACCGCCGATGGCAGCGGCCCGGACGAGCGTCCCACCGTCGAAGACATGGCCGCCAGCCTCGACGAAGTGGCACGGGTAATCCGCGAAGAACAACCCGACATCCTGCTGTTGCAGGAACTCGACGAAAACGCCAAGCCCTCCCACTATCAGGACCAGGTCACGCTGCTCCAGGAGCGAGTGGCCGATCTCTACCCCTGCAGTACCCAAGCCTTCGACTGGAAAGCCGACTTTGTGCCCGACCGGCATATCTTCGGTAGCGTCGGCCGCAAGCTCGTGACCCTGAGCCGCTACCAGATCGAACACGCCGAGCGCCTGCAATTGCCAGTGCCGGAGGCGAACTTCATCGCCCGTCAGTTCCAACCCAAGCCTGCGCTGCTGCTGACTTATCTGCCGTTGAGCGACGGCGGCCAATTGGCGGTGCTCAATACCCGCTTCGACGGTGACGCCCCCGGCCGCAGCGCCGTGCAAGAGCAGGTGAACAGCACCGTCAAACTGTTGGACAAATTCGAAGGCCGGGGCACGCCCTGGCTGATTGGCGGGGATTTCAACTTGCTGCCGTTGGGGCAGTTCCTGCGCCTGGACGCGGGCAAGCGTGGGCAGTATTCGCCGGACAGCGAGCTGCATCTACTGTGGGAAAAATACCCGATGATCCCGAGCAACAGCCAATCAAGCGGCATCGACCGTGAGAAATGGCTGACGTACTTCCCCAACGACCCTCGTGTCACGGGCCCGGATCGCACCTTGGATTACCTGTTCTACAGCCCGCGCATCAAGCGGGTGGAGGCGAAGGTTCGCCAGGACGATACGTTGCGCATCTCCAACCACCTGCCGGTGATCGCGCGCTTCCTGCTGCCTGCCGCGCAGTAACAGCCCCCACAAAAACCTGTGGGAGCTGGCTTGCCTGCGATAGCGTTGGACCAGTGAAACATTCTTCAACTGACCCACCGCTATCGCAGGCAAGCCAGCTCCCACATTTGATCGCCACATGGCCTACTTGCGGGGTTTGATCCGCGCAGTGGGCTCGGCAATCAGCGGATCATCCGGCCAGTAGTGCTTCGGGTACCGCCCCTTCAGGTCCTTCTTCACCTCGGCATAGGTACTGCGCCAGAAGTTCGCCAGGTCCTGGGTCACCTGCACCGGCCGGCGTGCCGGTGAAAGCAGATGCAGCTTCACCGCCTGGCGCCCACCGGCAATGCGCGGAGTGTCGGCCAGCCCGAACAATTCCTGCAGGCGCACCGCCAGAATCGGCGGCTGTTCGCTGTAGTCCAGGCGCACCGAAGACCCGGATGGCACCTTCACATGTTGCGGCGCCAGTTCATCCAGGCGCTGGGGCAGCGGCCAAGGCAGCAGGTTGTGCAGGACACTGGAGATATCCAGGTTGGCGAAATGGCTCAGGCGCGAGACCTTGCCCAGGTACGGCATCAGCCAATGCTCCAGGCTGGCGAGCAAGGCGCTGTCACTGAGGTCGGGCCATTCGCTGGTTTTTCCGGCGTCCAGTTGCCGCAAGAGCATGACGCGGGCCTGCCATTGGCGCAGCTCGGGCGTCCACGGCAGCAGCTCCAGGCCTTTGCGGCGCACCAGGTTGACCAGCGCCTGGCTGCGCGCGGCTTCATCGAGCCCCGTGAGCGGCTCGCGACTAAGCACCAGTTCGCCGACTTTGCGCTGGCGCTCGGCACGCAGCACGCCTTCGCGCTCGTCCCAATCCAATTGGTCGACCGTGCGCACTTGCTCGGCAAGCACCGTGTCGAACAGCATGGGGTCGAAATCCGCCGCCAGGTAGATGCGCTCTTCGCGCTGGCCCTGGCGGCTGCCCAGGTCGGCGATCACCAGCCAAGGCTGTTTCATCAAGCTGTCGGCCTCGGCGAACAGCGCAGCACGGCCATTGGCCAGGCGGTATTCGGCACCACCCGGGCGACGTTGTTGGGCGACGCGATCCGGGTAAGCCAACGCCAGCAAGGCGCCGAGCCAACGCGGGTGGTCGGGGTCGGCCACGGCTTGCGTGGCCTGGCCTCTTAAATAGCCACGGTATTGCCGCGCCAGTTGCTTGGCGCGCTGCACGCCACCTTGAGCACCCCGCGCGCGTTCTTCGCCCGACAGCAGTGCCAGACGGCTGTGCAAATCCGCGCCACCACCGCGCAAGATATCGCGCTCACCCAACAAGGCCGCGACATCACAGGCCGTCGCCGCCAGCCCCAGGTCCTGCCCGCGCAGCAGCAGATGGGCGATGCGCGGATGGGCCGGCAGCTCGGCCATTTTTTGGCCGTGGGCGGTCAGCTTGTCTTCATTCAATGCGCCGAGGCGCACCAGCAAGTCCTGGGCCTGGGCATAAGCCGCGGCCGGGGGCACATCCAGCCACACCAGTTGAGTGGGCGTGACGCCCCAACGCGCCAACTGCAAGGCCAAGCCGGCCAGGTCAGCGGCGAGGATTTCCGCGCTGCTGTAGGCGGCCAGACCTTCGTGCTGGTCCTCGGACCACAACCGGTAACACACCCCCGGCTCCAACCGCCCTGCCCGGCCGGCTCGCTGGGTGGCGCTGGCGCGGGAGATGCGCTGGGTGTCGAGGCGGGTCATGCCGCTGCCCGGGTCGAAGCGCGGCACCCGCGCCAGCCCGGCGTCGATCACCACGCGCACGCCGTTGATGGTGAGGCTGGTCTCGGCAATGTTGGTGGCCAGCACCACTTTGCGTTTGCCCGCCGTTGCCGGGTCGATGGCGGCGCGCTGGGCGTTGAGGTCGAGTTCACCGTGCAGTGGGCACAGGAGCACATCCGGGCGATCACCCAAAGCGTCGGCCAGTTGCTGATTGACCCGGCGAATCTCCGCCTGGCCCGGCAGGAACACCAGAATGCTGCCGGTCTCATCGTGCACAGCCTCAAGAATGGTCTGCACCACACGCGGCTCGATGAATTCACCCGCCTGGTACGGCCGCCCCCAGCGCATCTGCACCGGGAACATGCGCCCTTCGCTACGCAGAATCGGCGCGTTGTCCAGCAGGCCAGCCAGGCGCTCGCCTTCGAGGGTGGCGGACATCAACAGGATTTTCAGCGGCTGCTCATCGCGAAACAGGTCGCGGCCGTTGAGGCTCAAGGCCAGCGCCAGGTCGGCGTCGAGGCTGCGCTCGTGGAATTCGTCGAAGATCAGCAACCCCACGCCCTCCAGCGCCGGGTCGTCCTGCAGGCGGCGGGTGAGGATGCCTTCGGTGACCACTTCGATGCGGGTGTGGGGGCCGACTTTGCTGTCCAGGCGAATGCGATAGCCGACAGTTTCGCCAACCTTTTCGCCCAGCTCACTGGCCAGGCGTTCGGCGGCAGCACGCGCAGCCAGGCGGCGGGGTTCGAGCATCAGGATGGTCTGCCCGGCCAGCCAGGGCTCGTTCAACAATGCCAAGGGCACGCGGGTGGTTTTACCGGCGCCGGGGGGCGCTTCCAGCACGGCCTCATGGCGATTCGCCAAGGCGTCACGCAGGGCGGGTAAAACATCATCGATCGGCAACGAATTCATACTGGCTCCAAAGCAGAGCGGCGAGTATAACGGCGAACTGCCGGATGCCGATGGTGGTCTCACACGCACCACCCGACTGACTTGGCAACACGGTTAAATGTGGGAGCGGGCTTGCTCGCGAATGCGGTGTATCAGTCGCATGTTCATCAACTGACAGACCGCATTCGCGAGCAAACCCGCTCCCACATTGGATCTTCGTCGCTTATAGTCCCGTATTAATTGTGTTCAGGAGATAGTCCATGCGTATCGCTTCCCGCATCATCGGCGGTGTCCTCACCGTCACCTTGCTGAGCCAGTTGACGGCCTGCGGCTCGATCTTCTTCCCCGACCGCCGTGGCCAGATCGACGGCAAGATCGACCCCACCGTGGCCGTGCTCGACGCCATCGGCTTGCTGTTCTATGTGATCCCGGGCCTGATCGCGTTCGGCGTGGACTTCGCCACCGGCGCCATCTATTTCGAGCCGGGCAAGACCGCTCAGGTGGCCCCGGAAAAACTCCACGAAGCCATCGGCGCCGACGGCAAGGTCGACAACGCCAAGCTGCAAACCATCATCCAGAAAGAAACCGGCCACCGCCTGCCGCTGGACGACCCGCGCATGATCCAGTTCAAGGGCAGCGTGCAACAACTCGCCTCCCTGGGCCTGAAACCCGCCGCCTAAGGATTCGACCCGCCTATGACCAGCAGCCCCGAACACGCCCGGCTTTTGCGCCTGGCGACGCGCGCCTCGGTGGGCGTGGCCTGTGCGCTGATTATCACCAAGGCCATCGCCTGGTGGCTCAGCGGCTCGGTGAGCATGCTCGCCGGGTTGACCGACTCACTGCTGGACGGCGTGACTTCGCTGCTGAATTTGCTGGCGGTGCACTACGCACTACGCCCGGCCGATGACGATCACCGTTATGGGCACGGCAAGGCGGAATCGTTGTCGGGCATGGCCCAGGCGCTGTTTATCGCCGGCAGTGCGGTGCTGATCGCGTTCCAGGCTTATCAACGCCTGCAACACCCAGAACCGGTCGGTGCGCCGTGGTTGAGCATCGGGGTAATCGTGTTTTCCCTGGTGATGACCGTGGCGTTGCTGATGCTGCAACACCGGGTGATCCGCGAAACCGGCTCCAACGCGGTGCGGGCTGACTCGCTGCATTACCGCTCCGACCTGATGCTCAACGGAAGCATCCTGGTAGCGTTGGTACTGGCGGGGTTCGGGTTCAATCAGGTGGATGCCTGGTTCGGCCTCGGGATCGCGGCCTACATCTTGTGGAGTGCCATCCAGATCGCCCGGGAAAGCTTCGCGGTGCTGATGGATGAGGAGCTGCCGCCTGATGTGAGCCAGCATATGCTGGAACTGGCCCGTGGCGTTCCAGGGGTGTTGGGTGCGCATGATTTGCGCACGCGGATTTCCGGCAGCCATTGGTTTGTGCAGCTGCACCTGGAGTTGCCAGGGGAATTGACGCTGTCAGTGGCCCACGGCATCAGCGACCAGGCCGCCGATGCCATTCACCAAGCCTACCCGCGCGCCGAAGTGCTGGTGCACGCCGACCCGCGGGAAGTGGTCACGGGCAACAAGGCCTAGTACTGCACCTGGTAACCACGACTGCTCAGGCAGTTGCCCTGGGCCTGGCGGTAGGTTTGCACCACCGCGGGGTCCGGGGCGTAGGTGACGGCCTGCGGGTCGAACCCACTTTGCTGCACCGCCCAGCGATAACAGTCGTAACCGTCCTGTTGTACCTGGGCCGGTGACTGGCCATTGGCGGGATAGGCGATCACGTCATAGCCATTGCCCTGGGGCGCCGGCGGCTGTGCAGGCGGTTGCACTACCACGTACTGCTGGGAGCTGGCTTCGTAGGTGTAATAAGCACCGGCGGCGACGAAGAACAGCGCACTGCCCACCCACACTTCCCGAGCGTAATCCGGCAGGTATTGCACGCGAATGCCGTAAGGCGGCGTCACCACCACATAACGTGGGCCTTGGGGGCGATACCAGTAGCCCCCGGAGAAGAAGTAATCCTGGCCACGGTAAGGCACGCGGTAGTTGCGGTCGGTGAAGCGGTCGACGGTGTACCCCGGGCGATACTGCGGCCCCGGGCCCCAGCCATTGCCGTGCCCATTCGGGCGGCCCGGCCAGCGAACGTCATTGGGGTGGCCATTGAAGCCACCGCCCGGGCGCGGGCCTGGGGCGTTGCCGCCTTGCCAATGCGGGTTGCCGTCGTTGCGGCGCGGGATGTCCTGGTAGTAACCCTGGCGCGGTTCCTGGGTTTGGCGCACGGTATCCGGGCGTCCCTGGATCGGCAGGTTGTTGGCCGGCTGGGCCGGTTGCGGCGCAGGCCGAGGCTGATCAGCACCTTGTGGGCGCCCTTGCCATTGCCCGCCGCCACGCTGCTCGCCACGATCGAAGTGCTCGTTCTGCGGGCGTGGCGGGTTGTTTTCGAAATGTTGATTCTGCGGACGCGGCTGATTGTTTTCGGGCCGCGGTTGAGGGCTCTGAGGGCGCGGCTGATTATTTTCAGGTCGCGGTTGGTTGTTCTGCGGTCGCGGCTGTTCGTTGCCTTGCCGCCCGCCTTCGGGCCCTCGTTCATGCTGACCACCGCCTTCTGAGCGTGGGTCGTCGGCCATCACTTGCGTGCCGACGCTGATCATCAGCAAACCTACACCTGCCATACGCCAGATGCGCTTCATGCTATTCCTCACTGCGGATTAGGGCCTAGAGTGTCCGGCCTCATACCATGAGACTGGAAAAGCCTCACCCGGTTCTAAGACAGGTTATCAGTCACGAGAACAATTTTCTGAAGGCAAAGAAAAAGGGGTGACCCGTCGGCCACCCCTTGAGAATTTCGTCCTGGCTCAACGCTTTTGACGTTGGCTCACCTCACGCCGTCTTCTGGACAGTGTGCAGCCTGGAGGCCGGCTCAACCCTGCTGGGGTGGCGGCCGCAGCGGGCCTGATTGGGCGGGCTGCAGTGGACTGTTGTCCAGGCGGTGATTCTGTTGATAAAGATACCCGCGAGCGCCCGGCAGATGATTGCGAAGATTGCGTCAATAAACAGTGCTTGCGCAATTTTTAACCCTTCATAGATAATTCACCGCAATAGTTACGACAAAGGCCAACCCAATGAGCAAGCTTGACCGATACGACCTGAGTATTTTGGCGGAATTGCAGCGCGACGCGAGGATCTCCAACCAGGAGTTGGCCGAGCGTATCGGCCTGTCGCCATCGCCCTGCTCGCGCCGGGTCAAGCAGTTGGAAGACGACGGCTATATCGCCCGCCAGGTCGCGCTGCTCGACCGCAAGATGCTCGGCTTGAGCCTCACGGCCTATGTGCTGATCGGCATGGACCGGCATACACCGGAGCGTTTCGAGAACTTCGAAGCCGCCATCCGCACCCTGCCCCAGGTGCTGGAATGCAGTTTGGTCACCGGGATGGATGCCGACTACCAGTTGAAAGTGGTGGTGCCGGACATGGACCACTATCAAAAGCTGCTGCTGGGCCACCTGACCCGCATCGAAGGCGTGACCAGCGTGCGCTCCAGCTTTGTGCTGAACCAGGTGCTCAACAGCACCGAATTGCCGCTGACCCACCTGCGCACTTAATGTAAGAACAATGAAAATCCCTTGTGGGAGCGGGCTTGCTCGCGAAAGCGGCCGGTCAGTTGATGCATAGGTGACTGATACACCGCCTTCGCGAGCAAGCCCGCTCCCACAATTGGAACTCACTTCGATCCAGGTCAATGTTGTGCCTGTAACACTGCCGTATACTTTCCCGCCTGCCTCGTCGGAAAAATTCCCGCATGAACAACATCGATCCCGCCCTGTTTGAAGAATGGATGATGACCGGCCTGGTCACTATCCTGATCATTTTCATGGGCTTTATCGTCTGGGACCTGGCCAAGAAGTCCAAAGCCGGGCGCTTCGGCTCGTTCATTCTGTTCTTCGTGCTGGGGCTGGGCGTGGCCGCCTTCATCATCAAGAGCGTGGTGATCGGCCTGATCGAGTCCGGCGCTTTATAAGCGCGCCGGCACTTCCTTCCACTGGCCCTGGTCCAGGCCGTCGATCGACCAGTCGCCAATGCGCACACGCACCAGGCGCAACGTCGGCAAGCCCACGGCAGCGGTCATGCGCCGAACCTGGCGGTTGCGCCCTTCCCGAATCACCAGTTCCAACCAATGAGTGGGCACGCTCTTGCGAAAGCGCACCGGCGGGTTGCGCGGCCATAACTCGGGCTCATCCAGTTGCCGCGCTTCGGCGGGCAAGGTCATGCCGTCGTTGAGTTCCACACCGTCGCGCAGGCGTTGCAGGTGCTCTTGCGTCGGCTCGCCTTCCACCTGCACCCAGTAGGTTTTCGCCAGCTTGTGCTTGGGATCGGCAATGCGCGCCTGCAGTTGGCCATCGTTGGTCAGCAGCAGCAAGCCTTCGCTGTCGCGGTCCAGGCGACCGGCCGGGTAGATGCCGGGGATGTCGATGAAGTCCTTGAGTGTGGCGCGCCCGCCTTCGTCGCTGAACTGGGTCAGCACGTCGAACGGCTTGTTGAACAGGATCAATTTGGGCTCGGCCGGTGGCGCCTTGGCAACACGGCGTGCAGCGGAGTGCGGAGGTTTCACGCCAGGGCGGCGCGAATCGGGACGAGTGGGACGGGACATGGCTTCGGTACATCTAACGGTCAGGACCGACAATGCTAGTGGCCTGACCGTTAAATGACCATCCCAACTAGCGGAACGGCGGCTCGTCGAAGCTGCGCAGTTTGCGCGAGTGCAGCGAGTTGAGTTCGGTGCGCAGCAAATCCACCGCCTCGATGCCGATCTTCAAGTGCTGGCTCACCGCACGCTCATAGAACGCGTTGGCCGAACCCGGCAGCTTGATCTCGCTGTGCAGCGGCTTGTCCGACACGCACAACAACGTGCCGTACGGCACCCGCAGGCGATAGCCTTGGGCGGCGATGGTGCCGCTTTCCATGTCCACGGCCACGGCGCGCGACAGGTTGATCAGCGGCCGCTCCTGGGCCCAGCGCAGCTCCCAGTTGCGGTCGTCGTAGGTCAGCACGGTGCCGGTGCGCAGGCGTTTTTTCAGCTCTTCGCCTTTTTCGCCGGTGACGTTGGCCGCCGCCTGCTGCAAGGCCAGTTGCACTTCGGCCAGGGCCGGGATCGGGATGTTCGGCGGCACCACGCGGTCGAGAATCCCGTCGCGGCGCATGTAGGCGTGGGCCAGCACGTAGTCGCCGATGGTCTGGGATTGGCGCAGGCCGCCGCAGTGGCCGATCATCAGCCAGCAATGCGGGCGCAGCACCGCCAGGTGGTCGGTGATGTTCTTGGCGTTGGACGGGCCAACGCCGATGTTCACCAGGGTCACGCCATGGCCATCGCTGGCCTGCAGGTGGTAGGCCGGCATCTGGTAACGGTGCCAGACCACGCCCGCGGCGATGGCAGACGCTTCGCCATGGTCCATGGACTTGTCGATCACCACGTTGCCCGGCAGCACCATGCGGATAAAGCGCGGGTCACTGCGCAGTTGTTCCAGGCCATGCAGGATGAACTGGTCAACGTAGCGGTGGTAGTTGGTCAGCAGGATCCACGGCTGCACATGGCGCCAGTCGCTGCCGGTGTAGTGCACCAGGCGGCGCAGGGAGAAGTCCACGCGGGCCGCATCAAACAATGCCAGAGGCAGCGGGTCGGTGTTTTCCCAATCGTAGAGGCCGTCGGCGATGCCATCGGTGGCCGCCGACAGGTCGGTGCTCGGGAATACCCGGGCCAGGGTCGCGGCGGTTACACCGGAACCGGCCAGTTCGTCGCCCTGCTCCACCACGTACGGGTAAGGAATGTTCTGCTGGCTGACGCCCACTTCCACCGTCACGGTGAAGTCGTGCATCAGCGGCACCAGTTGCTCCAGCAAGTATTTGCGGAACGCGGCGGGATGGGTGACGGTGACGCTGTAGGTACCCGGCAACTGGACCTTGGCATACGCCCGGGTCGTCTGTGGGACTTCGCCGTGGCAGTGGTAGGTCAGGCGCAGTTCCGGGTAGCGAAACAGCGCACGTTGTTCGGCGTCGGGCTCGACGCGGTCTTTGAGGTATCGCTTGAGGGCTTGGTTAAGCGCGCCGGTAGCACGCTCATGCAGAGCCGCCAGCCGATCCACGGCTTCCTCGGCGGTTTGAACGACAACAAAAGCTTCGGTCACGGTAAGCATCCTGTGTTCTGACGTGCAGGCCTTCATCTTGCCTGTATCCCAGCTTCACTGAAACACCGGGTTTGGAATGCGGTTAATAATGTGGGAGCGGGCTTGCTCGCGAATGCGGCCTGTCAGTTGATGAATAGGTGACTGACACAACGCATTCGCGAGCAAGCCCGCTCCCACATTTTAATCGAGTGTAGTCAGAGGGTTGGCGTCGAACGAGCAACAATAGCCCCCACATCCACACCACGCGGCAACGTACCGTATACCCGACCGGACGATTCGCCCAGGCGGCTGGCGATAAAGCCATCGCTGACTGCCGTATTCCCGGCCTCCAGCAGCAGCTTGGCCTGCAGCGCCATGGCGATGTCCTCGGTCAATTGCCGTGCGCGGTATTGAATGTCCTGGGTGTCCATGAAGGCCGCTTTCAACCGATCAATATGCCGCACCAATGATTTGTCGCCATGCCCATCCCCCAGCTCGACGAACAACGCTTCCAACACACCGGGTTCTTTCGACAGCGCGCGCAGTACATCCAGGCACTGCACGTTGCCCGAACCTTCCCAGGTCGAATTCACCGGTGCCTCACGGTAGAGACGCGGCAGGATGCTGTCTTCCACATAGCCTGCTCCCCCCATGCATTCGGCTGCTTCGTTGATCATCGCCGGCGCCCGCTTGCAGATCCAATACTTGCCCACCGCCGTCACCAACCGGGCGAACTTGGCTTCCCTCTCATCGCCCAGATGATCCAGCGCGCGCCCCATGCGCATGCTCAAGGCCAGGGCGGCCTCGCTTTCCAGGGCCAGGTCGGCCAGCACGTTTTGCATCAGCGGTTGCTCGCTGAGCACACGGCCGCCGACCGAACGGTGGGCGCAATGATGGCTGGCCTGGGTGAGCGCCTGACGCATCAGGGCGCTGGAGCCGACCATGCAATCAAAGCGGGTCATGGCAACCATTTCGATGATGGTGGGCACGCCACGCCCCTCTTCGCCGACCATCCAGGCCAGGGCACCACGGAACTCCACTTCGCTGGAAGCATTGGAGCAGTTGCCCAGCTTGTTCTTCAGGCGCTGGATGTAAAACTCGTTGCGCGTGTCATCCGGGCGGTACCGGGGCAGCAGGAAACAGGTCAGGCCTTTGTCGGTCTGGGCCAGGGTCAGGAAGGCATCGCACATCGGCGCCGAGCAAAACCACTTGTGGCCCACCAGTTCGTAGGCCTGCCCGGGGCCGCCCGCGCCCACGGGGTAAGCGCGGGTGGTGTTGGCACGCACATCGGTGCCGCCTTGTTTCTCGGTCATGGCCATGCCAATGGTGGCGCCGGCCTTGTGGGCAATGCCGACGTTGCGCGGGTCGTACTGGGTGTTGAGGATTTTCGGCAGCCAGGCCTGCGCCAGGTCCGGTTGCAGACGCAGGGCAGGGACACAGGCAAAGGTCATGGTCATCGGGCAACCGGTGCCGGCTTCCGCCTGGCTGTGCAGGTAGGTCATGGCGGCGCGGGCCACATGGGCACCGGACTGCGGATGGGCCCACGGCAGCGACGGCAGGCCATGCTCCACCGCCGTGCGCATCAGTTCATGGTAAGCGGGATGAAACTCGACCAGATCGATCCGATGACCATATCGGTCATGGCTGTTGAACACCGGTTTGTTCTGGTTCGCCAGGAACCCGGCCTCCATCAGCGGCCCGCCGGCCAGCGCACCGTAGGCGTCTATACGCGCCTCGGCCCAGCCGGCGCCAAAGCGGCGCGACCATTCCTGCAGGGGCAAGTCGATGCGATACAGGTTGGTGCCGTCGAGCGACGGGGGCTGGTTGGTGACGTCGTGGGTTTCGGCAAATTGATGCAGGTTCATGACGGGCCTCCTGGAAAAAGGCCACGTGCAATTGAGGCCTGAATTTCAGTTAAGCACCGTCGCCCCGCTTAAAAAAGTGTCATATGCGCCTAATGCCCGGCGCTTTCACCCTCTAACGGGCACAGCAAACGGCGCTCCAGCACCGCCTGCAACGCCTCGAATCGTACCGGCTTGGCCAGTCGATCAGTCACGCCAATGCCATGGCAGCGCTCGCGTTCCGGGGCTTGTAACGAGGTGCTCAAGGCGATCACCGGCAGCTCGCCACAGCCCGGCAAGGCGCGGATCTGACAACACAGCGAGAACCCGCCTTCAGGCACATCCAGCAGCACTGCATCAAAGGTTTCACCCTGCAAAACCGCCAGCGCAGCCGGGCCGCTGTCCACGGTTTTGACCCGATAGCCCAGCTTGAGCAGCATGCCGCGCACGGCCAACTGGCCCACGCTGTTGTCATCCACCAGCAGTACCGCGCACTCTTGGGGCGCACGCTGACCGAAAGGCTCCGGCCCGGTGGGCTTGGGCTCGGGCGCGACCTGCTCGACGCTCACTTCCAACTGGAACCGACTGCCCTTGCGCGGCTCGGAATGATGGGTCAGGCGTCCGCCCAACAGCTCGATCAACTGACGACAGATTGCCAAGCCGATCCCCAGGCCGCCGTATTCCCGGGTGGTCGAGCCGTCAAGCTGGAAGAAGCGCTGGTACAGGGTGGCTTCGTCGAGGAACGCAAAGCCGATACCGGTATCGGTGACGATAAAGCTCAGGCGCAAGCTGCCATCACTGTGGGGCACGCCCACCACACGCAGGCGCACGACACCTTCATGGGTGAACTTGAAGGCGTTGTCCAGCAGGCAGTCCAGGCACTGGACCAATTTGTCGGCATCGCCCATCACGCGGTCGGGCAGCTCGTCGGCCACATCAATGGAAAACGCCAGGCCCTTGCTCTGGGCGCTGGCGTTGAACTGCTGGCGCAAGGTGTCGAGCACACCGCGCAGGCTGAACACTTGGGCCTGGGCGGTGAGGCGGCCGGCCTGCAGTTCGGTGAGGGTGAGGATGCCGTTGACCATGCGCATCATGTCCCGCGCCGAACCGGCAGCCGTTTGCTGATATTGCGCAAGGTCATCGCCCAGGGGCACGGTCTGCATCAGTTCGAGGGAGCCAATCACGCCGTTCATGGGCGTGCGCAGTTCGTGGGTCAGGGTGGCCAGGAATTCGTCCTTGAGCCGGTTGCTGCGGGCCAGTTCCTGGTTAAGCACTTCGAGCTTCTGGCTGGCATCGAAGAGGATCTGCGCCTGCTGCTCGCGCATGCCGTTGATGCGGTCGGCCAATGCGAGGGACAGCAGCGCCACTTCGATGGCCGAGCCGATCTGGCTGGCGTACATGGTGAGGAACACGTTGGGCAGGTAGCCCAACACCATCATCGTGTTAACCACGCCACCCAGCAGGAAGGCCGACCAGGCAATGATGAAGTAGCGCGCCATGCGCTGGCCACAGCACCAGGCCTTGATCGCGGCGACAAAGATGGTCACGGTGAACACCAGCGCCAAGCCGGTGGCCAGGCGCAGCGCCACGGCATAACTGGTCAGCAGCGCCAGGGCCATCACCAGCCCGCCACACGCGGCCAGCCCCAGCAGGATGCGATCCAGCCAACGACTGTGCTGCGCGGTGTGCAGGAAGCTGCGCGCAAACAGGCTGCCAAACAGCGCCGCCGAACCGATCAGGAACGGCACCGCCGCGTTCGTCCACCACGGGTTGTTCGGCCAGAAGTACTCCACGGCCACGCCATTGACCGACAACTGGTACAGGCCGAACGACGCAATGTAGAAGATGTAATAAAGGTAGCTGGTGTCGCGCACGCTCAGGTAGATGAACAGGTTGTAGATCAACATGCCGAGCAGCACGCCATAGATCGCCCCCAGCACATACAGGCGCAGCGGCTGTTCTTCCAGGTAAGCGGTGCCGGCCCAGAGCGTCAACGGTGCCTGGATCGAGCCTTCGCTTTGCAGGCGCAGGTAGACCGTTTCCTGCTGGTCGGGCACGAAGTTGAGCTTGAACAGGTAATTGCTCTGACGCACTTCGCGGCTGGAGAACGGCAGCGCGCTGCCGGTGCGAGTGGTGAGGCGGTACTTGCCAGTGCCGTCGGCCTGGTACAGGTCCAGGCGATTGAGTGGCGGGTAGGCCAGCTCCAGGAACCAGGTGCGCGGGGCGCGGGCATCCTGGGCAACGTAATGCAGGTCGACCTTGAGCCAGAACACCGAGCGCGAATAGCCGGCGTTGAGAGTGGCTTTGTCGTGGGTCTTGAATTTCGAAGCGTAGGCAGGGGAACTGACGTCGGCGATGGTGAGGGCATCGGTAGGGTCTTCGAGCACTTGCATGACCCGGCCCAGCGGCAGGCTGCGAGTGGCCTGGTCGAACTCGATGGCGCTGGCGAGCATCGGCAGCCCGCACAAGATTAAGATCAGCAAATAGCGCATAGAGCCCCAGCGTGGCCTGTCCGGTTCTGTCAAAAGCCCCCATTCCTTTTGAGAAGACGTATACCGGCGATACAGTAAGTTGTTTGGATCCACTTTAGCATAGCCGGTAAAGGCCATTAGACACCATTGAAATAATTTTTTGAAAGGCTCTAGAACGGTACTTTCAGCGCATTTTCAACAACAAACCCTGGCTGGCAAACAGCCATAAACCCCGTCTGGCAGGCCGTGAAATTCACCCCTCGCCAGACAGCCACGCAAAAAGCGTTTGGTGGTAAGCTCGCGCACCATGAATATCTACAGCTCTCGCCCCGTTGTCCTCTGTCTCTCCGGCCACGACCCCAGTGGTGGCGCCGGCTTGCAGGCAGATATCGAAGCCCTGCTCGCCCAGGGTTGCCATGCGGCTCCGGCCGTCACCGCCCTGACCGTGCAGAACACCGTCAATGTCAGCGATTTCCGCGTGCTCGACCGCGAGTGGGTACTGGCCCAGGCCAATGCCGTGCTCAGCGATTCCGAAGTGGCGGCGGTCAAGCTGGGCATGCTCGGCTCCACGGCGATGGTCGACACCGTGGTCGAACTGCTGCAGGCGCACCCGCACCTGCCCGTGGTATGCGACCCGGTGCTGCGCGCCGGTGGCGGTGGCAGCCTGGGCAAGGACGAAGTCGGTTATGCAATGCGCGAGCGGCTGTTGCCGTTGTCGTTGATTGCCACGCCGAACCTGCCCGAAGCGCGCATCCTCGCCGAGCTGCCAGACGGCACGGCCGATGAATGCGCCGAGAAGCTGCTGCCGTATATCAAGCACCTGCTGATCACCGGCGGCCACGGCGACGAGCACGAAGTGCACAACCGCCTCTACAGCCGCGACGGCACGCACCAGACCTTTACCTGCCAGCGCCTGCCGGGCAGCTACCATGGTTCGGGCTGCACACTGGCCAGCGCATTGGCCGGGCGGATTGCCCAGGGCGAAGGCCTGGTGAGCGCCGTGCAATCGGCCCTCAACTACACTTGGCGCACCCTGCGTGATGCCGAACAACTCGGCCAGGGCCAGTTCGTGCCGCGCCGCTTGCCGCTGGATTTCTGCTCGTAAGACTTAAGAGGCCTGCCCGATGAAACTACGTGGCCTGTATGCCATTACCGACAGCCAACTGTTGGCCGGCAAATTCCTCGCCTACGTCGAAGCGGCGTTGGACGGCGGCGTGACCCTGTTGCAGTACCGCGACAAAAGCAACGACGAAGCCCGTCGCCTGCGTGAGGCGGAAAAACTGCGAGAGCTGTGCTCACGCTACAAGACCCAGCTGATCATCAACGACGACGCCGAACTGGCCGCGCGCCTGGGCGTCGGCGTACACCTGGGGCAAACCGACGGCCCGCTGACCCCGGCGCGCGCGCTGCTCGGCTCCAAGGCGATCATCGGCTCCACCTGCCACAGCCAGATCGAACTGGCCGAGCAGGCCGCCCGGGAAGGCGCCAGCTACGTCGCCTTTGGCCGCTTCTTCAATTCCAGTACCAAGCCCGGCGCACCTGCCGCTACCGTTGAAATGCTCGCCCAGGCCCGCGCCCGCGTGCAATTGCCGATCTGCGTGATCGGCGGCGTGACCCTGGAAAACGCCGAGCCGCTGGTGGCCCACGGTGCCGACCTGCTCGCCGTGGTGCACGGCCTGTTCGGTGCCGACAGCACTGCGGAAGTTACCCGCCGCGCCCGTGCGTTCAACGCCCTTCTTAAGATTTGATTTCAGAGAGCCCGATCATGTCCCGTTCCGAAACGCTGTTTGCCAATGCCCAGAAACACATCCCCGGCGGTGTGAACTCCCCCGTGCGTGCGTTCAAGAGCGTCGGCGGCACGCCGCTGTTCTTCAAGCACGCCGAAGGCGCCTACGTCACCGACGAAGACGACAAACGTTATGTGGACTACGTGGGCTCCTGGGGCCCGATGATTCTCGGCCACAGCCACCCGGACGTGCTCGACGCGGTGCGCAAGCAGCTGGAACACGGCTTGTCCTACGGCGCACCGACCGCCATGGAAACCGAGATGGCTGACCTGGTCTGCTCGATCGTGCCGTCGATGGAAATGGTGCGCATGGTCAGCTCCGGCACCGAAGCCACCATGAGCGCCATCCGCCTGGCTCGTGGTTTTACCGGCCGCGACAGCATCATCAAGTTCGAAGGCTGCTACCACGGCCACTCCGACAGCCTGCTCGTCAAGGCCGGCTCGGGCCTGCTGACCCAGGGCGTGCCTAGCTCGGCCGGTGTGCCGGCCGCGTTTGCCAAACACACCCTGACCCTGCCGTTCAACGACATTGGCGCCGTCGAGCAGATGCTCAACGAAGTGGGCCAGGACGTGGCGTGCATCATCGTCGAGCCGGTCGCCGGCAACATGAACTGCGTGCCACCGGCACCGGGCTTCCTGGAAGGTTTGCGCGAGCAGTGCGACAAGCACGGCGTGGTGTTGATTTTCGATGAAGTGATGACCGGTTTCCGCGTAGCCCTCGGCGGCGCGCAGGCCTATTACGGCGTGACGCCCGACCTGAGCACCTTCGGCAAGATCATCGGTGGCGGCATGCCAGTGGGCTGCTTCGGCGGCAAACGCAACATCATGCAGCACATCGCGCCACTGGGCCCGGTGTACCAGGCGGGCACCCTGTCGGGTAACCCGCTGGCCATGGCCGCTGGCCTGACCACCTTGCGCCTGATCAGCCGCCCGGGCTTCCACGCCGAGCTGACCGACTACACCACCCGCCTGCTCGACGGCCTGCAACAGCGTGCCGACGCGGCGGGCATTCCGTTTGTCACCACCCAGGCGGGCGGCATGTTCGGCCTGTACTTCAGTGGCGCCGACGACATCGTCACCTTCGATGACGTGATGGGCAGCGATGCCGACCTGTTCAAGCGCTTCTTCCACCTGATGCTCGAAGGCGGCGTGTACCTGGCGCCGAGTGCCTTTGAGGCCGGGTTCACCTCCATCGCCCATGGCGAAGCCGAGTTGAAGTTGACCCTGGACGCTGCCGAGCGCGCCTTCGCGGCCCTGAAATAAGTGACGCAAAAACCTGGCGCTGCCCCTGGCGGCGTCAGATTTGCTACTTTGCTTACAGAGATTTCCTGCATTTTTCGAGAAATCACCTGCAATCCGGCAGATAACTTGCCCACGCAGCAGAAAAACGAGTAAAGACTTTGTAAGCAGGGGCCTGCTTATTTCATAATGCGCGCTTATTGGACCCCCTAGGGTCCGCGTGCCCCGTCAGAGGTAAGTCGATTCCCATGAAACGCACCGGCCGCACCCTGGTTCTGGGCTGCCTGTTGCTCCTTCAGCCGCTGCTGGCACATGCACAAGCAGGCGGCAACTCGTTGTTAATCCCAGCGATGGGTCGTTGCACCCTCAATACCCAGCCAGACAGCCAGGCCGAAGCCCTGAGCGCGTGCCAGAAACAGGCCGATGGCGGGGATGCGCAGGCGCAATACGAGTTGGGCGAGTACTACCACGACAGCAAGAACCCCGCCCGCGACCTCAACAAAGCCTTGAGCTATTTCGAGAAAGCCTCGTTGCAGGGCCATGCGCAGGCACAATTTGAGCTGGGCAACATGTTCTTCAAGGGCGAAGGCGTGCCAGCCAACAACGTCCAGGCCTATATCGTGCTGAAGATGGCCGCGGTCAACGGCGCTGAAGACGCGCTGGACACTGCCGACGAAGTCGCCGAGCACATGCAGCGCGATGAACTGGAAGTGGCCACCCAGGTGCTGGGCCAGATTTTCCGTAACTACCTGCAGGAATTGCAGAGTGCCGATGGGCGTTCGCCCTTCTCACCCCTTCCCTGATTTGAGCTAAACCCTTCTACCGCTATCGCGGGCAAGCCCGGCTCCCACATTGAACGCATTCCAAAAGTGAAACTCGGTCAAATGTGGGAGCTGGCTTGCCTGCGAAGGCCGCGCCGCGATTAAAAGCCTTACTTCTCGGGCATTGGCATCGGGAAAGGCATCACATTGCTGGTGCCCCGGGCCTCGCTGATCTTCGGCGTGCCCAGGCGCTCCACCTCATCGATGCGCACGATCGAATGCATCGGCACAAAGCTGCGCACCACGCCTTCAAACTGCGCCTTGAGCTTCTCTTCGCCCGGATCAACGACCAATTGGGTGCGCTCGCCAAAGACGAACTCTTCCACCTCCAGGAAACCCCACAGATCACTCTGATAGATCTGCTTGGCGTACATTTCGAACACCTGGCCCTGGTTGAGGAAAATCACCTTGTAGATTGGAGCTTCACGTTTGGTCATGGTGGGCGGATAACACATCGGGGATATAAAAGAGGGCGCGAACTATAGCATGGCACCCGATGCACAACGCTAGGAACCAATGGGCATGCCCCCTATAATGCGCGGT
Source organism: Pseudomonas sp. BIGb0164 (assembly GCF_024810135.1). Taxonomy (NCBI): domain Bacteria; kingdom Pseudomonadati; phylum Pseudomonadota; class Gammaproteobacteria; order Pseudomonadales; family Pseudomonadaceae; genus Pseudomonas; species Pseudomonas sp. BIGb0164. Next base: position 136,001 of record NZ_JANUEA010000011.1, on the reverse strand, counting down.
TCTTTACCACCAGTTGACGATTCCCATGGCCAAGAAGCTTTACATCGAAACCCACGGTTGCCAGATGAACGAGTACGACAGCTCGCGCATGGTCGATCTGCTGGGCGAACACCAGGCCCTGGAAGTCACCGCCCGCGCCGAAGATGCCGACGTGATCCTGCTCAATACCTGCTCGATCCGCGAACGGGCCCAGGACCGTGTGTACTCCCAGCTGGGCCGCTGGCGTGAATTGAAACTGGCCAACCCGGACATGGTGATCGCCGTCGGCGGTTGCGTGGCCAGCCAGGAAGGCGCCGCCATCCGCGACCGCGCGCCTTATGTCGACGTGGTCTTCGGCCCGCAGACCCTGCACCGCCTGCCGGAAATGATCGACGCCGCACGCATCAGCAAGTTGCCGCAGGTGGACGTGTCGTTCCCCGAAATCGAAAAATTCGACCATCTGCCCGAGCCGCGCATCGACGGCCCGAGCGCCTACGTGTCGGTGATGGAAGGTTGCAGCAAGTACTGCACCTTCTGCGTGGTGCCCTACACCCGTGGCGAAGAAGTCAGCCGTCCATTTGACGACGTGCTGTCGGAAATCATCCACCTGGCCGAAAACGGGGTGCGTGAAGTGACCCTGCTGGGCCAGAACGTCAACGGCTACCGCGGCCTGACCGACGACGGGCGCCTGGCCGACCTGGCGGAGCTGATCCGCGTGGTGGCGGCCGTGGACGGTATCGAGCGCATCCGCTACACCACCTCGCACCCGCTGGAGTTCTCCGACAGCCTGATCCAGGCCCACGCCGAAGTGCCAGAGCTGGTCAAACACCTGCATTTGCCGGTGCAATCGGGCTCGGACCGCATCCTGGCGGCGATGAAGCGCAACCACACGGCGCTGGAGTACAAATCCAAACTGCGCAAACTGCGCGCCGCCGTGCCGGGTATCTGCATCAGCTCGGACTTTATCGTCGGCTTCCCGGGTGAAACCGAGAAAGACTTCGAGCAGACCATGAAGCTGATCGAAGACGTCGGTTTCGACTTCTCCTATTCCTTTGTCTACAGCCAGCGCCCGGGCACGCCTGCGGCCGATTTGGTGGACGAGACCCCGGAAGCGCTGAAAAAAGAGCGCCTGAATGCGCTGCAGCACCGCCTGAACCAGCAAGGGTTCGAGATCAGCCGACAAATGGTCGGGTCGATCCAGCGCATCCTGGTCACCGACTATTCGAAAAAGGACCCGGGCGAGCTGCAAGGCCGCACCGAGAACAACCGAATCGTCAACTTCCGCTGCGACAATCCCACCTTGATCGGCCAGTTTGCGGATGTGCACATTGATGCGGCGCAACCGCACTCGTTGCGCGGCTCACTGATCAACTGACACAAACACTCTGACTACAAATGAAGATCAAATGTGGGAGCTGGCTTGTCGGGTCGCCGCATCGCTGCGATAGCGATGTAACAGCCAGCCTCTATTTTGGATGTGCTGGCCTCATCGCAGGCAAGCCAGCTCCCACAGGGGTTCTTCATTGTTACTGAGATCGAGGTCAGCCGATTTAAGTGCTTTCGCACACAAGCAGCTGGCGTTATTCTCTCTTTCACCTCAACAGCCAAAGGGCGGCTAAAAGCAACCTTGAACGCACCCATAGCAGAACCCCATCGTTTTCTCCTCGAGCCGTTTGAGGCTCGCCGTTTCGCCAATCTGTGCGGACAGTTCGACGAGCACCTGCGTCTGATCGAACAACGCCTGGGCATCGAGATCCGCAACCGCGGCAATCAGTTCGAGCTCATCGGCGAACCCCAGCCCACCCAATCGGCAGAAAACCTGCTGCGCCGTCTCTACCGCGAAACCAAGGGCAGTGAACTGTCGCCGGAAATCGTGCACCTGTACTTGCAGGAATCAGCTGTGGAAGACCTGGCCAACAACCCGGTGGCCGAAGCCAGCGTGGCCCTGCGAACCAAGAAAGGCATGATTCGCCCAAAGGGCTTGAATCAGCAGAAGTACGTCAAGGCAATCCTGGGCAACGACATCAATTTCGGCATCGGCCCCGCCGGTACCGGCAAGACCTACCTGGCCGTGGCCTGTGCAGTGGATGCCCTTGAGCGCGAGCAAGTGCGCCGCATCCTGCTGGTGCGTCCGGCGGTCGAAGCGGGCGAAAAGCTCGGTTTCCTGCCCGGCGACCTGGCCCAGAAGATCGACCCGTACCTGCGCCCGCTCTACGACGCGCTGTACGAGATGCTTGGCTTTGAATACGTGGCCAAGCTGATCGAGCGCCAGGTGATCGAGATCGCCCCGCTGGCCTACATGCGCGGCCGCACCTTGAGCAACAGTTTCATCATCCTCGACGAAAGCCAGAACACCACGGTCGAGCAGATGAAGATGTTCCTGACCCGCATCGGCTTCGGCTCCACGGCCATTATCACCGGCGACATTACCCAGGTTGACCTGCCCAGGGGCACCAAGTCGGGCCTGGGCCATGTGATTGAAGTGCTCAAGGACGTACCGGGCATCAGTTTCACGCACTTCTCGCCCAAGGACGTCGTGCGCCACCCGCTGGTGCAGCGCATTGTCGAGGCCTACGAGCGCTTCGAGCACCGCGACGACGCCCCCGCCAAGGATGTGCGCCACGATGCTTGAGCTTGACCTGCAACTGGCCACCGAAGCGCCCGCCCCCAGCGAAGAACAGTTCCGCCAGTGGTGCGCCCTGGCCTTGCGCCAGCGCACCGCCGACTCGGAACTGACCATTCGCCTGGTGGACGAGCCGGAAGGCCGTGAACTGAATCACACCTGGCGCCAGAAGGATTACGCGACCAACGTGCTGTCCTTCCCCGCCGACGTACCGGATGAGTTACTGGATATCCCGCTGCTGGGCGACCTGGTGATCTGCGTACCGGTGGTGGAGCGTGAAGCAAAGGAACAAGGCAAGGAACTTGAGGCCCACTGGGCCCACCTGGTCATCCACGGCTGCTTGCATCTCTTGGGTTACGACCATATAGACGATGACGAAGCCCTGGAAATGGAAACACTGGAACAAACGTTGCTTGCAGAATTGGGTCATCCGGACCCGTATGCGGACGACGAAGCTTAAAAAACACTCAACTGTAACAATAAAGGATTCAGAGTAATCGCTATGAGCGAAGACCGATCGAGCAACGGGCAGAAGTCATGGCTGGGTAAATTGACCCAGGCTTTTGCCCACGAGCCGAAAAACCGCCAGGAGCTGCTGGAGCTGCTGCGCGAGGCCCATCAGAACAAGTTGCTGGACAGCGAAGCGCTGGCCATCGTCGAAGGCGCCATCCAGGTGGCTGACCTGCAGGTTCGGGACATCATGGTCCCGCGCTCGCAGATGATCAGCATCAAGGCGAACCAGACCCCACGGGAATTCCTCCCGGCCGTGATCGACTCGGCGCACTCGCGCTACCCGGTGATCGGCGAAAGCCATGACGACGTGATGGGTGTCCTGCTGGCCAAGGACCTGTTGCCGCTGATCCTCAAGGAGAACGGCGACAACTTCAACATCAAGGACCTGCTGCGTCCGGCCACCTTCGTACCTGAATCCAAGCGCCTGAACGTGTTGCTGCGTGAGTTCCGCGCCAACCACAATCACATGGCCATTGTGATCGACGAATACGGCGGCGTAGCCGGCCTGGTCACCATCGAAGACGTGTTGGAACAGATCGTCGGCGACATCGAAGACGAGCACGACGTCGAAGAGGACAGCTACATCAAGCCGCTGCCCAGCGGTGATTTCCTGGTCAAGGCGCTGACGCCGATCGAGAACTTCAACGAATTCTTCGACAGCGAATTCTCCGACGATGAGTTCGACACCGTGGGCGGCCTGGTGATGAGTGCGTTCGGCCACCTGCCAAAACGTAACGAAACCACCGAAATTGGCGCGTATCGCTTCCGCATCCTGAATGCCGACAGCCGTCGTATCCACTTGATCCGCTTGACCCCTATTGCCCGCTAAGGAATGACATGCAGCGCCTAACCCGCCCCGGCTGGCCCGGTAATTTGCTGGCCGTGGTGGCCGGCGCCATCACCACCCTGGCGCTGGCGCCGTTCGATCTATGGCCGTTTGCGCTGGTGGCGGTCGGCCTGTTCTATGTCGGATTGCGGGAGCTGAGCCCACGCCAGGCCCTCGGCCGTGGCTGGTGCTTCGGTTTCGGCCTGTTTGGCGCCGGCACCAGCTGGATCTACTACAGCATCCATCACTTCGGCGGCGCTTCGGTGTTGCTGGCCGGTTTCCTGATGCTGCTGTTTACCGCCGCCATCGCCTGGTTCTTCGCCCTGCCCGCCTGGCTGTGGGCGCGCTGGCTGCGTCGCAATGAGGCGCCGCTGGCCGATGCCTTGACCTTCGCCGCGCTGTGGGTGGGCCAGGAAGCGTTTCGCGGCTGGTTCCTCACCGGTTTCCCCTGGCTGTACTCCGGTTACAGCCAGCTCGATGGCCCTCTCACCGGCCTCGCGCCGCTGGGCGGGATGTGGCTGATCTCATTTGCGCTGGCACTGACCGCCGCCGTGCTGTGCAACCTGCCACGCCTGCTGGCAAGCAAGCGCAACGGTTTTATCGGCGCCGGCCTGGTGCTGCTGGTAGCGCCATGGGCCATTGGCCTGGCGCTCAAGCATCACGCCTGGACCACACCGTCCGGCGCGCCGCTGAGCGTTGCCGCTATCCAGGGCAACGTCGAACAAAGCATGAAGTGGGACCCGGAACAGCTCAACGCGCAGTTGGCGCTGTACCGCGACATGAGCTTCAGCTCCAAGCGTGCCGACCTGCTGGTGTGGCCGGAAACCGCCGTGCCAGTGCTCAAGGAATCGGTGGAAGGCTACCTGGGCATGATGGGCAAGTTTGCCGCCGACCGGCATAGTGCGCTGATCACCGGCGTGCCGATTCGCCAGGAAGTGCACCACCAGAAGCGCTACTTCAACGGCATTACCGTGGTGGGCGAAGGCGACGGCACCTACCTCAAACAGAAACTGGTGCCATTCGGTGAGTACGTCCCTCTGCAAGACATGCTGCGCGGCTTGATCGCCTTTTTTGACCTGCCGATGTCGGACTTCGCTCGCGGCCCGTCCGACCAGGCGATGCTGCAGGCCAAGGGCTATCAGATTGCGCCGTTCATTTGTTATGAAGTGGTGTACCCGGAATTCGCCGCCGGCCTCTCTGCCCAGAGCGACTTGCTGCTGACCATCAGCAACGACACCTGGTTCGGCCGCTCCATCGGCCCGTTGCAGCACCTGCAAATGGCGCAGATGCGCGCACTGGAAGCCGGGCGCTGGATGATCCGCGCCACCAACAATGGCGTGACCGGCCTGATCAACCCCTTCGGGCAGATTACCGCGCAGATCCCGCAGTTCGAACGCGGCATTCTGTATGGCGAAGTGGTGCCGATGCACAACCTCACGCCATACCTGCAATGGCGCTCGTGGCCGCTGATCATCCTGTGCCTGGGGCTGTTTGGCTGGGCGTTGCTGGCGGGACGGATGGCCAAAACCGTCTAACAGATACACATAAAACCAATGTGGGAGCTGGCTTGCCTGCGATGCAGGCACCTCGGTGTATCAGATACACCAGGGTGATGCTATCGCAGGCAAGCCCGCTCCCACATTTACCCTACGGTGTTACTTATAGAACAACCGGTACCCCACCTGCCCCACCGCCTCATTGATCAACTGCCCACTGCGCCACACCGACACGAACTCCGGCATCCAACCGCCCAGTGGACGGGCGTTGTCCACGCCCAGGAAACCTACCGGCGCTGGCACCACCGTGAAGCCCGCCTTTTCAAAGCTCCACACCGAACGCGGCATATGCCACGCCTGGGTCACCACCACCACGCGCTTGATGCCCTGGGGCAATAGAATCTCGGCGCTCATCTGCGCGTTTTCCCAGGTGGTGCGGCTGCGCTCTTCCTTCCAGCGCACGTCTACACCGAAATCATCCTTCATCGACACCGCCATCAATTCGGCTTCGCTCGGCGGCGTGCCGTAGTGCAAGCCACCGGTGGTCAGCACCGGCAACCCGGAAGCCTTGGCCAATCGCGCGGCATAACGCTGGCGCTCCAAGCCGATACCGGTGGGCTGGTCACTGCCCCACGCCGGGTCGCCACGCTCACGCCCCGACCCCAGCACCACAATCGCATCCGCTCGCTGGGCCAGCGTTGCCCACTCATCCCGGGCCAGCGGCGGCTCGGTCTCCAGCGCGTGCGCGCCCCATTGCACCACCACCGGCAGGCTCATCAACCACATCCCGCCAAACCCCACGGCAAAGCAGAATCCCGCCAGGCGCGGACGGCGCTTTCTGCACCACCAGGCGAACGCCAGCAACAGCAAGAAAATGCCGGGCGGCAAGAGCAATTGTTTAATGAAATAACGAATAGGCATCGGGCATCTCCATAGATGCCCGAAGCCTAGATGCAACAGGGTTTAGCGACAATCTTTACCCACACACTTTCTGCGCCGGTACACACTGAGAAGGCTAACGGATGACGCCGTGTTTCACTTGCACCGAACGGCTCGACGCTTTTCCGGGCCGCGGCCGGCAGACAAGTCCTTCAGCCAGATCACCTTGGCCGAACGCGAGGGCTCTTGGGCAGGCGGGGAAGCCTGCGCAGGAGAGGCGCGGTGGTGATTCAATTCCAGGTAAACCTTGATCAGTTCAAGTTCTGCCTGGCTCAAGCCTCGCAACTCCAGCTCCAGAGGCCGCTCATCACGCAAACGGCCTGCGGTTCTTGCGGCATCCAATGCCCGACCCAAACGGTCGATCAGTCCTTCATACAACTGCGGTTTCGTTAAAGTTCGCTGCGATTCAACCATCCCCTCACCTCATTGAAGAAATACTTGCTCCCCACTCAACAGCGTAGTCCCCATGGCCGCGCATGCCTGGCGCCGCGACAGACGGCCCTGGCTGCGCAATCAGGGTTTCCCTCGATAGAGTGGGGTCATGTATGCTACGGCGCTTCCTGTAACTCCACTTCCCGCAGGGTTTGGGCACGGACGCGCCGCTTTTTGGTGTCGATGGACCTGAACGTTGCACCGAAGAGGATTAGGCCACCCCTATTCAGTTCAAAAGTAGCCATGCACGAACAATATCAGCCCCGTGAAATAGAAAATGCCGCCCAAACCTTCTGGGACGAGCAAAAGTCCTTTGAAGTCAGTGAACAGCCAGGCAAGGAGACTTACTACTGCCTATCGATGTTCCCTTACCCCAGCGGCAAGCTACACATGGGGCACGTGCGCAACTACACCATCGGTGACGTGATTTCCCGCTACCAGCGCATGCAAGGCAAGAACGTCCTGCAACCCATGGGTTGGGACGCCTTCGGCATGCCGGCGGAAAACGCCGCGATGAAAAACAACGTGGCCCCCGCCAAGTGGACCTACGAAAACATCGCCTACATGAAGACCCAGCTGCGCAGCCTGGGCCTGGCGGTGGACTGGTCCCGCGAAGTGACCACCTGCAAGCCGGATTACTACCGCTGGGAACAATGGCTGTTCACCCGCCTGTTCGAAAAAGGTGTGATCTACAAGAAAAGCGGTACCGTGAACTGGGACCCGCTGGACCAGACCGTACTGGCCAACGAGCAAGTGATCGACGGTCGCGGCTGGCGCTCCGGCGCGCTGATCGAAAAGCGCGAAATCCCGATGTACTACTTCAAGATCACCGCCTACGCGGATGAACTCTTGTCGAGCCTCGACGACCTGCCGGGCTGGCCGGAACAGGTCAAGACCATGCAGCGCAACTGGATCGGCAAATCCAAGGGCATGGAAGTGCAGTTCCCGTACAACGTCGACTCGATCGGCGAAGCGGGCGCACTCAAAGTCTTCACCACTCGCCCCGACACCCTGATGGGCGCGACCTACGTGGCCGTGGCCGCTGAACACCCGCTGGCCACCCAGGCCGCACAGAACAACCCTGAGCTGCAGGCGTTCATCGCCGAATGCAAAGGCGGCAGCGTGGCTGAAGCCGACGTCGCCACCCAGGAGAAAAAAGGCCTGCCGACCGGCCTGTTTGTCGAGCACCCACTGACTGGCGAGAAGCTGCCGGTATGGGTCGCCAACTACGTGCTGATGCACTACGGTGATGGCGCCGTAATGGCAGTGCCGGCCCACGACGAGCGCGATTTCGAGTTCGCCACCAAATACAGCCTGCCGATCAAATCCGTGGTGCGCACCAGCTCGGGCGACACCAACCCGGCCCCGTGGCAAGACGCCTATGGCGAGCACGGTGAGCTGATCAACTCCGGCGAATTCGATGGTCTGGATTTCCAAGGCGCTTTCGATGCGATCGAAGTTGCACTGATCAAGAAGAACCTGGGCGCCTCGCGCACCCAGTTCCGCCTGCGCGACTGGGGCATCAGCCGCCAGCGCTACTGGGGCTGCCCGATCCCGATCATCCACTGCGAAAGCTGTGGCGACGTGCCAGTACCGGAAGACCAACTGCCGGTCGTCCTGCCGGAAGACGTGGTGCCGGACGGCGCAGGCTCGCCACTGGCGCGCATGCCCGAGTTCTACGAATGCAGCTGCCCCAAATGCGGCCAGCCTGCCAAGCGTGAAACCGACACCATGGACACCTTCGTCGAGTCGTCGTGGTACTACGCCCGCTACGCCTCGCCGCACTATGAAGGTGGCCTGGTGGAGAAATCCGCGGCCGACCACTGGTTGCCGGTCGACCAGTACATCGGCGGTATCGAACACGCCATCCTTCACCTGCTGTACGCGCGGTTCTTCCACAAGCTGATGCGCGACGAAGGCCTGGTGAGCTCCGATGAGCCGTTCAAGAACCTGCTGACCCAGGGCATGGTGGTCGCCGAGACTTACTATCGCCGTGAAGCCAACGGTGCCTACACCTGGTACAACCCGGCCGACGTCGAGCTTGAGCGCGACAGCAAAGCCAAGGTCATCAGCGCCAAGCTGATCGCCGACGGCCTGCCGGTAGAGATCGGCGGCACCGAGAAGATGGCCAAGTCCAAGAACAACGGCGTTGACCCGCAGTCGATGATCGATCAGTTCGGCGCCGACACCTGCCGCCTGTTCATGATGTTCGCCTCGCCGCCGGACATGAGCGCCGAATGGTCCGACTCCGGCGTCGAAGGCTCGCACCGCTTCCTCAAGCGCGTCTGGCGCCTGGCGCACGCCCACATCAGCCAAGGCCTGCCGGGCAAGCTGGACGTGGCTGCCTTGAGCGACGAGCAGAAAGTCATTCGCCGCAGCACGCACCTGGCCATCAAACAAGCCAGCCAGGACGTGGGCCAGAACCACAAGTTCAACACCGCCATCGCCCAGGTGATGACCCTGATGAACGTGCTGGAAAAAGCACCGCAAGCCACCGAGCAGGACCGTGCGCTGGTACAGGAGGGCCTGGAAACGGTGACTCTGCTGCTGGCACCGATCACGCCGCACATCAGCCACGACCTGTGGAACCGCCTGGGCCACAGCGATGCCGTTATCGACGCACGCTGGCCGGTACAGGATGACAGCGCCCTGGTGCAGGACACCCTGCAACTGGTTATCCAGGTCAACGGTAAACTGCGTGGCCAGATCGACATGCCTGCCAGCGCCAGCCGCGAAGACGTCGAGGCGGCTGCCCGCGTCAACGAAAACGTGCTGCGCTTCACTGAAGGCCTGACGATCCGCAAGGTGATCGTGGTGCCTGGCAAGCTGGTCAATATCGTCGCTAGCTAATCGGATCGGGCGCAGGGCCTGAGCCCTGCGCCGAACTAAACCTTTAGGGCCGCGATAAGGCCCGCATGGTTTCAAGGGGAGCAACAAAATGATCAAACGCAATTTGCTGGTGATGGGCCTCGCCGTTCTTCTGAGCGCTTGCGGCTTCCAGCTGCGCGGCACCGGTACCAATGACCTGACGATCAAGGAGCTGGACCTCAGCGCCCGCGACGCCTACGGCACCACCGTGGTCCAGTTGCGCCAGGTCCTGGAAAACAGCGGCGTGCATATCTACAACGGCGCGCCTTACAAGCTGTTCCTTGTCGACGAGAAAGAAACCCAGCGCAACCTGAGCTATGCCAGCGCCGGCCGCTCTTCGGAAGTCGAACTGAGCACCGAGCTGTTCTTCCAGATGCAGGGCCGCGATCACCTGCCACTGATGGGTGACAAGATCCAGGTACAGAAAATCGTCACCCACGATGGCAACAACCTGGTGGGCTCCGACTCGGAAATCATCCAGGTCCGCAAGGAAATGCGCCGTGAACTGGTGCAACGCATGGTCCTGCGCCTGTCGTTGTTCACCCCGCAACAGCTCGATGCCCTACAGCAAACCGCCGACAACAAGGCCAAGGCCGATGCTGACGCGCTGAAAGCGGCACAAGAGTACGAAGACAACACGCCGAAACAGTCGCCTGTTGAAGTCCCTGTCGAGTAAGCCAAGCGGGGCGCCCCTGGCGCCCCGTTCGCCCCGCCTATGAAACTCGCCCCCGCCCAACTCGCCAAACACCTGCAAGGTGGCCTCGCGCCTGTGTACATCGTCAGTGGCGATGACCCACTGCTGTGCCAGGAAGCCGCAGACGCCATTCGCAGTGCCGCACGCCAGCAAGGTTTCGACGAACGCCAGGTGTTCAGCGCCGACGCCAGTTTTGACTGGGGGACGCTGCTGCAAGCCGGTGCGAGCATGTCGCTGTTTGCCGAAAAGCGCCTGCTGGAACTGCGCCTGCCCTCCGGCAAGCCCGGTGACAAAGGCGCGGCGGCCCTGATGGAATACTGCGCACGCCCCGCCGAAGACACGGTACTGCTGGTCAGCCTGCCCAAACTCGACGGCAGTGCGCAGAAAACCAAATGGGGCAAGGCCTTGGTGGAAGGCGCGCAGACCCAGTTCATTCAGATCTGGCCAGTGGACAGCAGCCAACTGCCGCAGTGGATTCGTCAACGCTTGTCTCAATCGGGGCTTGCCGCTACCCAAGACGCTGTCGAGCTGATTGCCGCCCGGGTGGAAGGCAACCTGCTTGCCGCTGCCCAGGAGATCGAAAAGCTCAAGCTGATGGCTGAAGACGGCCAGATTACGGTCGAAACCGTGCAAGGCGCGGTGGCCGACAGTGCGCGCTTTGACGTGTTCGGGCTGGTGGATGCGATCCTCAATGGCGAACCGGCCCACGCCCTGCGCATGCTCGAAGGCTTGCGCGGAGAAGGCGTGGAGCCACCGGTGATTCTCTGGGCCCTGGCTCGGGAGCTGCGGGTGCTGGCCAATATTGCCTTGCAATACAGCCAAGGCACGCCGCTGGACAAAGCGTTCAGCCAGGCCAAGCCGCCTGTCTGGGACAAACGCAAGCCCCTGATGAGCAAAGCCCTGCAACGGCACTCGGCGCAACGCTGGGCGCAACTGTTGCTGGAAGCCCAGCGCATCGATGCCCAGATCAAGGGCCAGGCGGCCGGTTCCCCATGGATGAGCCTGAGCCGTTTGTCGCTGCTGATGGCCGGCCAGCGCCTGACACTCCCCGCCGAATAAACACCCCCCGAACACCGCATACCCCTGTGGGAGCAGGCAAGCCAGCTCCCACATTTTGATCGCATTTACAATTTCTGAGAGGTGCCAGCCTTTACAGCCGCCCAACTTCGGCAGATGATTTGCACCGCTTTAACCCACCCTATGAGAGTACCGAGCATGAGCAAAAAGCCATCCAAGCATGGCCCGAACAAGGCCAAATCCATCATCGCCCAGCCACTGTTCCGCAGCCGTCAGGAACGCGCCGGCAAGGGCAAAGGCAGCTACCGCCGCGAAGCCTTCCAGTCTAATAGCTGGGAGGCTTCTTACTTTCTGGCTGCCTGAAGGCAAGCGCCCCTCCGGCATGATAAGGTCTGCACCTGATTTGTAATCCCTGGACCTGTGCATGCCCTCTAGCCTTTCCCGTCGTTGGCACCTTCGCCAATTGATCGCTGCCTCCAGCCTTATTCTGCTCGTCGCCTGCGCGGAAAAACCCACCGCCGCCGACGCTCAACCGCTGCCCAAGCTCCAGACCGCACCCGCTGTTGCGCCTGCTGTCGTGCCCCCCGTCGCCGTGGACAACCTCGACATCCAACCCACCCAGACCTTTGCTGAATGGCAGGCGGGTTTTCGCGTGCAAGCCCTGCAGGCCGGCATCACGGCTGCCGTGTTCGACACGGCGTTCGCCAACGTCACACCCGATATGGCGGTCATCCGTGCCGACCGCAGCCAACCTGAGTTTTCTCGCCCGGTGTGGGAATACCTCGACGGCGCCCTGTCGCCGGTACGCGTGCGCAACGGCCAGGCCCTGCTGATCAAATATGCAGACATCCTGCAAAGCATCGAGCAGCGTTATGGCGTTGATCGCCAAGCGCTGGTGTCGGTGTGGGGCATGGAAAGCAACTTCGGCCAATTCCAGGGCAACAACTCGGTGATCCGCTCCCTGGCGACCCTGGCCTACGAAGGCCGTCGCCCGGCATTCGCCCAGGCGCAGTTGCTGGCCGCGCTGCAGATCATCCAGCACGGCGACATCCAGGCCGACCAGATGAAAGGCTCCTGGGCCGGTGCCATGGGCCAGACCCAATTTATCCCGACCACCTACAACACCCACGCCGTGGACTTCGATGGCGACGGTCGCCGCGATATCTGGAACAGCCCGGCCGACGCCCTCGCCTCCACCGCCCACTACCTGCAAAGCTCCGGCTGGCAGAAAGGCCAGCCGTGGGGTTTCGAGGTCAAGCAATTGCCAACGAACTTCGATTACGCACTGGCCGATGGCGGCGTGCGCAAGTCGGTCGCCGAATGGCTGAACCTGGGCATCCAGTTGCCGCCAGGCGCGAGCATCCCGCCAAACGTCAGCCAGCTCTCCGCTGCGCTGCTGCTGCCGGCAGGCTACCGCGGCCCAGCCTTCCTGGTACTGGATAACTTCCGCGCGATCCTCAAGTACAACAACTCGTCGTCCTACGCACTGGCAGTGGGCCTGCTGTCGGAACGGTTTGGCGGTGGCGGTGTGATTCGTGGCGATTGGCCGAAAGATGAATTGCCGCTGAGTCGCTCGCAGCGCATCGATTTGCAGACGGCACTCAGTGCCAAAGGCTATGACGCCGGGAACCCGGACGGGATCATTGGTGCGAATACGCGCAAGGCGATTCGTGCGGCGCAGCAAGCGTTGGGCTGGCCGGCGGATGGGTATCCGACGGTGAAGCTGCTGGAATCCCTGCAAACCCGGTAGAAGTGCTTATGGCGACTACCGTCTTCGCGAGCAAGCCCGCTCCCACATTTAACCGTGAGCATCCTTTGGAATACGGTCGAATGTGGGAGCTGGCTTGCCTGCGAAGACGGTGTCACAGGCGACGGTTATTTAAAGACCACATCCTGCTCCAACACCAACCGCTGCTCTCCCGCATCCAGGCGTACCAAAGCGCCCATCGGCAAGGTCAGGTTCGGATCGCAATGCCCACTGCGCCAGCCGGCCAGCACTGGAATGCGCAGCGGTCCGAAGGTCTGCTTGAGCAGTCGCTCCAGCACGGCATTGTCCACCCCTGCCACATCCCCCACCAGCACACCCGCCACCTGATCCAGCTTGCCCGCCAACCGCAAGTGGGTGAGCAGCCGGTCGATCCGGTAGATCGGCTCGTTGACGTCTTCAATCAGCAGGATGATGCCTTCTGCATCAATCTCAAAGGCAGTGCCCATCACTGCCGCGATCATCGACAGGTTGCCCCCCAGCAAGCGCCCACAGGCGATGCCAGGCTCGACAGTGATCAACGGGTAGGCCACCGGATGTGCAAGCACACTGCCAGCGCCCAATTGGCCGCGCAGCATGCTGAACAGTGACGACTCGGTAGGTTGCTGCTTGTCGCCCAGCAGGTCGGCGTTGAGCATCGGCCCATGAAAGGTCACGAAGCCGGCGTAGCGGCTGATAGCCAGGTGCAACGCGGTGATGTCGCTGTAGCCTACGAATGGCTTGGGGTTGGCGCGCAGCAGGTCGAAATCCAGGCGATCGAGCAGGCGTGGCGTGCCGTAGCCGCCACGCAGGCAGAAGATCGCGTCGATATCGGGATCGGCGAAGGCGTCGTGCAGGTCACGCAGGCGAACGTCATCGCTGCCGGCGAGGTAGCCGTCGCGTTCATACACGCCAGGAAAAATTCGCAGATCGTAGCCGCGGGAACGCATCCAGTGACCGGCTTTTTCGACGTCCAGTGCGGCAGGACCGGCGGGGGCGATCAGGGCGATGGTGCCTTCAGAGCGAAGGGCGTGTACGGCAACTGTTGATTTACTGGTCATCCATGGTCTCCCACTTAAACGCAGAACCCAATGTGGGAGCGGGCTTGCTCGCGAAAGCGGAGTATCAGTCGATTAATCAGGTGACTGAAACACCGTATTCGCGAGCAAGCCCGCTCCCACACAAGCCCGCATCCACATTCAATTGCGGTGCGGCTTACGAAACCAGGCTCGCCTTGACCAGCTTGGCCTGCTCGTCAGCGTGGTACGAGGAGCGCACCAGCGGGCCCGAGGCCACGTTCTTGAAGCCCATCTTGTAACCTTCCTCGGCGAACCAGGCGAAGGTGTCCGGGTGCACGAAACGCTGCACCGGCAAGTGGCTGCGGGACGGTTGCAGGTACTGGCCCAGGGTCAGCATGTCGATGTCGTGTTCGCGCATGCGCTTCATGACTTCGATCACTTCCTCGTCGGTCTCGCCCAGGCCCAGCATCAAGCCGGACTTGGTTGGAACGTGAGGCATCATCTGCTTGAATTTCTGCAGCAGGGTCAGCGACCACTGGTAGTCCGAACCTGGGCGCGCAGCCTTGTACAGGCGTGGCACGGTTTCCAGGTTGTGGTTGAACACATCCGGCGGCTCGGCGGCGGTGATTTCCAGCGCCACGTCCATGCGGCCACGGTAGTCCGGCACCAGGGTTTCGAGCATCACGTTCGGCGACAGCTTGCGGATCTCGCGGATGCAGTCGGCAAAGTGCTGGGCACCGCCGTCACGCAGGTCGTCGCGGTCTACCGAAGTGATCACCACGTACTTGAGGCGCAGGTCGGCGATGGCGATGGCCAGGCTTTCCGGCTCGTTGACGTCCAGTGGCTTCGGACGGCCGTGGCCGACGTCGCAGAACGGGCAACGACGGGTGCAGATGTCACCCATGATCATGAAGGTGGCGGTGCCGCCAGAGAAGCACTCGCCCAGGTTCGGGCAGGACGCTTCTTCGCACACGCTGTGCAGCTTGTGCTTGCGCAGCAAGGCCTTGATACGGTCGACTTCCGGCGAAACCGGGATGCGTACGCGGATCCAGTCGGGTTTCTTCGGCAGTTCGGTGGTCGGAATGATCTTCACCGGGATGCGTGCAACCTTCTCGGCGCCGCGCAGCTTGACGCCGGCTTCCACCTTGGCACGCGGGGCCGGGGCCGGACGGTCTGTAACGTCCACCGTCGGGATCATGGTTTGCACTGCATCAGTAGTCATAATCAGTCGATTCCGCCCGTAAGGGTCGTCTGCTCAGCATAGTCGAGGTGTTTGACGAGCTGCGCACGCAGCCGGGCACTAACCTCGGCAAATTTAATCGGTGTGGCGTGCTCGCTCAGTTGGGTCATGGCCAATCCGGCATAGCCGCACGGGTTGATCCGTCGGAACGGCGCCAGGTCCATGTCCACGTTCAGGGCCAGGCCGTGAAAGGAACAGCCGTGGCGGATGCGCAACCCCAGGGAGGCGATTTTCGCGCCGTCCACATACACACCCGGGGCATCGGGCTTGGCCGCAGCGGTCACGCCGTAGCTGGCCAGCAGCTCGATCAGGCAGGCCTCCATGCGGGTGACCAGGTCACGCACGCCAAACCCCAGCTTGCGCACATCCAGCAGCAGGTACGCCACCAGTTGGCCGGGCCCATGGTAAGTCACTTGGCCACCTCGGTCGACCTGCACCACCGGAATATCTCCCGGCAGCAGCAGGTGTTCGGCCTTGCCGGCCTGGCCCTGGGTGAACACCGGCGGGTGTTCCACCAGCCAGATCTCATCGGGGGCCGAGGTGCCGCGCTCGTTCGTGAACCGTTGCATGGCGTGCCAGACGGGCTCGTAGTCCATCCGGCCGAGCTCGCGAAAGCCCAGGACGTGAGACATCACAACACCATGTGCACGAAACCGGTGGCCCGCAGTTCGCTGTTGATGTTGTAGAGCTGGTCCTGATCCGTCGCAACGATGTGCAACTGGATCGTGGTGTATTTGCCGGTGGAGCTTTGACGCTCGTCCACGCGGTTGTCGTTGATCGTTGCGTATTTGCGGACGATCTCGAGAATCTTGTCCTTGCGGCCCACGCCGGTATCGCTGATCACCTTGACGGGATAGTCCGTCACTGGGAATTCGATCTTTGGCGCCTTTACTTCTACTTCTTTATCGGTCATGGCGTAACGGCCTCGTAAGCGTAAGCCGTGGCGACGGGCAAAGCCCCGTGTCGGATCAACACGGGGCTTTGCAGGTGCACACTATCAGTTGAACAAGCTGTAGAAGAATAGACGGATGCTATCCCACACGCGGCGGAAGATGCCACCTTCGTCGACAGCGTCCAGGGCGATCAGGTCGGCGCTGTGCACCACTTTGTCGTCCAGTTTGACTTCGACCTTGCCGATCACGTCGCCCTTGGCGATTGGCGCAACCAGTTGCGGGTTCATGGTCATGCTGGCAGCGAGCTTTTTCAGCTGGCCTTTAGGCATGGTCAGGGTCAGGTCTTCAGCCAGGCCGGCCTTGACTTGATGCGTCGCGCCCTTCCAGACCGGCGCCTGCGCCAGTTCAGTGCCCTTCTGGTAGAAGGTCTGGGTTTCGAAGAAACGGAAACCGTAGGTCAGCAGTTTTTGCGTCTCGGCCGCACGGGCCTGCTCGCTGTTGGTGCCGAAGACCACGGCAATCAGGCGCTGGCCATCACGTACGGCGGACGACACCATGCAGTAGCCGGCTTCTTCGGTGTGACCGGTTTTCAGACCGTCGACGGTCTTGTCACGCCACAGCAACAGGTTGCGGTTAGGCTGCTTGATGTTGTTCCAGAAGAACTCCTTCTGGGAGTAGATGGCGTAGTGCACCGGGTCGACACGGATGATCGCGCGGGCCAGGATCGCCATGTCGTGAGCCGACGAGTAGTGCTCTGGGTTCGGCAGGCCGGTCGGGTTCATGAAGTGGCTGTTGGTCATGCCCAGGTCGGCCACGGTTTTGTTCATCATGTCGGCGAACGCGTCTTCGCTGCCGGCGATGTGCTCGGACAGGGCCACGCTGGCGTCGTTACCCGACTGGATGATGATGCCGTGCAGCAGGTCGCTCACCGTCACCTGCGAACCCACCTTGATGAACATCCGCGAACCGCCGGTGCGCCAGGCGTTTTCGCTGACGGTGACCGGGTCGTTCTCGCCGATCTGGCCGCGACGGATTTCCAGGGTCGCGATGTAGGCCGTCATCAGTTTGGTCAAGCTGGCAGGGGGCAGGCGCTGGTCACCGTTGTTCTCGACCAGCACGTTGCCGCTGGCGGCATCCATGAGGACCCAGGCCTTGGCGGCCAGTTGCGGGGAAGCCGGCACCATTTCAACCGCCCAGGCGGCCGGGGTGATGATCAGCGAAAGAAGCAGGCACGTGCGTTTGGCTAAGGTGGTGATGTTCATCCGTCTCTCGAAATTGCTTATGGAAACTTGCCCTCGCGGGCAAAACTATTCAGACAGCCCGCTTCCAGACTGTCACGTGTTCGGTTGCCCGCTCACCCCTTGCCCCCGGGTTTTTATTGTTCAACGAGCCAACAACCAAGGTCCGGGCCCGCATGCGCGCCCAAGCCATCAAGCCTTCTACTGCTTATTCTGCGGTGACCACGCTGGGCTGCCCCAGGTTGGCCAGGCGCACGCTGTTCTGTACTTGCGCAACCTCGCTTGGCGAACCGATTGGCCCCATGCGCACGCGGTGCAAGGTCTGCTGGTTACGCACGATGGAACTGATGAACACCGGCGCATTGACCATGCCGCTGAGCTTGGACCTTAACAGCTCTGCCGCGTCCGGGTTGGCGAAAGCGCCGACCTGCAGGTATTGCCCACCGGCCATGGAGGCGCCCGGCGCTGCCTGGGGCACGACCACCGTATCCGGCGCGTGCTGCGCTGGCGGCGGGGTCCACTGTTCGATCTTGCCCGCCGACGCCGTCACTTGCGGCTGCGGGGTTTGCGGCTCATTGAGCATCAACGGCGCCGGTTTGCCACGCTGGGCCCAGTACTGCGCCGGGTCGATACCTTCGACCTTCACCCGCGCCGTGCCGGTTTCGGCGTAACCGAGTTTCTTCGCGGCCGCGTAGGACAAGTCGATGATGCGGTCCGAATAGAACGGTCCACGGTCGTTGACTCGCAGGATCACCGTGCGGTTGTTGTCCAGGTTGGTCACGCGCACATAGCTGGGCAGTGGCAGGGTCTTGTGGGCCGCGCTCATGCCGTACAGGTCATACACTTCGCCGTTGGCGGTGTTCTGGCCATGGAACTTGGTACCGTACCAGGACGCCGTGCCCGACTGGACATAGGTCTTGGAGTCTTGCAGCGGGAAATAGGTCTTGCCCAGCACGGTGTACGGGTTGGCCTTGTAGGCGCCGGTGTGCAGGGTTGGCGTGGCGTCCGGGATCTTCGAGACATCCACGTCCCACCACGGCGCGCCGTCTTTGTGCGCGCGGTTGATGTCCAGGCCCGGCTGGGAACGGATGGCCGTACCGCCGGACTTCTGCGCCGGACCACGGCTGGTGGAGCAACTGACGACCAGCAGGGACAACGCGGCGAACGCCACCAGCTTGAGCGGTTGTTTGATCGGCGATACCCGCATTACTTGTTGCCCCGTGCTTGGACCAGCATGTCTGACAGCTGATGCACGGCCATGGCGTACATCACACTGCGGTTATAACGCGTGATTGCGTAAAAATTCTTCAAGCCCATCCAGTATTCCGGGCCGTTTTCGCCTTCAAGGCGGAATGCCGTCACCGGCATGTCATCGCGTGGCGCATTCTGACTCGACCAGCCCAGCGCCCGCAACTCCCCGACTGTCTTGGCCGGCTCGATGCCCTGGGTCAGGCCTTCATCGGCACGCTCCCCGGAAACATCGGCACGGATCACCACCGGTTCGCCGGCCACCCAGCCATGGCGCTTGAAGTAGCTGGCCACACTGCCGATGGCGTCGTCGGGGTTGCTCCAGATATTGATGTGGCCATCACCGTCAAAGTCCACGGCATAGGCACGGAAGCTGCTCGGCATGAACTGCGGCAAGCCCATCGCCCCGGCGTAGGAGCCCTTGAGGGTCAGCGGATCGACCTGCTCTTCGCGGGCCAGCAGCAGGAATTCGCGCAGTTCCTTGCGGAAGAATTCGGCACGCGGCGGGTAATCGAAGCCCAGGGTCGACAAGGCGTCGATCACCCGGTAGCTGCCGGTGTTGCGCCCGTAGAAGGTTTCGATGCCGATGATGGCCACGATCACCTGGGCCGGCACGCCGTATTCCTGCTCGGCGCGGGCCAGCACGGCTTCGTGCTGGCGCCAGAAGTCCACACCCCGCGCCACACGGGCGTCGGTGAGGAACATCGGGCGGTATTCCTTCCACTGTTTAACCCGCTCGGCGGGGCGCGAGATGGCGTCGAGAATCGCCTGCTTCTTCTGGGCTTCGCGGAACACGCCCATCAGCTGTTCACCGGCGAAACCGTAGTCGCGGGTCATTTCACCGACAAATTCGGCGACCTGAGGTGAGCCATCGTAGTCACCGGCCAGCGCCTCTTGCGTCGCGCCCAGCAGCCCGATCAGGCCCATCAGGGACGCATGCCGAGTCGCCCAGCCGCGCATTACTTGCATTGACATCTTCACCTTATTCAAACCTGTGCGATCCATTTGCGATGCGTATGAATCGACATCAAAACCCCAAACGCTGACAGCAATGTCACCAGCGAAGTTCCGCCGTAGCTAATGAATGGCAACGGCACCCCAACCACCGGCAACAGGCCACTGACCATACCGATGTTGACGAAAACATAAACAAAAAAGGTCATGGTCAGGCTGCCCGCCAGCAACTTGCCGAACAGCGTCTGCGCCTGGGCGGTAATCACCAGCCCGCGACCGATCAGCAGCAAATAAATCAAGAGCAACGCGCAAATGCCTACCAGGCCGAACTCTTCGCCCATCACCGCAATGATGAAGTCGGTGTGGCTTTCCGGCAGGAAGTCCAGGTGCGACTGGGTACCCAGCAGCCAGCCTTTACCGAATACGCCGCCGGAACCGATCGCCGCCTTCGACTGGATGATGTTCCAGCCGGTGCCCAGCGGGTCGCTCTCCGGGTCGAGGAATGTGAGGATTCGCTGCTTCTGGTAGTCGTGCATAAAGAAGAACCACATCGCCACGGCCACTGGCACGGCGGCGGCCAGCACGCTGAGGATCCAGCGCCAGCGCAAACCGCCCATGAACAGCACGAAGGCGCCGCCCGCGAGGATAAGCAAAGAAGTCCCAAGGTCCGGTTGGCGCACAATCAGAATGAACGGCACGCCGATCAGGATCAGGCTGATGCCCACGTGCTTGAGCTGTGGCGGCAAGGTGCGCTTGGACAGGTACCAGGCGATAGTCGCCGGCATTAAAATCTTCATGAATTCCGACGGCTGGAAGCGAATCACCCCTGGGATGTTGATCCAGCGAGTCGCGCCCATGGCGTTGTGGCCCATCACGTCCACCACCACCAGCAACAAAACGCCGGCCACATACCCCAGCGGCACCCAGCGCGCCATGAAACGCGGCTCCAGCTGGGCGATCACCACCATCGACAACAGGCCCAAGCCGAACGACGACGCTTGCTTGATCAGCAGGTCCCAGTTTTTGCCGCTGGCCGAATACAGCACGAACAGGCTGCCGGCCGCCAGGGTCAGCAGCAGGATCAGCAACGGGCCATCAATGTGCATGCGTTGCAGCAACGTTGCACGGCGACGCATCACGTCCTCGCTGGAGAGGATGCGGTCAAAATTACTCTTCACGGGCCGTAACCTCGGTACTTGAAGGGGGGCCGCCATATTCGGGCTTGAGCCTGCCGTCGTCGGCCAACAGCCAGGCGTCCATCACTTGGCGCACCACGGGCGCTGCGACGCCGGAGCCGGACTCGCCGTTCTCGACCATCACCGCCACCACGATCTTCGGGTCGTCGGCCGGCGCGAAGCCGACAAACAAGGCGTGGTCACGGTGGCGCTCCTGAACCTTGGAGCGGTCATATTTCTCGCCTTGCTTGATCGCGACCACCTGGGCGGTACCACTCTTGCCGGCAATGCGGTATTGCGCACCGACGGCCGCCTTGCGCGCGGTACCCCGGGCGCCGTGCATCACCTGCTGCATGCCGTGGTTGACCTTGGTCCAGTCGGACGGGTCGCGCAGCACGATATCGGCAATCGGGTTTTCATCCACCGGCTTCTCGCCTTCGATGGTCTTGGCCAGGTGTGGGCGGTTCCAGATGCCTTTGTTCGCCACCAGCGCCGTCGCCTGGGCCAGCTGCAACGGCGTGGCCTGCATGTAGCCCTGGCCGATCCCGAGGATCAAGGTTTCACCCGGGAACCACGCCTGGCGGCGGGTCGCGCGTTTCCACTCCCGCGATGGCATCAAGCCAGGGGACTCTTCGAACATGTCCAGGGAGACTTTCTGGCCGAGGCCGAACTTGCCCATATAGGCAGACAGGCGATCGATCCCGAGCTTGTGGGCCAGATCGTAAAAATAGGTGTCGTTGGAGCGCATGATCGCGGTGTCCAGGTCGACAAAGCCATCACCGGTGCGGTTCCAGTTACGGTACTTGTGGTCGTAGTTGGGCAGCATGTAGTAGCCCGGGTCGAACACCCGGCTGGAGGCCGTGACCACGCCCGCATCGAGGCCGGCAATCGCCACCGCAGGCTTGATCGTCGAGCCGGGCGGGTAAAGGCCGCGCAGCACGCGGTTGAACAGCGGCCGGTCGATGGAATCACGCAGCTCGGCGTACGCCTTGAAGCTGATGCCGGTCACGAACAGGTTGGGGTCGAAACTCGGTTGGCTGACCATGGCCAGCACTTCGCCCGTGGTCGGGTCCAGCGCCACCACCGCACCCCGCCGACCACCCAGGGCCATTTCCGCGGCTTCCTGCAGCTTGATGTCCAGGCTCAGCACGATGTCCTTGCCCGGCACCGGGTCGGTGCGCTTGAGCACCCGCAGCACGCGGCCACGGGCGTTGGTCTCGACTTCTTCGTAACCCACCTGGCCGTGCAGCTCGGGCTCGTAGAAGCGCTCGATGCCGGTCTTGCCGATATGGTGGGTGCCGCTGTAGTTGACCGGGTCAAGGGTCTTCAGCTCTTTCTCGTTGATCCGTCCCATATAGCCGACGGAGTGGGCAAAGTGCGGCCCTTGCGGGTAATGCCGCACCAACTGCGCCACCACCTCAACACCGGGCAGACGGAACTGGTTCACCGCGATCCGGGCGATCTGCTCTTCGGTCAGCTCAAACAGGATCGGCACCGGCTCGAACGGCCGGCGCCCCTGCTTCATGCGCTTTTCGAAGATCACCCGGTCTTCCGGCGTCAGTTGCAGCACTTCGACGATCACATCGAGGATCTGCTGCCAGTCGCCGGAACGCTCGCGGGTCATACTCAGGCTGAAGCTGGGTCGGTTGTCCGCGACCACCACGCCATTGCGGTCGAAGATCAGCCCACGCGTCGGCGGAATCGGCTGCACGTGCACCCGATTGTTCTCCGACAGCGTGGAGTGATAGTCGTACTGGATCACCTGCAGGAAATACAGGCGCGCAATCAGCACGCCCAACAAGGCCACCACCAGGATTGCGCCAAACACCACGCGCGCGCGTACAAGACGTGCGTCTTTCTCGTGGTCCTTGATGCGGATCGGCTGGGTCATCGGGAGGGGCGCAGATTATTTGTGATAAGGGTGCCCGGACAGGACTGTCCAGGCGCGATACAGCTGTTCACCGATCAGGATGCGTACTAGCGGGTGCGGCAGCGTGAGCGCCGACAGCGACCAGCGCTGGTCCGCCCGTGCACAGACTTCCGGCGCCAGCCCTTCGGGGCCGCCGACCATGAAGTTGACCGTGCGCGAGTCCAGGCGCCAGCGGTCCAGTTCCACCGCCAACTGCTCGGTGCTCCAGGGTTTGCCGTGCACTTCAAGGGTGACGATGCGCTCGTTGGGGCCGACCTTGGCCAACATGGCTTCGCCTTCCTGACGGATAAAGCGCGCCACATCGGCATTCTTGCCCCGGGTATTGAGCGGTATCTCTACCAGTTCAAGAGACAGCTCAGCGGGCAGACGCTTGGCATACTCGTGCCAGCCTTCTTCCACCCACTTGGGCATGCGTGAACCGACAGCAATCAGACGCAGGCGCACAGCCGTTCCTTATTCCTGGTCTTTGTTCAGCTTGTCGAAGTGCGCGTGGCCCACTTCCGGGCTGTGGTGCTTGCCATCGGCGGCACGGCTCTGCTCGGCGCCTTTCCACAGACGCTCCAGGTCGTAGAACTGGCGAGCGTTGGAAGTCATCATGTGAACGATCACGTCGTCCATGTCCAGCAGCACCCAGTCGCTGTCGCCCTTGCCTTCTTCACCCAGCGGCTTGACGCCTTGGGCTTTGACGGCTTCGCGGACCTTGTCCAGCATCGCGCCGATCTGACGGTTCGAGGTACCGGTGGCGATGATCATGTAGTCGGTAATGCTTTGCTTGTCACGTACGTCCAGCACCTGGATGTCCTGGGCTTTCACGTCTTCCAGGGCGGCCACGGCCACTTTTACCAGCTCTTCGCCTGCCAGCTCAGGGCCGGTGTGGGCTTCTACTGGCAACGGAGCGCTTTTGAACGTGCCTTTGCGCTTAACTTTGCTTACGTCTTTGTTCGTCATATAAAACTCGTTTTGCTCGTATGTTCGGGCGCTCGCTGTACGACTGTGCGTACGCTCAAGCGCGCCTTTTCAGTTCGACGCACGGTAAAGCCCGTGCGCATCGATGTAGGCCAGGACCGCGTCAGGCACCAGGAAACGTACCGACTTACCGCTGGCCAGCAGTTGACGGATCTGGGTGGCGGACACCGCAAGCGGGGTCTGCCAGACGAATGCAATATTCCCGTTCGGCCCGGTCAGGGCCAAGGGGTCACTTACCGACCGCGCGGCCAGCAGGTTGCGCAAGGCATCCGGCGGTTCGCTATCGGCATCCGGGCGTTGCAAAACCAGGATGTGGCAATGCTGGAGGAGTTCCTCCCAGCGATGCCAAGAGGGCAGGCCGCAAAATGCGTCCCAGCCCAAAAGCAGAAACAACTGGTCATCCGCGGCCATTTCAGCGCGCATCACTTCCAGGGTATCGACAGTGTAGGACGGTTTATCACGCTTGAGTTCGTGGTCGTCCACCACCAACGGCGCAATGCCGTCCACTGCCAGGCGCACCATTTCCAGGCGCTGTTGCGGTGACACCTGCGGGGTATCGCGGTGCGGCGGCCGAGCGTTGGGCATCACCCGCAACTCGTCCAGCGCGAGGGCATCCGCGACTTCCAGGGCACTGCGCAAATGGCCAATGTGCACGGGGTCGAAAGTACCGCCGAGCAGCCCGATGCGTTTACCCATCAAGTGCGCACATGACCGTCGCCGAACACCACGTACTTCTCGCTGGTCAGGCCTTCCAGGCCGACCGGGCCGCGGGCGTGCAGCTTGTCGGTGGAGATACCGATCTCCGCCCCCAGGCCGTACTCGAAACCGTCGGCAAAACGCGTCGAGGCGTTGATCATCACCGAAGCGGAATCCACTTCGTTGAGGAAACGCCGGGCATCGCTGAAATGCTCGGAAACAATGGCGTCGGTGTGCTTGGAGCCGTAGGTGTTGATGTGTTCGATGGCCTCGTCCAGGTCGTCGACAATCTTGATCGACAGGATCGGCGCCGTGTATTCGGTGTACCAGTCCAGCTCGGTGGCTTCGATCACGTCCGCGCCCAGCAGCGCACGGGTGCGTGAACAACCGCGCAGTTCCACGCCCTTGTCACGGTAGATAGCCGCCAGTGGAGGCAACACGCGCTCGGCAATGCCCGCGTGCACCAGCAGGGTTTCCATGGTGTTGCACGGGGCGTAGCGGTGAGTCTTGGCGTTGTCGGCGATGCGGATGGCCTTGTCGATATCGGCCGCGATGTCGATATACACGTGGCACACACCGTCCAGGTGTTTGATCACCGGCACCTTGGCATCACGGCTGACGCGCTCGATCAGGCTCTTGCCACCGCGCGGCACGATCACGTCGACGAATTCCGGCATGGTGATCAGTGCGCCAACGGCGGCACGGTCAGTGGTCTCGACCACTTGCACCACTTCGGCCGGCAATTCGGCCACGGCCAGGCCCTGCTGGATACAGGCGGCAATGGCACGGTTGGAATTAATGGCTTCGGAGCCGCCACGCAGGATGGTGGCGTTGCCGGACTTGAGGCACAGGCTCGCGGCGTCGATGGTCACGTTCGGGCGCGACTCATAGATGATGCCGATCACGCCCAGGGGCACGCGCATCTTGCCCACTTGGATGCCGGACGGCAGGTAGCGCATATCGCGGATTTCACCGATGGGGTCAGGCAGCTTGGCCACCTGACGCAGGCCTTCGATCATGTCGTCGATACGGGCCGGAGTCAGCGCCAGGCGGTC
This sequence comes from Pseudomonas sp. BIGb0164, assembly GCF_024810135.1. Taxonomy (NCBI): domain Bacteria; kingdom Pseudomonadati; phylum Pseudomonadota; class Gammaproteobacteria; order Pseudomonadales; family Pseudomonadaceae; genus Pseudomonas; species Pseudomonas sp. BIGb0164. The sequence continues at coordinate 110,456 of NZ_JANUEA010000011.1, read as the reverse complement.
CAGCAGGGCTGGCTCAAGGCCATTGGCGCGGCCGTTGGCCAGGTCTTGCTCGTTGGCGGCGGAGAGCTCGGAGCGCGAAGCATCCAGAGCGTCGGCGGCCGCCAGCAGGGCGCGGTTCTTCTGCGCGGTGCTCGCACGGGCGATCAACCGCGAGGCCTGACGGGCAGCGCGACCCAGGCGGGTCATGTAGTCAAGAACGGACTCAGTCATGGTCAGGGAGTCTTGGCAGGGAGGAAAGCGGCAGATTATAGCTGTGACGCCGCTCGACTGACAGCGGTGAGGGGCGGATGGTCGAAATGAACTGTAAAAACCTGGGCTTCAGCGGTAATTAAGGTGGGAGTTGTTATGATTCCGTCACATTTAGCCGTATTAACCCCTGACTGCCATGTCCAGTTTTGCCCCCCAAGTGCCCGCCAGCGCCCTGCCCGACAGCTTCTTCGACCGCGACGCGCAATTGCTCGCCCGGGATCTGCTCGGAAAAATCGTCCGCCATCGCGTAGGCGATCTCTGGCTTTCGGCGCGAATTATTGAAACCGAAGCGTATTACCTGGCCGAAAAAGGCAGCCACGCCTCGCTCGGCTACACAGAAAAGCGTAAGGCTTTGTTTCTGGATGGCGGCCATATCTACATGTACTACGCCCGTGGCGGCGATTCGCTGAACTTCAGCGCCCAGGGCCCGGGCAACGCCGTGCTGATCAAGTCGGCGTATCCGTGGGTCGATGAAACGTCCGGCCCGGCCAGTTTGGCGCAGATGCTGCTGAACAACCCCGGTGCCAACGGCAGCCCGCGCCCATCACAAAAGCTGTGTGCCGGCCAAACCCTGCTGTGTAAGGCGCTGGGTTTGAAAGTGCCGATGTGGGACGCCAAGCGCTTCGACCAGGAATTGTTCTACGTGGAAGACGTGGGCCAGACCCCGAGCCAGATCATCCAGACCACCCGCCTGGGCATTCCGAGCGGGCGCGATGAACAGCTGATGTACCGCTTTGTCGATGCGGGCTACGCGCCTTACTGCACCCGGAACCCGCTGCGCCGGGGCCAGGTCGAAGGCCGCGACTATTTTCTAATTTGAATTGAAACGACTGCGTTTGCTGGAAATCGATATCCGCAACACAGCAGATCCCACAGTTGATTTACGCCGTATCAGATTTTGTATTGCAGACATGGAGACGTTTTATGGGCCAATGGCTCGATAGCATTACCGGCTGGCTGACCCTGAACCCCGAATGGCTGGCGGTGGCGGTCTTCATCGTCGCCTGTGTGGAATGCCTGGCCATCGCAGGGCTGATCGTGCCAGGCACGGTATTGCTGTTCGCCATTGCCGCCCTCGCCGGCAGCGGTGCGCTGTCCTTGAGCGAAACCCTGCTGCTGGGTTTTCTCGGCGGGCTGCTGGGTGATGCGGTGTCCTACTACCTGGGGCGACATTTCCATCAGAACATCCGGCGCCTGCCCGGCCTTCGTCACCACCCTGAATGGATGAACAGCGCCGAAACCTACTTCCACAAATACGGCATTGCCAGCCTGCTGGTCGGGCGCTTCATCGGCCCGCTACGGCCAATGCTGCCCATGGTGGCCGGCATGTGCGACATGCCCTTACCGCGCTTCGTGGCGGTGAGCATCGTCGCAGCGGCGGGCTGGTCGGTAGCCTATCTGCTGCCCGGCTGGGCGACCGGCGCCGCGTTCCGCCTGCCGTTGCCCGAGGGTTTCTGGCCGGAGGCTGGCATCGTTGCGGCCTGTATCGCGGTAGTCGTGGGGTTGAGCCTGAACAGTAGCCTGCGCGGCCATCGTCGCGCCACCTTGTGGATTGGCTGCGCCAGCCTGACGATGTTGATCGCCCTGTTTATCGGCTACCCCCATCTCAATGACTTCGACCAGGGCCTCAGTGCCTTGGTGCAAGAACACCGCAGCCCCTGGCTGGACGAGGTGATGGTGCGCATCACCCAGCTGGGTGAATTCAAGAAGATGTTCGTGGCCAGCGCCGTGTTCACCGGCCTGCTGCTACTGGCGCGGCAATGGCGGCATGCGCTGTTTGTCGGCGCGACCCTCGCCGGCGCGGCGGTGATCAACACGGGGACCAAGCTGTTTTTCGCCCGTGGCCGCCCGGAAATCCTCACCGACCCGCTGACCAGTTTCAGCATGCCCAGCGGTCACGCCTCCGGCGCGTTCGCGTTTTTTCTGGCACTGGCCGTACTGGCCGGTCGCGGGCAACCCATCCGGCTGCGCCTGACCTGGATGCTGCTGGGCTGTATTCCGGCGGCCTTCATCGCGCTGTCGCGGGTGTACCTCGGCGCCCACTGGCCCACGGACATCCTGGCCGGCACGCTGTTGGCGATGACGGTGTGCGCGTTCAGCCTGGGGGTGAGCCAGTATCGAAGCCCGCTGCCGGCCCTGTCGCAAAAAGCCTGGTGGCTGCTGTTGCCGGCGCTGGTCGCGGTGCTGGGGTTCATCGCGTTCACCGGCACGCCCCACGCCCTGCTACGGTATGCCTATTGAGTGAACAACTCGCCCTGCAACTCATCGAGCAGCATCTGGATCGCATCCAGGCGCTGCTGTGGGTCGTCGAGTTGCAGCAGGTCGATCTTGTCGGCCTCGGTGAAGGGCAATAAGTAGGCAAGCTGATTGCCCAAGGCTTGCTGCCCATCGGCATGGGCGTCCATGTCCAGCGAGGCCACCATCGGGTGCTCAGCCAGGGCCTGGAGCAACGCCAGCAGGTCGGCGTCCTCTTCTTCCAATGGCTGGTCCGGCAGCTCTTCGAGCCATTGCACCTCGGCCAGCAACAATTGGTCCTTCTGCACACCGGCGTCGCGTACACGAAAACGCCGCCCGCCTTCGACACGAATGCCCAGCAGGCCGTTGTCCTGTTGCTTGAAGTCGCGGATCAGCGCTTCGCAGCCGATCAACGCGTAGCCGTCCGGGGCCATGCCCACTTCGCTGCCGTCAAGGATGCACACCACGCCGAAGCTTTCGCCCTTTTTCATGCAGCGCGCGACCATGTCCAGGTAGCGCGCTTCGAACAGTTGCAGGTCGAGGGTGCAACCCGGGAACAGCACAGTGTTGAGCGGGAACAGCGCCAGACTCATAAAGGTTTCCTTCAAACCCGGATTAAACGATCACCGACACGGCCAGCGGCAAGAATACCGCCGTGGCCACGCCCATCAGACTCATCGCCAGCGCCGCAAAGGCGCCGCACTCTTCACTCTCTTGCAGGGCCACCGAGGTGCCGACCGCGTGAGCCGTCATGCCCAGCGCCATGCCGCGCGCCTCAGGGCTGTGAACACCCAGGCGCGACAGGTAGGCCGGGCCGATCATCGCACCGATCACGCCGGTGATCAGCACAAACACGGCCGCCAGCGCTGCCACGCCGCCGATCTGCTCGGCCACCAGCATGGCAATTGGCGAGGTCACCGACTTGGGCGCCATGGTCATCAACATCATGTGTTCGGCACCGAACCACCAGCCCAACAGCACACACAACCCGGTGGCCAATACCCCGCCTACCACCAGCGTAGTAAAAATCGGCCAAAACAATTGACGAATGCGCCGCAGGTTCAAGTAAAGCGGCACGGCCAGGGCCACGGTCGCGGGGCCCAGCAGGATGCCCATGATCTCAGTGCTCTTGCGGTACTCGGCGTATGTAAGGCCACAGCTGACCAACACACCGATCACCAGCAGCATGGACACCAGCACCGGCTGCAGGAAAATCCAGCGGGTTTTCTCGAACGCCGCCAGCACCAGTTGATAAGCGCCCAGGGTGATGCCAATGCCGAACAAGGGGTGATGAATCACAGCAGTCCACGCGCCCTGCCAGTCGAAGATCATTGATCCTTCTCCTTGCGCTTGACCATCTGCTGCATCAGCACGCCGACAAAGCCCATGGCGATCACCAGCGACAGCACCAGCGCACCGACGATGGCCCAGAAGTCCGCCGCGATGTCCTTGGCGTACACCATCACCCCGACCGCAGGGGGCACCAGCAGCAGCGGCAGATAGCGCAGCAGGCTGCTGGCCGCCAGGCTCAAAGGCTCACCGACTTCGCCCTTCCAGATCAGAAAGCCCAGCATCAGCAGCAGCCCGATAATCGGCCCCGGCAAGATGGGCAACAGCAAATGGTTGATCGCCGTGCCGATCAATTGAAACAGCACCAGCCAGGTCAGGCCACGTAGCAGCATCCGTTCTTCCCCCTCGAAACGTCCCCGCATTATAAGCACGCCCACCCTATGCTCAGGCATTCGCCAAAAGCATGGTGGGTTGACCGGGCGGGGTGCCCATGATGATCTAAGATGGATTTCGCACACCTATAAAAACCGATGAACCAAGGAGAGTCGCAATGCCCTATGTACCTGTAGCGCAGCTCAAAGATTATGTCGGCAAGGAACTGGGACGTTCCGAATGGCTCACCATCGACCAGGCCCGCATCAACCTGTTTGCAGAAGCCACCGGCGATCATCAGTTCATCCACGTCGACCCGATCAAGGCCGCGCAAACGCCGTTTGGCAGCACCATCGCCCACGGCTTCCTGTCGCTGTCGCTGATGCCCAAGCTGATGGAAGACATCCTCATCATGCCTGAAGGCCTGAAGATGGCGGTCAACTACGGCCTGGACAGCGTGCGTTTCATCCAGCCGGTGAAGGTCAATTCCAAGGTTCGCCTGAACGTCACGCTCACGGACGTCACCGAGAAAAAGCCTGGCCAATGGCTGTTCAAGGCCACCGCTACCCTGGAAATCGAAGGCCAGGAAAAACCGGCTTACATTGCGGAGTCGTTGTCACTCTGCTTCGTGTAACGCCCAGCCCCCTGTAGGAGCTGGCTTGCCAGCGAAAAACGCAGCGACGCTGCATCGCCGGCAAGCCGGCTCCTACAGGCGCGTGGCGGGGCAAAATCCTCGCCACAATGTATGTAAATTTATGTATGAATCTCGCAGCTGCGGCATACTCGGCGCTCAATTATCCGGATCCCGCTATGCGCCCACTCGCTCCTCTTGCCCTTGCCCTGTTGCTCACCGCTTGCGGAGACGGCGAATCGCTGTTGCCGCCCGATGCGCGCCTGCCCGACGGCGGCCGCTACCGGGGCGATGTGGTCAACGGCTTGCTGCAGGGCCAGGGCCGGGTGGACTACCCCAACGGCAGCTGGTACGCCGGCCAGTTCGACAAGGGCCAATGGCACGGCCAGGGCGAATGGCATGGCAGCAACGGCGAAGTCTATAAAGGCCAATTCCAGCAAGGCCTGTTCGATGGCCAGGGCAGCCTGAGCACTTCGGGCAGCAGCTATGTGGGCGGCTTCAAGAACGGTCGACGCAATGGCGAAGGCACCCTCAAAGAAGGGGCGATGACCTATCGCGGCGAGTTCAAGGACGACCAGTATTCCGGCCTCGGCCGCCTGGAACTGGCCGATGGCAGCCAGTACCAGGGCCAGTTCGCCCACGGCAAGCCCAATGGCGAAGGCCAGCGCAACGACGACAGCGGCAACCAGTTCAGCGGTCACTTCGTCGATGGCCAGCTTGAAGGCAACGGCACGTTCAACAGCGCCGATGGCGATATCTATGTCGGCCAGTTCAAACAGAACCAGCTCAACGGCAAGGGCCGCTATGAGAACGCCGACGGCGACGTGTGGATCGGTCAGTTCAAGGAAGGCGCCCTCAGCGGCAAAGGCGAGCTGATCGGTATCGACGGCAGCCACTATGTGGGCCAATTCAGCGATTGGCGCTTCACCGGCGAAGGCCGCCTGAACCTCACCGATGGCAGCTTCTATATCGGCGGTTTCGATAGCGACAGCTACCAAGGCAAGGGCACGCTGGTGCTCACCGATGGCACGGTGCAAGCGGGCACCTGGGTCAACGGCATGCGTGTGCGCGATGCCGACGGTAAGCTGCTGCCCGACCCACTGGAAACCGGAATACTGGCTCAAGGCCGCCTGCTGGAAGCCGCCCTCGCCGCCGTGCCCCCCTCCACCCCTGCCGTGGAACTGTACACCCTGGTGCTGGCCGGTGATGGCAAGCAAAGCGTGTTCCTGCGCGAAGCCGATTACGTCAGCAACATGCTCGCCAGCCGTTTTGGTGCCCGTGGGCAGATCCGCCTGGTCAACCACCGCGACCATATCGCCGACCGCCCCCTCGCTACCCGCGAAAGCCTGCGCCGCGCCGTGCAAACCCTGGCCGAACGTACCGGGCCGGAAGACCTGGTGTTCATCTACATGACCAGCCACGGCACCCACGAACACGAACTGGTGCTGGACCAGCCGCGCATGGAGCTGGCCGACCTGCCCGCCGATGAGCTGGCTGCCGTGCTCGCGCCGTTGAAGAACCGCGACAAGATCATCGTGATTTCCGCCTGCTACTCCGGCGGTTTCATCCCGGCGCTCAAAGACGAACGCACCCTGATCATGACCGCCTCCCGCGCCGACCGCGTGTCCTTCGGCTGCTCCGAAGAGGCCGACTTCACCTACTTTGGCGACGCCCTCTTCGCCCAAGCCTTCAACCAGACCGACGACTTGCAGCAAGCCTTCAAGCTGGCGCAGCAGCACGTGGCCGAACGCGAACAGGCGGACAACTTCGAAGCCTCCGAGCCGCAGATCTGGGCCCCCAAGGGCGTGATCGCCCACTGGCAACTTTTACGCAAACAGCAGGCACGAAAGGCGCTCGAAAGCGTCTCAATGAATAGCAAGGAAGCCAAAGGCAACTAAGCTGAATTGTGTAACAAGGGGGAAACACCATGTACCTGACACCTCAGCATATCCTGCTCGCTGGCGCCTCCGGCTTGACCGGCGAACACCTGCTCGACCGCCTGCTCAACGAACCTACGGTATCTCGCGTACTGGCACCTAGCCGCAAGCCACTGGCCGAACACCCGCACCTGGAAAACCCGGTGGGCGACCCGGCGGTGTTCCTGCCGCAACTGAGCGGTCGCGTAGACATCGCCTTCTGCTGCCTGGGCACCACCATCAAACAGGCAGGCTCCGAAGCAGCGTTTCGCGCCGTTGACCTGGACATGGTCGTGGCCTTTGCCAAGCGCGCGCGAGAAATGGGTGCACGGCACCTGATCGTGATCAGCGCGATTGGCGCCGATCCCAAGTCATCGATTTTCTACAACCGGGTCAAAGGCGAGATGGAGCAGGCGTTGAAGGCGCAAGACTGGCCGCAACTGACCATCGTTCGCCCTTCGCTGTTGCTTGGGGAACGTTTGGAGCCACGCCTGGCCGAGCAACTGGCCGGGCCGTTGTCCAAGCTGATCCCCGGTAAATACCGTGGCATCGAAGTGTGTGAACTGGCCCGGGCCATGTGGCGCCTGGCGCTGGAAGAGCAGGATGGGGTGCGGGTGGTGGAGTCGGATGAGTTGCGCAAGCTGGGCAAATGATTGTGCACCGGTTGGAATGGCCTCATCGCAGGCTTGCCCGCGATGAGACACACACAATGAAGCCAACTGTCAGCACCGACAGTGGCAGCAACACTCCCGGATAGCTTGGCGCCCTGTCAACATGCCGATTCTTGACGCAGCAGCCGCCATTCATGGCCTTGAAATCCAGACGCGTGCGGCTGATACCGCCGAGGCCTTTTTGCACAGTTACGCTTTAAGCAGGCGTGAGAATTTAAGCATTAGCGTCCAACTTAGCTCCCACGCTACGGAACAACGTAGTGATCACAGCAAGCCTGGAGCTAATTGCCTTCGCACGACTTTCAATGTCATCTCTCGGCGCCCCAGTAGACGCGAGCGTGAAGGGAATACCCAAATTTTTGGCTTCGCCCCCCATATCCCGCTCTATGATATCCATCATGTCTTCGAGGGTATCCATGCGCTCATCGTTGCTTTTCAATGCCCAATCCAAGCCCGGAGCAACCTTTGCATTTCTTTTCAGATCATTCAACGCGTTTGCGGCCGTAAATACATCTTTCTGGCTCTGCTCGACAATCTGATTATCTTTGACGTCTTGCTTGGTAAGGCCCGAGCTAGCGCTAGGGTCTACATACGGTTTGAGAACTGCGTTGACAGTGCCTGCAATAATCAAACCGAGGGCGGAAAATGGTAGAGCAATTGCCGCGGTCCGAAGTAAGCTGGAATTTCTTACCGGCGCTGCCTTGTCAACTTTAGACTTGGCGGAGGATGAAAGTGATGTCGCCTCATCCGATAGTTTTTCTGAATAGAACGGCTCAACGTCTTTACCGTCTACGCGACCCGGCGTCGGCTGGCCAAACAACCTGTCTCGCGCTTCCGCGTCTTTTTGGGCCTGCCACTTTTTTTGTTGCGCCTCTTGGTACTTCTTTAAACCATCAGAGCCAGGAGCGTCGGTATTAGTGGAGTCGCCAGGCTGCCTAGTGCCCGTCGTATGTCCAGCCCCATTGGCGCCGTTCACTTGAGAATCCACATACTTTTGGTCAAATGACTCAGCACTTTTTTGTGAGCCATAACCGCTCGACGAGCTAGAACTTTGGCCACCTCTTGTATGGGGAGCACTCACATCTTTGGGCACCGAAGAAGGACTGTTTCTATTCCAGGCGCCACTAAAAAACTCCCCAATCCTGGAGAAAGCCATCGACCGAGAGGTTGCATGTAAAAACATCATAATGAATTACCTAATGATTAGTTAGCATTAGAAAGTCATCCCTTACCCTCAACTGTTTTGTGTAAAAAAACACTCAACGAGTTCCACCCCCCACCATTTTATTCAATGTTGCGACATCCAGACAGTTTGCCGCCAAATCAGCAACCAACCAGAAATTACCTAAAGCGCACACACCAGAACGCGCACAAACTTTCCAACCTCAATAAGGTTAACTGTAGATGGCACACATAAATTCGCCTACAAAATAAATTCAAGCACCGGCCAGTCTTAGCCTGGTCTCAGATCCATTTCCTGCCTCATGCTGCCCCTGCCCCATTGAACTCAGTGCGCCAAACTGTAATAACTGGGGACCAAACGGTGTGTTTGTGATACTGCTATATGCATACCACCCCCCCTTGTGGAAAATAGCCACCACAGGCTCCGCTACCCCTCCCGTATCAACGCGACCGACCCCTTTGACAATGTCACCATCTTTATAAGTCTTCGTCACATCATATTTCTTATAATTCCCTCTCAGCCGGGGCAATACTTCATCTGCGTGCTGATAAATTTTCTTCCCATCCTTAATGACAGTCCTTATCCCACGCTTGATATTTTTTGGAAGATTAATGGCATCGGTAATGCCGACAGAGGCGCCAACCCCCGCAAAAAAGGAACGGGCGAGAGCAGTACCTATTGATTTACCCCTCTTTAACGCTTTATTCGCTGCACCTACCCCAGGAAGAAGGAAGCCTAAAATATCAAACCCGATATTAAAAATTGCGCGTGCAACATTACCGTTGATAGCATCTTTAATACCGTCATAAAAAGGAATGAGCGAAAGCAAAAACTCATTTATCTCTTTAATCTCCCTTCGGGTTTTTTCAATTTCCGTAACGCCGGCAGCACCTGCTTGAAAAGCATCATAATTTTTTGTGAAAAAATCACCTACCACGTTAGCCAGCGAACCAGTTCTGCCAGAAAAATAAGAGCCTTGTGCCTTACCGTCCAGACTCACTGGATCACGATTTTTATTGGTTTCACCGTACTGCGTGTAGATATTCTGTGTGTTCCACACACGAGGTTTGGCGCCAGGACCAAAATAAGCGCTATCGTCGTAATTCAGCTGTTCTGCCGGCACAGCTTTTTCCTTGACCATTTTCCCTAGCGCGGGGAAATAACTGTAATAGTCTGTCTTCCCATCGCGCCCTTCCACTTTCATCAGTAAGCCATGCTGCCCTTTTAAAGCGTCTAGCTCCTGCGCAGTCGGAGTACGTGGTACGGGCCAGGAATGCGCGGAGTGGCCATGTTCGTTGAACTGAAGCTTTGTACCCAAAAAGGGGCGAGACACTTCGAGGAAACTTACATCTGAATTTCCTATGCGTTCCCGCTCTGCTGGTGGCAACAAAGAAAGTTGGTATTTAAACTGAATAGCCCAAGCATTTTTATGATTTTTCTTGTACTGACTAAATTCATCATCAAATTTTTTATTGATATCTTTAATAAGCTGCGGAAAGCGGGACTTCATCTGATCCCAGGGTAGTTTCCTTTCATCGCGCGAGACCCATACGCTCGGATCAAATGGATCAGTCATGTAAACATCAAGCGGCGACACAATATACCGGCTATCCAAAACGCCCCGTAGCGTATTCTCCGTAGGATCCTCTATTTTCGGAAAAACGCGCTTGAACTCTGCCAATGCCAATTCTTTCCGACTCGGCGGATCTTTCTGCAACTCAGCACGCGCCCACTCCAATTCCTTTTTCTGTTTTTTAAACACCGTGAGTGAGTGTTCGAGATCTTCGTCCTTATACTCCCCGTTAGGAGTGCTCGCGATCACACCATTCGCGAGACCCCACTGAATATATGGATTGACCGACGCTATATTTACTCGGGCTTCGCCCTCGTGAACATTAAGCTGCGCCTCAGCGTACTCTATCACTTGACTAAAGGTCATATTCGCGGATGCGCCGGGCGCGTCCTGTTCTACGAGTGCAACCGCAATAGAGAAGTCCGTCCACGTATGAGCCCCATAAACAAGATTGGGCGGTATATTTTTCGACAGGAACTCAGGTGCGGCAGCCGACAATAATAAACGAGCAGCAATAGGTGCCGCTTCAACACCCACTTTCGCTTCAAGATGGGCTACGAAGCGCTTCACAATTTCGGCAGCAGTGGCCCCCGCATTGTCTTTGCTGTAGAGGTTATAGCCCGCCAGATTATAGGGTGACTTTCCTAAACCGGGATCAAGCTCTTGCACGAGCGCTGCGTTCAATATTTCGATTACACCGGTCGGAGACTCAGCTGTATTGAGTTTACTTTGTAAGGCCTTACCCAGCTTCAAAGCCTCTGGCGAGCGAATCAGCTGATCCCATGCTAACGCAGGGTTGTCCGCAATCGCCTTGCGCGTAGACTCGGCAAGCGAGCCGATCAGACGGTGTAACAGACTGTCAGCCCCAACCCCGGCCTGAGGATTAGAAGCCTGACTGGCTGTTTGCGCCTTCCATTTGTTTACCTCCGCCTTCATCTTGCGTAACTGAGTGTTACCCAACGCCTTAACGATATTCCTGACCCCTCCAGCGTCCGCCCCTGGCACCCGAGGGAGAAGATCAAAGGATAATGAACGAGCCAGATAATGTGCTTCCTGACTATTGGCAGGCACGTTATATCCACGCGACTCAAGCATCTTCGCAACACTTATCTCCCGGCGCTGTTCGGTGAAAAATAGGCTTGAGCGCCTGTCAAGGGGCAGCATGACGATGTTCAGATCAATCTTCCCTTCGGCATCGTTTGCCTGGGATCTCAGCGCTGCAAGAAGTGCATGATGATTGGCGTCATCCCCCAGCGCCTTACGCTGCTCCTCTAACGCCGCTACGGATCGCTGCACGCCGTAACCCGAAGGAGGAAATTCAGGTATTTCGCCTTTTTGCAGTTTTTTGCGGTGATCGGCGGCCTGTGCTGGCGAAAGGTCGATGGGCACTCCGTAAAATCGCCCCACCACGTACAACGGCACCTTGCCCTCCGGCCAAGGGTAACTAAAGGCCTGCCCAGGCCGTGGTGCGATCACCCTGGCAATTGAAAGCAAGACTCGGGAAACATCCGGCCAGCCTGAATCGTCACTGAGGGAAAACGTTTTTGTCTTACCCTTTACAATGCCGGTCAACTCCCCGAGCAAGGGGTCCAGCTTCATACTCTTGGTATCAAGCCCTTGCTCCTTCGCCCACGTTAAAAATTCGCGGCTGTTGAACGCGTTGTCCAGTTCGGTGCGCCAACGCCTCAATGTAGTATCCGCAGGAACAGAAAGATCAGGCGGTGCAATGGAAGTGTGAAAGGACCACGCCGCTAATGCCATCGCGAAAGGTTTCGATAACTTAGCGTCAGCAGCTGCGCGACTCTCAGGAGAGTCAGACATTTGCGTACTGCGGCGGCTCGCAGCGGCTTCACTATCGTTGTTCGGCTGGGAGCCTGAATACGTTTCGACGAGTGCGTTACCTGACCCAGCAGGCTCTACCTGAGAAGTAGGAATAGTTGTCATATTTGCCTCGCACATGAACAAAAATTAAATATTTCATGCACTGAGTGACACGAGCGACCGATCCCCCCCCACAACAGCCACTGTTTATAATGTTACGAAGTAAATCGATTGATACTTCGGGCTAGAGCCAGTTACGACTGCCGTTCGCACTCCCACTTATACGGTATGAACACGATCTGATGTGGATACGGGGTTGGCTACAATGAGGCGCGCTTGCACCCCCGCCCTAAAGACCGCCCGTGGCGTTGAAGCCAACCCCCAGCACCGTTAACACCGACAGCGGCAACAGCAGCGTGTCGAGCAGCGCGCTGGCTGGCAGATCGACATGGGGATAGCTCGGCGCCTCGGCACCAAACCGATCCTTGGCGCAGCAGCCACCATTGATCGCATACAAGTCCAGCCGCGTACCGGCATACACCACCGGTGCACCGGATTGCGCGGCGTCCAAGGTGCGAGCGGTCGCGCAGCCGGCGAGTTGCAGCGCCAGCACTACCATCAAGAGTTTATTCATCGCTGCTCAAATGGTGTTCGCCCCAACGTGGCAGCATGTCCTGAGGGATGTTCAGCAGGTTGAGAATGCGCGCCACCACAAAGTCCACCAGGTCATCGATGGTCTGCGGCTGGTGATAGAAGCCCGGCGATGCCGGCAAAATGGTCACGCCCATGTTCGACAGCTTGAGCATGTGCTCCAGGTGAATGCTCGAATAAGGCGCTTCACGTGGCACCAGGATCAACTGGCGACGCTCCTTGAGGGTCACGTCCGCCGCGCGCTCGATCAGGTTGTTGCACGCACCGGTGGCAATCGCCGACAACGTGCCGGTGGAACACGGCACCACCACCATCGCCGCCGGTGCGCCAGAGCCCGAGGCCACCGGCGACATCCAGTCTTCCTTGCCGTAAACCCGGATCTGCCCCGCCGCCGCACCGGTGTACTCGGTGAGGAAGGCCTGCATCATCTGTACCTTGGCCGGCAGCGCGACGTCGGTCTCGGTGGCCAGCACCAATTGCGCGGCCTTGGAGATCAAGAAATGCACCTCGCGGTCTTCGCGCACCAGGCAATCGAGCAGGCGCAACCCATAAGGTGCGCCCGATGCGCCGGTCATCGCCAGGGTGACGCGTTCCGGCCCGCTCATTTCAGCGCCTCGGCCAACTTGCCATGCAGGCCGCCGAAGCCGCCGTTGCTCATGACCACTACGTGAGTGCCCGGCTTGGCCTGCTGCTTGACGTGCTCGATGATGCCTTCGATGGAATCGCACACCGTGGACGGCACCGTACACCGCGCGGCAATGCCCGGCAGGTCCCAGCCGAGGTTGGCCGGTGCGTACCAGACAGCCTCGTTGGCATCGTTGACGCTTTCCGGCAAACCATCGCGGTGCGCGCCCAGCTTCATGGAGTTGGAACGCGGCTCGATGATCGCAATGATCGGCGCATCGCCCACCTGCTTGCGCAGGCCATCCAGGGTGGTGGCAATCGCCGTCGGATGGTGGGCAAAGTCGTCGTAGATCGTAATGCCATTCACCTCGGCGACTTTTTCCATGCGGCGTTTCACGCTCTTGAAGGCGCTCAACGCGGCAATGCCCATGGACGGCACAACGCCCACATGCCGCGCGGCGGCAAGAGTCACCAGCGCGTTGGCCACGTTGTGCTGGCCGGTCATGCCCCACTCGACAATGCCCTGGGGCTCGCCCTCAAACAGCACTTCGAATCTGGAGCCGTCTTCGCTGAGCAGCTTGACCTGCCACTGCCCGCCCGCGCCGGTGGTTTGCACCGGGGTCCAGCAGCCCATCTCGATCACCCGCTGCAAGGCGGGCTCGGTGGTCGGATGGATCACCAGGCCTTCGCTGGGAATGGTGCGCACCAGGTGGTGGAACTGCCGCTCGATGGCCGGCAGATCGGGGAAGATGTCGGCGTGATCGAACTCCAGATTGTTCAGGATCGCGGTGCGTGGGCGGTAGTGAACGAACTTGGAACGTTTGTCGAAGAAGGCACTGTCGTATTCATCGGCTTCGATCACAAAAAACGGTGTGTCGCCCAAGCGCGCCGACACCGAGAAATTCTGCGGCACGCCGCCAATCAGGAAGCCCGGGCTCATGCCGGCATGCTCCAGCACCCAGGCCAGCATGCTGCTGGTAGTGGTCTTGCCATGGGTGCCGGCAACGGCGAGTACCCAACGGCCTTGCAGCACGTGATCGGCCAGCCACTGCGGGCCAGACACATAAGGCAAACCTTTGTTGAGCACATATTCGACCGCTGGGTTGCCCCGCGACATGGCATTGCCGATCACCACCAGGTCCGGCACCGGGTCGAACTGCGACGGGTCGTAGCCTTGGGTCAACTCAATGCCCTGGGCCTGCAACTGCGTGCTCATGGGCGGGTAGACGTTGGCATCGGAGCCGGTGACGTGATGGCCCAGTTCTTTGGCCAGAACCGCCATCGAGCCCATGAAAGTGCCGCAGATACCAAGAATATGAATGTGCATAGTCGACCTCGTAAAACATCGAGGCAGGTTAGCGCAGGGCGGGGGAAATCGCACTCTTTAGGTGTCGGGCGGCGGCCCCGGAAGGCCGCCTGGAACATCAGGCCGTCGAGGTTTCGCCGGGTGTTTCCTTGGGTAGTTCTGTCTCCTTCAATACGATCAACTTGCCGATGAACTTGTTCACCGCTTCAAAACGCTTGTCCAGGTGCGTCAGGCGAACCGCGTCAGTGAGAGGCGAGGTGCCCGCCGGCACCGCGAAGGGGCGGAAAATCATGTCATTGTCCTCTCCGATCAGTTTCAGCTTCTTTTCAGCCACCTCGTACAACCCCTCCAAGGTATTCAGACGTTCGTTCGGAGTGGCAGAAACCTGCTCCATCATGCGCAGGGCGGGCGCATCCGTCCCCTGACGTATCGCCCTGATGTTGTTCGCCACCACTTCGATCCGAAGCTCGGCCAATTTCAGGTGTGCCTCCACCTGAGCGGAATCCGGTACTGGCGCGCCCCCGCCCACTTGGGTACTCGGCGCCGGGCCGTGAATAGGTGGCAGTATGGGCGTTTGCGAGGCGAATTGACCCTTGATCGCCTCCCCGGTCCAGGCCGAGCCTGCGTACGTTGCAATGCTCAACGGTGCACTCACCAGGCCGTTGATACCCGCGTTGACAAAGGCATCCCGGGCCACCGTGCCCAGCTTGGGCTCGTTGGCGAACACGCCAGCCTTGTGCAGGCGGTCTGCAACGATCAGGTTCTGCGTGACATCCGCCAGGGTTTTCGGGGCCACGTGGCTCTGGGAGGGCAGCGTACGCGGACCGGGCGTACCGGTGAGGGTTGCCGAGATTTCCTTGAAGTTGTCCCGCGCGGTCCTTGCGGGAGGCTTGGGGCTCCCAGGCGGAACGGGCGGGCGAGTCGACACGACACTGGGCGTACGTAGCGGAGTCGACGGTGCGCGTCGGAATGGATTGGAAACAATCCCGCGCTTGCTGCGTGTGTGTCCACCCTGGGTTTCTTCATGGGCGAACGTTTCAGGCGCGGCGGGTTCTGTCTGCGGATGGGCGGGCGATGACTCAGAATGGTGGAGCGTCGACGGAGGCAGACCTGTGATACGCATAATCTTCACCTTGATGACTTCTGATACGGATAGGGAGTTAAAGCCGGTAATCCGAGGCCAGGCTGAATGCCGACCTCATCTACTGCGTCTTTGAAAACCGCTATCGGGTTCCAGAAAATCAGCGCCCCACGATAAACCCGAGTCATCGCACGGCAGGCAAAACTCGCCTCCTACTCGCCCAACTGAATAAACGACAACCCGTTAACACTCCTGGCGCAATGGGCGGGCGATTCCATATTTGCGCAGCTTTCTATAAAGCGTGTTTCGACTGACACCCAGCGCGACGGCGGTCTGGCTCATATGCCAATGCTGCTGAGCCAAGGTGGCCAACAATGCTCCTCGCTCTGCGGCCCCCAGCGACGAGTCAGCCTGGGTTGTTGCAGTGCCCGCCGTCACGCTGAGTGACTGGCGAAGCGCCACCGGCAAGTCCTCACACCGCACGCAACCGTCCATGCACAACGCAACCACGGTGCGCAGCACCATGCGCATCTGCCGCACATTGCCTGGCCAGGCAAACGCCAGCAGCGCTTGGCGCGCGGAGGGCTCAAGGGTGACTGCTTGATCGCCCGCCTCCTCGGCCAGCAGAAAATCCAGCAACTGGGGCTTGTCGGCACGGTCGCGCAAGGCCGGCAACGGAATTTCCAGACCGTTGAGCCGGTAATACAAGTCTTCGCGAAAGCTGCCGTCGCCCACGCGCTCCAGCAGATTACGGTGAGTCGCGCTGATGATCCTGACGTTGACGGCTTGCGGCTCGCCGCCAATGGGCACCACCAGCCGGTCCTCCAGTACCCTTAATAGGCGGGTCTGCAAGGCCAGGGGCATGTCGCCGATTTCATCGAGGAACAACGTGCCACCATCGGCCTGCTGCAACTTGCCTTGCATGCCTTCCTTGCGGGCACCGGTGAAACTGCCACCGCGATAGCCGAACAATTCGCTCTCGATCAGGCTTTCAGGGATGGCCGCGCAGTTGAGCGCCACAAAGGGCTTGTCGGCCCGTTGGCTGGCCTGGTGCACAGCCTTGGCGAAGGCCTCCTTGCCGGAACCGGTTTCGCCATTGATCAACAGCGGTACGTCGCGTTCGAACACCCGCAGCGCCTTGCTGAAATCCTGTTGCAAAGCGGGGTCGCCCAGGCAGATGCCGGGCAGGCGTGGCCGCTCCACGGCAACCGGCTTGGCGATGGGCACGGGGGCTGGGAGCGCTTGCCCGCGCAATGCCGCAAACAAATGCCGGCCATCGCGGGTGCGCAGCGGCCAACTGGCCGTGGCATTGGCGCTGGCGCGGCCGAGCAATTGGTCCAGGGAACAGTCGAAAAACGCTTCCACCGGTTGCCCCAGCAAACCGCCGCGCAGTTGTCCCAGCAGGTTCAGTGCACTTTGGTTCACGGCGCAGATTCGCCCCTCACCGTCGAACGCCAGCAGCCCTTCGCTGAACAAGCCCACCGACTCGGCCTGCAAATGAAAACGCAGCAGCCAGTGGTGTTCGAAGTGACGCAGGAAGTAGCAGCTCTCGATCATCTTCGCCGACAGGTTGACCAGCGCCATGGTATGGAACTGGCTCTGGCGCGACACCGCCTCGCGGGCAGAGGACACGTCCAGCACGGCCAGCAGTTCGCCATGGGGATCGAACACCGGGCTGGCCGAACAGGTCAGCCCGGTATGCCGGCCACGAAAGTGTTCATCACGGTGAATGGTCAGGGACTGGCGCTCCACCAGGCAGGTGCCGATGCCGTTGGTGCCCTCGCACGCCTCGCTCCAATCGGCGCCCAGCCACAGCCCGGCGCGTTCGAAGATCTTGCGCTCGGACGGCGCGGTGACACAGTTGAGGATCACGCCCCGCGCATCGGTCAGCAACACCGCATGGCCGGCGCCCGAGAGTTGCTGGTGCAGGCTGTTCATCTCACTGCCGGCAATGTGCAGCACCTGTTGCAGGCGCTCGCGGCTTTCCAGCAGGCGGCCATGTTCAAGCACGGTGGGGGCAATGGTTTGCGCAGGGTCCAGGTGGTAGTCCTCCAGGCAACGCAGCCAGGAGCGGGCGATGGAGGGATCGCTGGAAGGGTCGCGACCATGGGCCACGGTGAGGACTTGCTGGGCATGGCGACTGAAATGATCGTTGTGCATTTCTTATTATTCTCCCTGCGTGAGAACGCCCAGCATCCCCCAGGCCTCCAGCCATTGCAATCCCGGGCAGACTCACCGGTCACCGGCTGTACCAAAGGTGGCACAAACTGTCACACCGCCTGTACCACCCTTGGCACAGCAACGCCTTGCAACAAACCCTAAACCCTTGATTTACCTGGCCCGCAAAGCAGTGGCCCAACCTTTGCTCTACGCTTTATAACGCGCTCGTTGCGCTGCACTCCCAATAAACATAAGAGCCAGGAGATACCTACCATGCGTTACGCACACCCCGGTACTGAAGGCGCCATCGTTTCGTTCAAGGCCAAGTACGGCAACTACATCGGTGGCGAATTCGTTGCGCCGGTCGATGGCAACTATTTCACCAACACCTCGCCGGTCAACGGCAAGCCCATCGCAGAATTCCCTCGCTCCACGGCCAAAGACATCGACAAGGCGCTGGACGCCGCCCACGCCGCCGCCGACGCCTGGGGCAAGACCTCGGCCCAGGACCGCTCGCTGGTGCTGCTGAAAATCGCCGACCGCATTGAACAGAACCTCGAACTGCTGGCCATCACCGAAACCTGGGACAACGGCAAGGCCGTGCGTGAAACCCTTAACGCGGACATCCCGCTGGCCGCCGACCACTTCCGCTACTTCGCCGGTTGCATCCGCGCCCAGGAGGGCACCAGCGCCGAGATCAACGAACACACCGCCTCGTACCACTTCCACGAGCCGCTGGGTGTAGTGGGCCAGATCATCCCGTGGAACTTCCCGCTGCTGATGGCCGCCTGGAAACTCGCCCCGGCCCTGGCGGCGGGCAACTGCGTGGTGCTCAAGCCTGCCGAGCAAACCCCGCTGGGCATCAACGTGCTGCTGGAAGTAATCGGTGACCTGCTGCCACCGGGCGTGCTGAACGTGGTGCACGGTTTCGGCAAAGAAGCCGGCGAAGCCCTGGCTACCAGCAAGCGCATCGCCAAGATTGCCTTCACCGGCTCCACGCCGGTGGGCTCGCACATCATGCATGCGGCGGCCGAGAACATTATTCCGTCCACCGTTGAGCTGGGCGGCAAGTCGCCGAACATTTTCTTCGACGACATCATGAAGGCCGAGCCGTCCTTCATTGAGAAAGCCGCTGAAGGCCTGGTGCTGGCGTTCTTCAACCAGGGCGAAGTGTGCACCTGCCCGTCCCGCGCGCTGGTGCAGGAGTCGATCTACCCCGAGTTCATGAAAGTGGTCATGAAGAAGATCGAGTCGATCAAACGCGGCGACCCGCTGGACACCGACACCATGGTCGGCGCCCAGGCGTCCGAGCAGCAATTCGACAAGATCCTGTCCTACCTGGAAATCGCCAAGGGCGAAGGCGCGCAACTGCTCACCGGTGGCAAGGTCGAGAAGCTCGAAGGCGACATGGCGGGCGGGTATTACATCCAGCCAACCCTGCTCAAGGGCACCAACGAAATGCGCGTGTTCCAGGAAGAAATCTTCGGCCCAGTGGTGAGCATCACCACCTTCAAGGACGAAGCCGAAGCCCTGGCGATTGCCAACGACACCGAGTTCGGCCTGGGCGCCGGCGTGTGGACCCGCGACATCAACCGCGCCTACCGCATGGGCCGGGCGATCAAGGCCGGCCGCGTGTGGACCAACTGCTACCACCTGTACCCGGCACATGCCGCGTTCGGGGGTTACAAGAAGTCCGGCGTGGGCCGTGAGACCCACAAGATGATGTTGGATCACTACCAGCAGACCAAGAACCTGCTGGTGAGCTACGACATTAATCCGTTGGGTTTCTTCTAACTGACAACCCGCTCCCACATTTGAAATGCACTACCTAATGTGGGAGCGGGCTTGCTCGCTCCCACAGTTAGATCTCTACAAGTACTTGCGAAATGCATTCGGCCCATAGATGCCGAATTAAAAACAATAACAACGGACGGTACTTTCCCATGCCTAGCGAACCGACTGGCTCTTCTGTCGACTTCGAAAAAGTTGACTCCCACTACTTCCAACAACGCGAACTTAAAAAAGGCGCCGCCGGCTGGGTACTGCTGGTAGGCCTTGGCGTTGCCTACGTCATCTCCGGCGACTATGCCGGTTGGAACTTCGGCCTGGCCCAAGGCGGCTGGGGTGGGATGTTCCTCGCCACATTGCTGATGGCCACCATGTACCTGTGCATGTGTTTTTCCCTGGCCGAACTGTCTTCCATGATTCCTACCGCCGGTGGTGGCTACGGCTTTGCCCGCAGCGCCTTTGGCCCCTGGGGCGGGTTCCTCACGGGCACCGCCATCCTGATCGAATACGCCATCGCCCCCGCCGCCATCGCGGTGTTTATCGGCGCCTACTGTGAGTCGCTGTTCGGCATCGGCGGTTGGATGATCTACCTGGCGTTCTACATCATCTTTATCGGCATCCACATCTTCGGCGTCGGTGAAGCCTTGAAGCTGATGTTTGTGATTACCGCGATTGCAGCGATTGCCCTGGGCGTGTTCCTGGTGTCGATGGTGCCGCACTTCAACGTGGCCAACCTGCTGGACATTCCAGTGACCGAAGCCAAGGGCGCCAGCACCTTCCTGCCGTTCGGTTATGTCGGCGTGTGGGCAGCGATTCCCTACGCCATCTGGTTTTTCCTGGCGGTAGAAGGCGTGCCCCTGGCCGCCGAAGAAACCAAGAACCCCAAGCGCGACCTGCCCCGCGGCCTGATCGGCGCCATTGTAGTGCTGACCAGTTTTGCCCTGTTGATCCTGGTGATTGCACCGGGCGGCGCCGGCACCTATGCGCTGGTCAAATCCGGCAACCCGCTGGTGGAAGCGCTGGCCTTGTCCTACGGCGGTTCAACGTGGATGGGCGGCTTCGTCAACCTGGTGGGCCTGGCCGGCCTGATCGCCAGCTTTTTCTCGATCATCTACGCCTATTCGCGGCAGATCTTCGCCTTGTCCCGCGCGGGCTACCTGCCGCGCAAACTGTCCCAGACCAACAAGAGCAAGGCACCCGTACTGGCCCTGGTAATCCCCGGCATCATTGGCTTTGGCCTGTCGCTGACCGGCCAGGGCGACCTGCTGATTCTGGTGGCGGTGTTTGGCGCGACCATTTCCTACGTGCTGATGATGGCCGCGCACATCACCCTGCGTATCCGTCGCCCCAAAATGGAGCGTCCGTACCGCACACCAGGCGGCATCTTCACTTCCGGCATCGCCTTGGTACTGGCCTGCGTGGCCGTGGTGGCGGGCTTTCTGGTGGACCCACGGGTGGTGATTGGCGCCGCGATCATCTATGGAGTATTAATTGCTTACTTTGCTTTCTACAGCCGGCATCACTTGGTAGCAGGCACGCCCGAAGAGGAATTCGCGGCGATCCAGGCCGCAGAGGCCGCCTTGCACTGAATGCCGTAAACCTCGACGCAGGCCGCTGCCTGCGTCGTCAAGGAGACACTGTATGGCAAGCTTTTCCCACGCGGTAGGCGCTCAAACCTACCGCTTCGACAGCCTCAAGGACGTGATGGCCAAGGCCAGCCCCGCACGTTCCGGGGACTTCCTGGCCGGCGTCGCCGCGCAGAACGACGGCGAGCGGGTGGCGGCGCAGATGGCGCTGGCGAATATCCCGCTCAAGCACTTCCTCGAAGAAGCGCTGATCCCCTATGAAAGCGATGAAGTCACCCGCCTGATCATCGACACCCACGATAAACAGGCGTTTGCAGTGGTCAGCCACCTGACCGTCGGCGGCCTGCGCGACTGGCTGCTCAGCGACGCGGCCGACGAACATTCCCTACGCGCCTTGGCGCCAGGGCTGACACCGGAAATGGCCGCCGCCGTGTCCAAGATCATGCGCGTGCAGGACCTGGTGCTGGTGGCGCAAAAGATCCGCGTGGTCACGCAGTTTCGCGGCACGATGGGCCTGCGCGGGCGTTTATCCACGCGCCTGCAACCCAACCACCCCACGGACGAACCGGCCGGCATCGCCGCGAGCATTCTCGACGGCCTGCTGTACGGCAACGGCGACGCCATGATCGGCATCAACCCGGCCACCGACAGCATCGCGTCGATCTGCGCCATGCTGGAGATGCTCGACGCGATCATCCAGCGCTATGAGATCCCGACCCAGGCGTGCGTGCTGACCCACGTCACCACCTCGATCGAGGCGATCAACCGCGGCGTGCCGCTGGACCTGGTGTTCCAGTCGATTGCCGGCACTGAAGCGGCCAACGCCAGTTTCGGCATCAGCCTGAGCGTGCTGCAGGAAGGTTACGAGGCGGGCTTGAGCCTCAAGCGCGGCACGCTGGGCCAGAACCTGATGTATTTCGAAACCGGCCAAGGCAGCGCCTTGTCGGCCAACGCGCACTTTGGCGTCGACCAGCAAACCTGCGAAACCCGCGCCTACGCGGTCGCCCGACATTTCAAGCCGTTTCTGGTGAATACGGTCGTAGGCTTTATCGGCCCCGAGTACCTGTACAACGGCAAGCAGATCATCCGCGCCGGCCTTGAAGACCACTTCTGCGGCAAGCTGCTGGGCGTGCCGATGGGCTGCGACATCTGCTACACCAACCATGCCGAGGCCGACCAGGACGACATGGACACCCTGCTGACCCTGCTGGGGGTGGCCGGGATCAACTTCATCATGGGCATCCCGGGCTCCGATGACATCATGCTCAACTACCAGACCACCTCGTTCCACGACGCTTTATACGCCCGCCAAACATTGGGTTTAAAGCCGGCGCCGGAGTTTGAACAGTGGCTGGCCAAAATGGGCATTTTCACGCAAGCCGACGGCAAGGTGCAGTTTGGCAACAGCCTGCCACCAGCCTTCCGCCAAGCCTTGGCGCAACTGGGATGAAGGAGCCGCCCGTGCAACTCGACCTGCCTGACAACCCGTGGCTGGAATTGCGCCGCCTGACCCCGGCGCGCATTGCCCTGGGCCGCACCGGCACCAGCATCCCCACCAGCGCACAGCTGGACTTCCAGTTTGCCCACGCCCAAGCGCGGGACGCAGTGCATTTGCCCTTCGACCATGCCGGCCTCAGCAGCCAGTTGGCCGAGCGCGGGCGCGACAGCCTGTTGCTGCACAGTGCCGCCACTGACCGTCACATGTACCTGCAACGCCCGGATCTGGGGCGGCGCTTGAGCGATGAGTCGGCCCAGTTGCTGCGTGATCATGCGTCGGCCAATCCGGGCGGCGTGGACTTGGCGGTGGTGGTCGCCGATGGCCTGTCGGCACTGGCGGTGCATAAACACACCTTGCCGTTTCTGACACGCCTGGAGGAACAGAGCAGCGCCGACGGTTGGTCCTTGTCGCCGGTTGTTTTGGTGGAACAGGGCCGCGTGGCGGTGGCGGATGAAGTGGGCCAGCTGCTGGGGGCCAAGATGACCGTCATTCTGATCGGCGAACGGCCGGGGCTCAGTTCGCCGGACAGCCTAGGCCTGTATTTCACCTACAACCCCAAGGTCGGCCTCACCGATGCCTACCGCAATTGCATCTCCAATGTGCGCCTGGAAGGCCTGAGCTACGGCATGGCCGCCCATCGCCTGCTTTACTTGATGCGAGAGGCGTGTCGTCGGCAGCTGTCGGGGGTCAATCTCAAGGACGAGGCGCAGGTTCAGACCATCGAATCGGATGATCCTGACCTGATGAAAGGCAATTTCCTGCTCAGTTCACCGGATGACTGATTGCCGCACGATTGCGCTTTTTCGCGCCATTAGGCAGCATCGAGTCACGGCCGCTTGTGTGGTCATCCCCCCTTTGGAAGTTGAGGCCTGGCATGCGGATTACTCAAGCGACCCTGGAACACCTGGACCTGTTGACCCCGCTGTTCGTCAAATACCGTGAGTTTTATGGTGCCCTGCCCTTCCCGGACTCGTCGCGGGCCTTTCTGGAAAAGCGCCTGCGCCGCAAGGAGTCGGTGATCTACCTGGCCCTGGCCGATGATGACGACAAGAAGCTGCTCGGCTTTTGCCAGCTGTACCCGAGCTTTTCGTCGCTGTCGCTCAAGCGTGTGTGGATCCTCAACGACATCTACGTGGCCGAGGACGCCCGCCGCCAACTGGTGGCAGACAACCTGATGCGCACGGCGAAGAAAATGGCCAAGGAAACCCACGCGGTACGGCTGCGGGTGTCGACCAGCAGTGACAACGAAGTGGCGCAGAAGACGTACGAGTCAATCGGGTTTCGCGAAGACACGGAGTTCAAGAACTACGTGTTGCCAATCAGCGAGGACTGAAGCCCATACCGCCTATCCTATGGGGAACGGGCTTGTGTGGGAGCTGGCTTGCCTGCGATGGCATCACCTCGGTCTCACTGATACACCGAGGTGCCCGCATCGCAGGCAAGCCAGCTCCCACAATTGAACACTCGATAACATTCAGACCTTAGCCCATCGTCTACACGACATCCCCCGCTACAAAACCAACACGCTTTTCACGGCTCAATCCGTATAATGCGGACCTCTCAGGGTTGTAAGAATTGCGACATAGACTTGTAGCCTTATTTCCCGACGCCCCCGCACAGGCCTGCTGAGCCGGGCCATTCACACAGGTGCCATCCATGGATTTCAACCCGCTTGACCTTATCCTGCATCTCGACGTGTATCTCGATACGCTGGTGAGGAATTACGGCGTGTGGATCTACGCCATCCTGTTCCTGGTGATTTTTTGCGAGACCGGCCTGGTGGTCATGCCGTTCCTGCCGGGTGATTCGTTGCTGTTCATCGCCGGCGCCATTGCCGCGGGCGGCGGCATGGACCCGATCCTGTTGGGCGGCCTGTTGATGTTGGCGGCGATCCTCGGGGACAGCACCAACTATGTGATAGGCCGAACGGCCGGAGAACGGCTGTTCAGCAACCCGAACTCGAAAATCTTCCGCCGCGACTACCTGCAGAAGACCCACGACTTCTACGACAAGCACGGCGGCAAAACCGTGACCCTGGCGCGCTTCCTGCCAATCCTGCGCACCTTCGCCCCGTTCGTCGCCGGCATCGCCAAAATGCCTTACCCGCGCTTCTTCGGCTTCAGCGTGTTCGGCACCATCATCTGGGTCGGCGGCCTGGTGACCCTGGGCTACTTCTTCGGCAACGTGCCGTTCATCAAGAAAAACCTGTCGCTGCTGGTGGTGTTCATCATCCTGCTGTCCCTGGTGCCGATGATCATTGGCGTGGCCCGCAGCCGCTTTGGCCGCACCTCTTCCGAAGCCAAGTCGCAGTAAGCGCACGATGTGGTCCCTCAGCGCCTGGCGTCGCCGGCGCCTGCTGGCCAAGCACCCGATTGCCGAGGACACCTGGCAGCGGGTGCGCCACCACCTGACCTTCCTCGACGGCATCAGCGCCGAGCAGGACCAGTGGCTGCGCGAAGCCTGCGTGGTATTCCTCGCCGAAAAACACCTCACCGCCCTGCCCGGCGTCGAGCTGCACCAGGAACAACGCCTGCTGCTCGCCGCCCAGGCACAACTGCCGCTGATGAACCTGGGCGACCTCGACTGGTATCAGGGTTTCCACGAAATCGTGCTGTACCCCGACGACTTCCTGAGCCCCCAGCGCCATCGCGACAGCAGCGGCATCGAACACGAATGGGACGGCGAACACAGCGGCGAAGCCTGGCAACAGGGCCCGGTGATCCTGGCCTGGCCCGGCGTGCTAGCAAGCGGCCAGTGGGAAGGCTACAACCTGGTCATTCACGAACTGGCCCACAAGCTGGACATGCTCAACGGCGATGCCAACGGCCTGCCGCCGCTGCACAGCGACATGCGCGTGCAAGAGTGGGCCAGCGTGATGCAAAGCGCCTACGACGACCTCAATCGCCAGCTCGACGCCAACCCGGACGCTGAAACCGAGATCGACCCCTACGCCGCCGAAAACCCGGCCGAGTTCTTTGCGGTCACCAGCGAATATTTCTTCAGCGCCCCGGATTTACTGGTCAACCATTATCCACAGGTGTACGCGCAGCTCAGCCGCTTTTACCGCCAGGATCCCCTGGCCCGCCTGACTCAGCTGCAAGCCAGCGACGCACGGTACCGGACTGAACCCCAGGCGCCGTACGACGTCTGACGCATGGCATCGGCATCAGAATGTGCCTATAATCGCCGCCACTTTTAGGCCAATCCGGCCATGTTTCATGGCCAATTAACGGGGGCAACGCCCAATGAGCTACAGCAAGATTCCGGCTGGCAAAGACCTGCCGAACGACATCTACGTCGCCATCGAGATTCCGGCCAACCACGCGCCGATCAAATACGAAATCGACAAAGACAGCGATTGCCTGTTCGTTGACCGTTTCATGGCCACCCCAATGTTCTACCCGGCCAACTACGGTTTCATCCCAAACACCTTGGCCGACGACGGTGACCCCCTCGACGTGCTGGTCGTAACCCCTTACCCGGTTGCGCCAGGCTCGGTGATCCGCGCACGTCCAGTCGGCATCCTGAACATGACCGACGACGGCGGCGGCGATGCCAAGGTTATCGCGGTACCACACGACAAGCTGTCCCAGCTGTACGTGGACGTGAAGGAATACACCGACCTGCCGCCACTGTTGCTGGAGCAGATCAAGCACTTCTTCGAGAACTACAAAGACCTCGAAAAAGGCAAATGGGTGAAGATCGACGGTTGGGGCAACGCAGACGCCGCCCGCGCCGAGATCCTGAAGTCGGTCGCTGCCTACAAAGGCTGATACCCGCTCCTCATTGCCCCGGCAATAAAAAAAAGCCCCGATCATTCGGGGCTTTTTTTGTGGGAAAAATTAAACGACAAGTTCAAAAACTTATAGATCTCGTTTAGTTTCCCTTTGAATCCGGCGCATCGAACTACAACTAAGTAAAAACCTACAAGCGCAACTCAACGCATGGTTTATTTGATCTGTTTTCCCGGTCAGTAAGCTCTGCGTTTATGAATACATCAGGTGATCGTTTAAAAGCGCTATTACGGGAAGTTCACCTTTCCGCCTCCGACTTCGCCAAGAACCGCGGCGTCACGCCCCAACACGTGAACAACTGGTTCAAGCGCGGCGTGCCCATGGGCCGACTCAACGAGATCGCAGAACTGCTGTGCATCTCCAGCCGTTGGCTACGCACCGGCGAAGGCCCCAAGCACCCACCGGCCAACTTCCTGCTGGAAGGCCCGGACACCCGAAAAGGACTGACCAACACCCGCGAAGGACGCGGTAAATACCTCGCAGACCCAGCCTGCCCTCCGGAAAAAACCGACGTGGAAATCGACCTCCACCCTTCCTTCACCTCCAGCGAACGCATCCGCGTCTCCCAACACACCCTCGACACCCTCACCGTAAACCCCGACCGCGCCCTAGGCGCCTACATGGTCGACAACAGCATGATCGACATCATCCAACAAGGCGCAACCCTTGCCATCGACCGAGGCCGCACCCAAATCATCGACGGCGAAATCTACGCCGTAGAACACGACGGCATGCTGCGCATCAAATACCTCTACAACCGCCCAGGCGGCGGCCTGCGCATGCGCAGCCACAACGCCAGCGAACACCCCGACGAATACCTCACCTACGAACAACGCTTCGAGCAGAACTTCCAGATCGTGGGTTGGGTGTTCTGGTGGTCCACCCTGAATAACCGCCGCCCACCCGTGCCGCTGGATGAGCATTTATTGGGCTGGGAAGGCTCTAAATCGGATCCGGAGGTGGGCATTTGAGGTGAATGTGGGTATCATGCGGCCCACATTTGGCAGGGGGTAGCTTTACGCTACCCACCCTGCTCGGCGAAGCGGAGGAGTTCCCGCGGATGCCCTTACTATTCAGCCCGACGCAACGTGGGCTGAGCGATTTGAAGGCTGGTGAGGTTTGTCAAAAACAAGCTGAAGCAGTCCCCGAGAAGCCGGCCACAAGCCGGCTTTTTAATGCCCGAAATAATCCCTACTAACTTCCTCAATCCAATATCAAATGCGGCAAAAACCGGCTCGAATCCTTGGTAATCAAACTATTGTCCTCCCGCACCCCAATCCCCGCCGCCTGGTCCCCAATCACCCAAGACCCAATCAGCGTATAGCTGTCCCCAAACTTCGGCAGCGGCGCAAATTCCTGCAGGATGAACGGCGCATCGGTGTAAGGCCCGTCCTCTTTGACGATCAGCCCGTCCGCCGTTTGCAGTTCGATGTTCGCCCCTTCCCGTGAGAAGAATGGCTTGCGCACCCAGCCTTTCGGCACGGCTTTGCCCGGGTCGGTATCCAGGTGTGCCGCGAGTAAGTTGGGGTGGCCTTTGTTGAATTCCCACAGCAGCGGCAGGATGCCTTTGTTGGAGAGGATGGATTTCCACGCCGGTTCGAAGAACTGTGTGTCGCTCTGGGCGATCGCGGTGCCGAAGGGTTCGTGGAAGATGAATTCCCAGGCGTGCAGTTTGAACAGGTGGGGGATCCAGCGATCTTCGAGGTCGACGAAGCGGCCTTCGGCGGTGAGGCCGATGTCTTCGATGTCGATGTGGCGGGACTCGATGCCGACTTTTTCGGCGACGAGGCGCAGGTAGTCGGTGGTGCCTTTGTCTTCGACCGAGTCTTTCATCGAGGCGAAGTAGAACGGTTGGTTGATCTGCAGTTGGGCGAAGGCCTGGTGCAGTTTGGTGTCGATGCTGTTGAACTGGTCGGCGTGTTTGGGCAGCAGCCCGCGTTCGATGCATTGTTCCAGCCAGCCCCATTGGAACGCGGCGGCTTCGTAGAGGCTGGTGGGGGTGTCGTAGTTGAGTTCGAGCAGTTTGGCGGGGCCGGTGCCGTTGTAGGAGAAGTCCATGCGCCCGTACAGGTGCGGGTGGCCTTCACGCCATGAGGTGCGGATCATGTCGTAGAACGGCGCGGGGATGCTCAGGCGTTCCAGCAGTTCTTCGCTCTCGACCACGCGGGCGACGAGGTCCATGCACATGTCATGGATCTCGGTGGTCGGGTCTTCCAGGTCGTGCTCGATTTGCTGGAGCGTGAACTGGTAGTACGCGCTTTCGTCCCAGTAGGGTTCGTCGTCGATGGTGTGGAACAGAAAGCCGAGGCTGTCGGCGGTCTGTTTCCAGTCGTGACGTTCTGCGCAGTGGATTTTCTTCATGGCTCGCCTTCCTTAACTGCTCGACCCGCCGCCGCCCCAGCCGCTGCGTGCGCTGGCCTTGCTGCCGAAGCCGCCACGGGAGGTGGCCGATGCAACGGTGCTGGATTTGTTGGAGGTGCGCAGCGTGTTCGAGTAGTTGCTGCTGCCGTAGCGGGCCTGGTTCGAGCGGCTGAAGGTCGAGCCTTTGGAGACGCGCTGGCTGAGCGTTGAAGAACCGTAGTCGCCACGGTCATCGCGGTAGCGGTAAACCGGCTCGGAGCGGTAGCTGTTGCGATTGTTGCTGAGCATGTTGCCGATCAGCAGACCGGTCAGCAGGCTGCTGGTGGAGAAGCCCGAACCACCGTTGTTGGCTTGCGCGCCGCCGACTTGGGCGTTGGCCGCGTCGACCTGGGACTGTGTCACCCGACCTTCGGCGGTCAGTTCAAAACCGCCCAACCGGGGGATGAATTTGCCGGTGGAATCCTGCTGGCACCAGTCGGCGACAAAGTCGGCATCGCAATCGGCCTGGTTGTCGTACACCGGCGCAATGCGGCGGTGTTCGGCCATGGCGGTCATGTAGGCGTCCGAGCAGACGTCCACCGGCAGTTTCTCATCGGCGCATTGCTGCACCGACTGGAAGTTGTACTTCTTCTGCAAATCGTAGGTTTTTTCCGTCGGCCCACAGCCGGATATCGCCATGGCGACCGACGCTGCCAGCGACAGCTGGACGTACTTGCTTCGTTTCATCGGGAGCTCCGTGGGCGATCAGTTCGAGGTTGGCGTCATGCACGCGGCATTCAACATGCCGACGCTGATGGCCACGGCCGCCACGTAGATACCGGCCGCCAGCTCGCCGTTCTTGATGCGCTCGGACGTGCCTTTGAGCACCAGGCTGGTCAGCAGGAACGCCAGCAGTTGCACAACCGCCGCGATCACCGCCCAGACGACGAAATCGAGGAGGCTGATCGAGTAGGCGATCACGTTGCTGGCCGGAATGGCGAAGCCGACGATGGCGCCGCCCAGGGCGACCGCCGCAGACACGTTGCCCGCACGGATCAGCTCGAACTCTTTGTGCGGGGTGATGCGGGTGTAGAGGAACTGGAACAGCACGAACAGTACAGCGGCCCCGAGGATGTAGAGGACAAACCCGAGCACGGCGGCTTTGTTCAGGGAGATGGAGAGAGCTTCTAGCATGAATGGCTTCCTTGTTTAGAGCGCGGTCAGGTCGGTTGTGTACAGCGAAATGCCCAGCGACGTGCTCAGGCTGATGGTGCCTTCGGCGTCTTCTTCGACGGAAAACAGCAGGAACTCGCGGCGGTCCGTCAGGCCGGTGTCACGGGCGTATAGCATCGAACGGTGCTCGACGCTGTAGGCTTCTTCGGGATTGACCACGTGCTCGGTCATCGCCACCAGCTCGGTCTGACCGGCTTCGCTGCCCCACACGCGGGTGAATTCGACGCCGTTGTGGGTGTAGGTCGGCAGCCCGATCGGGCTTTGCGGGCCGGCCAGCCGGCGCAGTTCCGCTTCGCTGCTGAGGGTGACGTAGCTCAGGTAGTTGAACAGGATCACCGACTCCACCTGCCCGGCGATTTCGCCGGTGGTGTGCACTTGCAGCCAGTAGTCTTCGTCGTTCATGTAGTAGCGCGACAGCCAGGTCGATTGCCCGAGGTCGAGGGTGCCGTTGCTCCAGATTTCCTGGGAGCCGGGAATGACCACCGAGGTTTTCTCGTCGAGCAGCAATTTGAGGCTGGAGTCGAACATCACGCCTTTGCCCGGTGCCAGGCCCAGCGGGCCGGCGCTCGGCAAGGTTTGGCCGGCCGCCTGGTGCGACTCAGGACGCGCGTTCGGGGCTTCAAGCCCCATCAACTGTTTAAACCATCCCATTGGAAATGTCCTTGAGGCGGGTGGAGGCGATGTAGAAGAGTTCGCCGCCCTCGACGCGCGTGGCGCTGGGCGGGTTGATCGAAGGTTGCTGGGCGCCTTTGGCGCGGTAGCCGATGAGCGTGGCGTTGTGATGCTCCTTCATGCGGCTGTACAGGTCGCCGAAGGTGGCTTCGAAGGCCTCGGGCAATTTCATCAGGTATTGGGTGGCGCCTTGGCCCACGCACAACAACTCATTGATGACGACTGACGAGCCCGGGTCCTGGGAAGCACGCACCAACATCTCGATGGCCATGCTTGAGGTGCATTCCAAACGCGGCGCGTAGGAGCTGGCGAGCGCGGCGATTTCACTTTCATTGAAGTGGGCGACCACATGGCCGACAGGGCTCAGTTGATTCACCGCCAGCACGGTGGCCAGTGTCAGGTCGTCCGACGGGGTTCGCACCAGCACCCGTTCGGCGCCGGGCACACCCGCACGCAGCAATAACGCGGTGGACGACAGGCTTTCACCGCGGATGAACGCCGCCTTGCCGGGCATGGGGTTTTCATCGAGAGTGCAATCGCAAATGACGATCAGGTTGTCATTCGAGGTTTCGTCTTGCAGCAACAACTCGATGACCCGCTCGCTGGGCGCACCTTCCCAGCCGATGAGCACCGTGTGACCGACCTTGCCGGTGAAATCGCCTTTGCCCTTCATGCCTTTTCTCCATGCATCGATGACACTGCTGGTGGTTTTGCCGATGGCCGCCGTCAGCAGCGCAATCCCGCCGAGCATGATCCAGGCGGCCACGAACACCCGCCCTGCCGAGGTCTGCGGCGCGAGGTCGCCATAACCGACGGTGAGTGTGGTGGTGAGGTAGAAGTAAATAAACGTGGCGAGCGTGGTGAGGTGCTGTTCGCCTAGAAGCACCAGGCCCAAATAAGCGGTGCTCAGGTGCACGCCCAGGGCGATGACCAGACCTGCCCAGCCGAAACGGTGAAAGAGGGAGGAGGCGTATAGACGCAACAAAAGAAAAATCGACATTTTGCCCCTGATTCCCTGGGTAGTTGCCATCGCCTCGACGCCTGGATGCTCCAGTGCGTTCAGCCGGCATTAAACCTGCTGCGCGGCGCAGAGAGAAGTACCTTGGCTGCAATAAATCCGGCGAGCGCACCAAACAGATGCCCCTCGAACGAAACGCCCTGGCGCGGCAGGAAGCCAAAGACCAGGCCGCCATACAGCAGCGCTACGACGCCGGCCGTGATCAGGTTGGTCCAGCTCCGGTGGAACCAGGCACGTGACAACAGGTAGGCCCACAGCCCGAATACCCAGCCGCTGGCGCCGATGTGCACGCCACTGAAACCGAACAGCCAGACCAGCGCGCCGCCCAGCAGAATAATGATCAGGCTGACGGTCACGAATCGGTTGAACCCTTCGATCATCACCAAGGTGCCCAGTACCAAAAAGGCAATCAGGTTCGCGCTCAGGTGAGCCAAGGACCCGTGCAAAAACGGTGAAGTGAGGATGCCGAACAGGCCCGGCACCGTCCTGGGGATCAAGCCAAAGGCCATGAGGCTGTAACCGGTCGCCACGTTGAACAGCTGCAGTGCGACCATCAGCAGGGCAAGGCCTGCGATCATCTTGAAACCCTTGAGGGCGTCCATCCTGACCTCGACGTAAAAAGAAAGGGCCGAGAATAGGCCCTCCCTGTTGCGGCATTATTTACTCAGCCGACTTCTGCTTCAGGCGCTCCAGAATCGCATTGGCGCTGCCTTCGTTCGGCGTGATGCCGGCTTCGCGCAACTTGCGTTCCAGGTCAGTCCCCGTCGAGGCCTCGGCCAGTTCGTCCTGGGCTTCCAGTTCAGCGGCGCGTTGCTGCTGCTTGGCTTGCAAGCGGTTCAGCGTACCAACGGCCGTCTCCAACTTGCCGTTGGCGCCGCCACTGGCGATGGACGCGCTGACCTGAGCCTTTTGTACGCTTTCACGCGCCTTG
Organism: Pseudomonas sp. BIGb0164; assembly: GCF_024810135.1. Taxonomy (NCBI): domain Bacteria; kingdom Pseudomonadati; phylum Pseudomonadota; class Gammaproteobacteria; order Pseudomonadales; family Pseudomonadaceae; genus Pseudomonas; species Pseudomonas sp. BIGb0164. The sequence continues at coordinate 77,833 of NZ_JANUEA010000011.1, read as the reverse complement.
GCCATGTCCACTTGCTGGCGCAGGCTTTTGATCCGGCTCTCGGCCTTGGTGATGTCCTTGCGCATGCTGTCGGCGTAACCACCGAATTCGGCGGCTTGCTTCTGCTCGGCGTCGCGCTCGTTGGTCAGGGTCGAAATGGCTTCGGCCACTTCCAGGGCCAGGTCTTCGCGGTTGGCCTGGATGGCGGCCATCGCCTTGGTCTCCAGGTCCGTGATCTTGGCGTCGTACTCGCCGACACGATCGTTGGCCAGCTTGTGCTTGGCCATGATGCTGACCAGCTCACGCTTGGCATTGGCCAGCGCGGTGTCGGCATCGCGGATTTCCTGGTCGAGGATGCGCAGGGCTTGTTGGTCGACGATTGCTTCGCCGACTTCGCTGGCACCGCCACGCAGCGCGGTGAACAGTTTGCTCCAGATGGACTGAGTCATCAGATACTCCCGAATACTTAATTGAAGAAACGTTCGAAGGCTTCGCTGGCACGCTGCACGTTGTCGACGAGGGTTTTCACCTCGGTCACGATGTTGGTGAGGCTGGAGTCAGAACTCAGCGCACCGAACATGTTGTAAACAACTTGCCCGTTGGGCATGGACTCGATGCCGATGGAAGACAGCGGGAACATCTCCCGGCTGCGCAGCACGGCGTCATTGAATTTTTCGACGTTGTTGATGGACTCGACGTCGACCAGCACGGTGTCGACGATGATCTGCTCGCCCACCACCGCGATGTAAATCGGCAAGCCGCCGAAGTCGTTCATTTCCAGCTTGATGCTGGACTCCGAGCCTTGAACCAGAGAAAGCGTGATGTCGTTGGAAACCACTTCGTCCAGGGCCTGCAGCGCCGTGAACAGTCGATCGATGTTCCAGTTAGTGCCTGCGCTCATGTAAATCTCCGACATGAATGAGCCAGCCAGGATCGGCTGGCGGAGCTGTTTCTCCATCTGCTTGAGCAGGCTTCGGTTTTCGGGAAGCACCCAAGTCTCGTGTTTCACATAACCGGCGGCCGCCAGGCCCGCGCGCATCTGCTTCATGTAGAAGCTCGACGGTTTTTTCGCGGACGGTTTCAAGCGCTCTCCCTGAAGGCTTGCTGAATCGGTATCGGGCCCTGCGGGCTGACCCGATGGAGAGCTGCTTTTCATGGTGCTGACCTCGTTGTGAAAAACTCACGCGTGAGAAAATCTACAGGCAATTTTCGCCACACTCAATAGCTCACGCGTGAGATTTTTTGTCTCATATTTCCCTGCGACGAACACCATCAGAACGATTAGTAGCCTGGCAATTGTCTCTTTTGAGTTGACGGTATTACCTGTTTCAGCCGATTTATCCCTCATCGCCTACCCATTAATCTGTGCCCATGTTGAACGCAACGCCCAACCCACTTAAACAAAAAAGGATTTCAACCATGAGCACTCCAACCTACAACCGCTTGAACAAAGACGACGCCATCGTATTGCTGGTCGACCACCAGACCGGCCTGATCTCCCTGGTGCAGGACTTTTCGCCCAACGAGTTCAAGAACAACGTGCTGGCCCTGGCGGACCTGGCCAAGTTCTTCAACCTGCCGACCATCCTCACCACCAGCTTCGAACAAGGCCCCAACGGCCCGCTGGTGCCCGAGCTGAAAGAGATGTTCCCGGACGCGCCGTACATCGCCCGCCCTGGCCAGATCAACGCATGGGACAACGAAGACTTCGTCAAAGCGATCAAGGCCACCGGCCGCAAGCAGATCATCATTGCCGGTGTGGTCACCGATGTGTGCGTAGCGTTCCCAACCTTGTCGGCGTTGGCGGAAGGGTTCGAAGTGTTCGTAGTGACTGACGCCTCGGGCACCTTCAACACCACGGTGCAGCAGGCGGCCTGGAGCCGCATGACCCAGGCAGGCGCGCAACTGATGAACTGGTTCTCGGTGGCCTGTGAGCTGCACCGTGACTGGCGCAACGACATCGAAGGCTTGGGGAATCTGTTGTCCCAGCGCATTCCCAACTACCGCAACTTGATGAATGGGTACGCGGCGCTGACGGCGCGCAAGGATTGATTAAACACCGCACACAAAGCCTGCCCTGAAAAGCAGGCTTTTTTGTTTAGTGGGCCGCCAACTCCCGCTCAATCTGCTCGATGCTTGGCAAACTGGTTTGCAACTCCGCGGGCAACGACTCAACCAGTTGATATTCCGCTACGCCAATTGGCCGGTTGTTGTCGCGCAATGCATATTCGGCGACGACTTCGTTCTTGCCCTTGCACAACAGCAGACCGATGGTGGGCCCGTCGTGAGGATGTTTAAGCTGGGCATCGACGGCCGCGAGGTAAAAGCTCAGCTTCCCCAAATGCTCCGGTTTGAACTTGCCCGTTTTAAGCTCGATCACGACGTAGCAGCGCAGTTTCAAATGGTAGAACAGCAGATCAACAAAGAACTCATCCCCCCCGACATCCAGCAACACTTGCTGGCCGACGAAGGCGAAACCCGCGCCCAGTTCCAGCAGAAAGTCGGTGACGTGTTTGATCAGGGCATTTTCAATGTCGCGCTCCTGCGCATCCAACCCCAGGCTCAGGAAATCAAAGCGATAAGGGTCTTTCAGAGACTCCCGCGCCAGATCGGATTGCGGTTTAGGCAGGTGATTTTCGAAATTGCTGACCGCCTTGCCGCTGCGCTCCAGCAAGCGGTTTTCGATGTGCACCACCAGCGAGTTACGCGACCAATTGTTTTCTATCGCCTGGGCGATGTACCAGCGGCGGGTTTCGGGGCCAGGGAGCTTGTCGAGCAATACCACATTGTGACCCCAGGGCAATTGTGCAGCAGCTTGTTGCACAAATTCAGGGTCTGGCCACGCCTCGGCAAAAGCACGCATGTACTTGAGATTGCGCGGTGAAAAACCCTTCATTGCAGGAAACGCTGCACGCAGATCCTGGGCAAGCCGATCAATGACTTTACTGCCCCAGCCCTGCTCCGCCTGGCGGGTCAAAATGTCGTGGCCAAGCTGCCAATAGAGCAACACCAGTTCTCGATTCACGGCCAGTGTTGCGCGTTGTTGCGCCGTGTGGATACGGCCTTTCAAGTCCGTCAACCAGTCGCTGTAGCCCGTAGGCGGTGGGGTCAAGCCGATACCGGGTTCGCTCATGCCGTTTCGCTCTTTGAGTGTTGAGGCAGGCTAGTCAGGGGCATTGACGGCCACAAGGGGCCAAGCGCGCACAAGGAAGGACCTTTCAAACGATACCGAAATACCCTGCTGGCCATGGCGGCCCTACGCCTTGACTCTCCCCTATACGGCAGCCCTTACCCTGAAACACCCTATTTCAGGACTCACCCATGACGCCGCGCACCCTGGTTATCCTCGGCCACCCTTCAACGTCCAGCTTTTGCTCCGCTCTGGCCGACACCTGCATCCAGGCCGCAAAAACCGCCGGCCATGAAGTCCGCGTCCTACGCTTGGGCGAGCTGGTTTTCGACCTCAATCTGCACAGCGGCTACACCCAGCCCCAACCACTGGAACCCGACCTGCTCAGCGCCCAAGCCGACATCCTCTGGGCCACCCACCTGACCTTCATCTTCCCCATCTGGTGGGGCGGTATTCCGGCGTTGATGAAGGGCTTCATTGACCGAATCTTCCTACCCGGCTTCGCCTTCAAATACCGCAAGGGCAAGGCTTTCCCCGACAAGCTGTTGCTCGGCCGCACCGCACATTTGTTAGTGACCCTGGACACGCCGCCATGGTATTACCGCTGGTTCTATCGCATGCCGGGCGTCCACCAGATGCGCAAGACCACCTTGGTGTTTTGTGGCATCAAGCCTGTCAAGACGCTGCTGTTCGGACCGGTGCTGGGCTCTACGCCGGCGCAGCGAACAAAGTGGTTAAAGCAGGCGGGCGCACTCGTTGAAAAAGGGAGTGTTCATGTACATCGGCAAAGCCGCGCAACTGTCGGGCACGACCGTCAAGGCGATCCGTCACTATGAGGCGATTGGGCTGCTGCCCGCGCCGCAACGCCAGGGGCAGTACCGGGTGTATTCGGCGCAGAGTGTCGAGCGGTTGATGTTTATCAAGTGCGCGCAGCAATTGGGTTTCAAGCTCAAGGAGTTGCAGCAAATCCTGCAGGACCACCCGGGCGATGTGCTGCCATGGGAACGTGCCGACCAGGCCATCGCTGCCAAGAAACAAGCGTTGGCCACGCAGATTGCGACCTTGCAGAAGATGCACAAAGGGTTACAGGCCTTTGAGACGCAACTTAAGGATGCGCAAGGGCAATACTCGACGCCAACCGCGCTGCTGGGCAATAAGGCCATGGCTCATTGCACGGTGGCTATGCAGGCCAACGAGTCCCGATGAACAGTCAACCAAGCCCCTCCACCTTCGAACGCGATCAACAGGCACTGGATTGGTGGACACGACTGCGCAGCGATGACGTCACCGCCCACGAGCGCAATACGTTCGAACTGTGGCGCCTGGACCCGCTGAATACCAACGTCTACAAAAAATGCCGAGATGCTCTGGCGCTTGCTCGAACGGCCCGCTCATTTGCCCAGAATCCCCATGTCTGCTAGTGTCGCGCCGGTTTACCGTCTACCGGAATAGCCGCCATGGCCCGCAAAAAAGTTGCACTCGATTTCGAACAATCCCTCGCCGACCTGCAAACCCTGGTCGAGCGTCTGGAGAACGGCGAGTTGTCGCTGGAAGACTCGTTGACAGCGTTTGAGCAAGGCATCGGCCTGACCCGTGACTGCCAGAGCGCCCTGGCGCAGGCGGAGCAGAAGGTGCAGGTGCTGCTTGAACGTGACGGGGAGTTGGCCGAAGAGCCTTTCGATGCGGAACAGCCAGAATGATCGACGCGTATCAGGCCAGTAGCCAAGCCCGGGTCAATGCGGCGCTTGCGCCCTTGTTTGTTGCGCCAAGCCCGGAAATGAACCGCCTCTATGAGGCCATGCGCTACAGCGTGATGAACGGCGGCAAGCGCGTGCGCCCGTTGCTGGCCTATGCCGCGTGCGAAGCCCTGGGTGCGCCGGCCGAACAGGCCAATGGCGCCGCCTGTGCAGTGGAGCTGATTCACGCCTATTCCCTGGTGCATGACGACCTGCCGGCGATGGACGATGACGACCTGCGTCGCGGCCAGCCCACCACCCACAAAGCCTTTGATGAAGCCTATGCGATCCTGGCCGGTGACGGCCTGCAGAGCCTGGCGTTCAGCGCCTTGCTGGACCCGAGCTTGAGCAGCGTCAATGCCGAGATCCGCCTACGCATGGTGACGAAGCTGGCCCACGCAGCGGGCCCGGCCGGTATGGTCGGCGGGCAGGCCATCGACATGGGTTCGGTCAGCCTCAAGCTCGACCAGCAAGCCCTTGAGCACATGCACCGCCACAAGACCGGCGCGCTGATCGAAGCCGCCGTGGAACTGGGCGCACTGGCCAGCGGCCAAGCGACCGCTGCGCAATTGGCCGCCTTGCAGACCTACTCCCGCGCCATCGGCCTGGCGTTCCAGGTGCAAGACGACATTCTCGACGTAGAAAGTGACACCGCCACCCTGGGCAAGCGCCAAGGTGCCGACATCGCACGGGACAAACCGACTTATCCTGCGCTGCTCGGCCTGGACGCGGCCAAGGCCTACGCGCTGGAACTGCGCGACCTGGCCCTGGACGCCCTGCGACCTTTCGACGCGGCGGCCGAGCCACTGCGTGACCTGGCGCGGTATATCGTCGAACGTCGCCACTGATAACGGCGGCCTTTACGGCCGCATATCGGCCAAGTTCGGCGCTCTGCGTGGGCAGTTTGCGATGCTTGAGGTAAACTGCCGCCTCTTCTATACCTATAACGATTCGCCTGATGCCCACGACGTTTCAAGAGATTCCCCGCAAGCGCCCGTCCACGCCCCTGCTTGACCGTGCTGTCACGCCGGCCGGCCTGCGTCGACTGGGTGAAGCCGAGCTGGAAACCCTGGCCGATGAGTTGCGCCTAGAATTGCTCTACACGGTCGGCCAGACCGGTGGGCATTTCGGTGCCGGCCTGGGCGTCATCGAGCTGACCATCGCCCTGCATTACGTGTTCGACACCCCGGATGACCGGCTGGTGTGGGACGTGGGCCATCAGGCGTATCCGCACAAGATCCTCACCGGTCGCCGCGAGCAGATGGGCACCCTGCGCCAGAAGGACGGCATTGCCGCCTTCCCGCGCCGCTCCGAAAGCGAGTACGACACCTTTGGCGTCGGCCACTCCAGCACGTCCATCAGTGCAGCGCTGGGCATGGCCATTGCCGCCCGCCTGCAAGGCAGCGATCGCAAGGCGATTGCGGTGATTGGCGACGGCGCGCTGACCGCCGGCATGGCGTTCGAAGCGCTGAACCATGCGCCGGAAGTGGACGCCAACATGCTGGTGATCCTCAACGACAACGACATGTCGATCTCGCGCAATGTCGGTGGCCTGTCCAATTACCTGGCAAAAATTCTTTCCAGCCGCACCTATGCCAGCATGCGTGAAGGCAGCAAGAAGGTGCTCTCGCGTCTGCCCGGCGCGTGGGAAATTGCCCGCCGTACCGAAGAGTACGCCAAAGGCATGCTGGTGCCCGGCACCCTGTTCGAAGAGCTGGGCTGGAACTACATCGGCCCGATCGACGGCCACGACCTGCCCACCCTGATCGCCACGCTGCGCAACATGCGTGACCTCAAGGGCCCGCAGTTCCTGCACATCGTCACCAAGAAAGGCAAAGGCTTCGCCCCGGCGGAAGTCGACCCGATCGGTTACCACGCCATCACCAAGCTGGAACCCCTGGACGCCCCCGCCGCTGCGCCGAAAAAAGCCAGCGGGCCGAAGTATTCCGGTGTGTTCGGCGAATGGCTGTGCGACATGGCCGCTGCCGACCCACGCCTGGTGGGGATTACCCCGGCGATGAAGGAAGGCTCCGATCTGGTGGCGTTCAGCGAGCGTTTCCCGCTGCGCTACTTCGACGTGGCAATTGCCGAACAGCACGCGGTGACCTTTGCGGCCGGCATGGCCTGCGAAGGCGCCAAGCCGGTGGTGGCGATCTACTCCACCTTCCTGCAGCGCGGCTACGACCAACTGGTCCACGATGTCGCGGTACAGAACCTTGACGTGCTGTTCGCCATCGACCGCGCAGGCCTGGTGGGCGAAGACGGCCCGACCCACGCCGGCAGCTTCGATTTGTCCTACCTGCGCTGCATCCCCGGCATGCTGGTGATGACGCCGAGCGACGAAAACGAACTGCGCAAGATGCTCAGCACCGGCCACCTGTACAACGGCCCGGCCGCCGTGCGCTACCCACGCGGCAACGGCCCGAATGCGGTGATCGAGAAGGACCTTGAACCTATCGAGATCGGCAAGGGCATCGTGCGTCGTCAAGGCGGCAAGACCGCGTTCCTGGTGTTCGGCGTGCAATTGGCCGAGGCCCTGAAGGTGGCCGAGAAGCTCGACGCCACCGTGGTCGACATGCGTTTCGTCAAACCTTTGGATGAAGACCTGGTGCGTGAGATTGCCGGCAGCCATGAGTTGCTGGTGACCGTCGAAGAAAACGCCATCATGGGCGGCGCCGGTGCGGCAGTCAGCGAATTCCTGGCGCGGGAGAACATCCTCAAGTCGGTACTGCACCTGGGCTTGCCGGATGTGTACGTCGAACACGCCAAGCCGGCGCAGATGCTGGCTGAATGCGGGTTGGACGAGGCCGGGATCGAGGCGTCGGTGCGCGAACGCCTGGCGCTGCTGGGCCTGTAGCCCAATCCCTCGATCGAAACCGGATCAAAATGTGGGAGCGGGCTTGCCCGCGAATACGGTGGATCAGCCAGCTTATTGGTAGCTGACCCACCGCATTCGCGGGCAAGCCCGCTCCCACATTTGTTTTGTGTCGACTTCAAACGCTAAGGACAGACCATGAAACGCCTGCACCTCGCCTTGCTGCTTCTCCCCACCCCCGAACTGCTCGCCGACACCCGCGACCAGGCCTTGAGCCTCCCCGACGTGGTCATCACCGCCAACCGCCAGGTACAGGCGCGCAACGACAGCAGCGCCGCCAACACCGTGTTCACCCGCGACGATATCGACCGCCTGCAACCCACCAGCGTCACCGACCTGCTGAGCCGCGTGCCCGGCGTGCAAATCGCACAAACCGGTGGGCGCGGCAGTTTGCCGGGGGTGTTCATTCGCGGCACAAAGTCAGCCCAAAGCCTGGTGCTGGTGGATGGCCAGCGCATCGCCAACGCTACCTCGGGCGACAGTGGGTTGCAGTTCCTCAGCGTCGACCAGATTGAGCGGGTGGAAGTGTTGCGCGGTTCGCGCTCGGTGATCTACGGCAGTGATGCCATCGGCGGGGTCATCCAGATTTTCACCCGGCGCAACGCCCAGGCCGGCGTTCATCCGCGCCTGCATGTGGGCTTTGGCAGCAATCAGACGTGGGAACGCAGCCTCGGCCTGTCCGGCGGCGATGAACGCACGCGCTTCAACCTCGGCGCCAGCCTGGATGAAACCCAAGGCATCAACTGGACCCATGAGTCGTTTGCCAGCGATGGCGATCATGATGCCTACCGCAACAAGTCCTTGAGCCTGAACCTCAGCCACTCGTTGAGCGATGACCTCGAAGTGGGCTTCAACCTGTTGGATGGCCGGGGCAAGTCGGAATACGACAACCCGTTCGGGCGCTACGTCAGCCCTGCAGAAACCGTCGGCCAGAAGCCCTACACCGACTACACCGTGAGCAGCGCCAGCGGTTATGTCGATGCAAAGCTCAACGACCGCTGGCAGACCCGCCTGGAACTGGGCCACAGCGAGAACCGCGACAAGAAGCGCGATCACCTCAGCGATGAGGGCAGCGCCTTCAACACTTATCGCGACTCGGTGAACTGGCAGAACGACCTGACCCTGGATGACCGCAACAGCCTGATCCTCGGTGGCGACTGGTACGAAGACCGCGTGCGCGCCAGCACTGACTTCGACGAAGACAGCCGCTGGAACCGTGCGGTGTTCATCCAGCATCGTTTCGAGGCCGAGCGGTTTTCCACCGAGCTGGGCCTGCGCCACGACACCAACCAGCAGTTCGGCAGCCAGAACACCTGGAGTGGCACCCTGACCGTGCCGCTGAACCCGGACAACGACGTGCTGCTGTCCTACAGCGAAGGCTTCCGCGCGCCCAGTTTCAATGACTTGTACTACCCCGGCAGCAGCAACCCCGACCTCAAGCCGGAACACTCAAAAACCTACGAGGTGCAGTGGCGCAGCCAGCTGAGCGATACCACGCGCCTGGAAACCTCGCTGTATCGCACCGACCTGAAAGACGCCATCGTCGCCCAGCCGGTGGACTTCTACATCCCGCACAACGTGGCGTCCGCACGGATCAACGGCTTTGAAGCGGCGCTCAAGCAGCAGTTGTTCGGCTGGCAAGGCAATCTGGGCGTCTCGATCATCGACCCTCGCGACCGTGACAGCGGCCATACCCTGGCCCGTCGGGCGCGGCGCACGCTGAACCTGGATGTGGATCGGCAGTTTGACAAGCTGGGGGTGGGTGCCAGCTGGCAGGCCATCAGCCACAGCTATGACGATGAGGAAAACCGCAATCGGCTGGGTGGCTATGCCTTGCTGGGGCTGCGTAGCAGCTGGGCGTTGAACCGGGAGGTGCTGCTTTCGTTCAAGGTTGATAACGTGTTGGACAAGGCCTATGCGCGGGCGATGTACAGCTACCAGGACCCGAATTTCGAGAACAACCAGTATTATCGTGAAGAGGGTCGGGTGTGGAGGGTTGGGGTGACTTGGACGCCTGATATCTGAGTGGGCAGGTCCGGCCTCATCGCAGGCAAGCCAGCTCCCACAGGGGAAACGCGTTCCAAATGTGGGAGCAGGCTTGCCTGCGATAGCGGTATTACAGGCCCGGCGCTATCACCTGACACAACCGCCCCACCGCCTCCACCATCTGCCCACTCGGCCGCTCCAGCCCTTTATCCGGCACCAGCCGCACCCGCCCAGCCATCGCCGGCCAGACCTTCCAGGCGTCCTTCTGCACCTGATCGCCCACCAGAATCATCTGCGGGTCACGCTGCAACACCGACTCAACACTCACCTGCGGCGCCGGCAGCTTGAGGTCATCGAACACATTGCGCGCGCCGCACACGCTCAACGCATCGCTGATGATCTGCCCACCGCCCACGGTGTACAGCGGCTGGTTCCACACCTGGTAAAACACGCGCAAGGGCTCGGCGCGCTGATAGCGCTGACGCAACTCGGCCAGGCGCTGGTGCAGTTGTGCGGCCAGTTGTCGACCCGCCTCAGCACGCCCTAATTGGTCAGCGATGGCCTGGACCTGGGTAGTCAGTTGCTCAAGGCTGTGGGGTTCGGCGACGTACACCGGGATATTCAGGCGTTGCAGCTGTTCGCGCTGGGCCGGGCCGACGCTGCCGGGCCAGAGCAGGATCAGATCCGGCTTGAGGCTGAGCAGGCGTTCCATGTCCAACTGACCGTAATGCCCCACTGAGGGCACGCTGGCCAAGGCCGCAGGCCGATCGCCGCCGTCGAGCACGCCCACCAGCAGGTCGGCAGCGCCCAGTTCAACCACGATTTCAGAAAGAGACGGCGCCAAACTGATGACACGCTCGGCCGCCAGCACCGGCGCACTCAACACCAGCAGCAGAAGCGCCAGCCCGTAACGCCTCATCCCAGCTGACGTGGAATGCGATAGAGGTAGAACAGCACCAGCGTCGACAGGGCCAACAGAAACAGCGGCACCGCTTCCAGGCCGACAAACACCGCCAACGCGCCGATCCACGCGGGAATGGCGGCAATCAGCAAGGCTGCACGCCGACGAGCCGCCAGGGTGATCCAGGCGGCTGGTTCGTCGGGGGTGTCGAGGGCTTTGGAAGTGGCGATCAGCGCGTGTTTATAGCCGTGGAAATACCGCAGGCTCAGAAACATCGAGGCCACGCCGGCAATAAAGAACGGCATGGCCAATACGGGAAGCAATGATTCAGCCTGGCCAAACACCAGGTTGATCACAAACAGCGGGAGCAGCGCCAGGGCCAGGTACTGCCACCAATTGAAGGACAGTCGCCGTTTCACCTGGCCACGGGTCACGCGCGGTCGACCTCGCCCTGATGCTCGTTGCCCATCATGTGGTCGAGCTTGCTGGCCTTGGTGGCCAGGTACAGTTTGTTGTGCGGGTTGTGCCCGGTGTGCAGTGGCACGCGCTCGGCCACGGTGATACCCATGTCGGTCAAGGCTTTGACCTTGCGCGGGTTGTTGGTCATCAGGCGCAGAGATTTGACGCCCAGGTGCTCCAGCATCGGCAGGCAGATCGCGTAGTCGCGCTGGTCAGCGGCAAACCCCAGGCGCTCGTTGGCTTCAACGGTGTCGGCGCCGCCGTCTTGCAGCTCGTACGCACGGATCTTGTTCATCAGGCCGATACCGCGGCCTTCCTGGCGCAGGTAAAGCAGAACGCCACGGCCTTCGCGGGCGATGGCACGCATCGCGGCTTCCAGTTGCGAACCGCAATCGCAGCGCTGGCTGAACAGCGCGTCACCGGTCAGGCATTCGGAATGCACACGACCCAGCACCGGCGCGCCGTCAGCGATGTCGCCCAGGCTGAGCACAACGTGCTCGCGGCCGGTGGCTTCTTCGAGAAAGCCGTTCATGGTGAACGTGGCAAAAGGGGTAGGCAGCTTGGAAGCGGCGACGAAAACGACGGGCACCGTGTGCTCCTGATTTCAGTTTTTACGATGACGGCCATTGTAACAGCAGGTTCCTACAGACGCTTAAGCTGAATTATCGCTGATAAAGATCAATCGGTTCGATTGGCCTTCATCCCGGTTCTATGCCCATCAGAACGGATACGGCTGTTTCCAGCGCTCGAAAATCGGTTTCAACTCCCCGTTTTTCACCAGCGTCGCCATGCGCTGGTCATACACAGCCATCAACGCCCGGCCGCGTTCGTTATCAGCAAACCCCACGTACAGCGGCAGTTCGGCGATGTGGGTGAGCTTGAATTGCGCGGGGTCGTCGGCCTGGCCGAGCACGTACTGGGCTTCGCTGAGGGCGTCGATGTAAAAGTCTGCGCGGGCGTGCTGCAGCATCGGCAGGATGCCGTCACGGCGTTCGATCTGGTTGAAGCGGTGCACGTTGGGCAAGTACTCCTCGTACTTGTAGCCGCGCACCCAGGCCAGGCGGTAGTTGCCCAGCGTGGCCACGCTGGGCGTCGGCGCAGTGGCCAGCCCGAGGGCGTAGATGTGGTCGGAGTCGAAGTTCCAGTGGGGGTACACCACGCCAGTCGCTTCATCACGGTAGGAACCGACCCAGCCATCCACTTCGCCGCGCTGGGCCAGGCCGACCGAACGGGTATAGGGCACGCTGCGGGTTTGCAGGGTGATCCCAGCGGGCTCGAACACCTGGCGCAACACATCCCACGCCAGACCGCTGCCGTCTTTGTTGGTGTAGTCGTTCCACTCTTCGCTGGCCAGCATGATCTTGCCAGGTACCGGGGCCTCGTCCGCGCGCACAAGTGTCGCGACCGAGCACAGCACAATCAGCAGCCAACGGCGCACATCCATGGTGACAACCTCCTACACCTTGAGAACCGTATAGAGGGTAGCGCAGCTCGCCGAATCAGGGCGTCTCGCTGAAGTGTTGATAGCCGCGCACGGCCGGGGTGATGTCCTGCCCTTGGGCATCGAGCAGTGTCACGCCCTGCCCCGCCTCGACACGGCCGATCACATGCACCGGCCAACCGCTCGCCAACAAGGGCGCCAGTTCGGCAGGCGGCAGGGTGAACGCCAGCACGTAATCATCCCCGCCGCTCAGCGCGGCCACGCGAGCGGCCTCATCCCCGACAAACGCCAGCAAGGCCTGGGACAACGGCAAGGCCTGGCGCTCGATCAACAGGTGGGCGGCCGACGCCTTGGCGATATGCCCGCAATCGGCCAACAGCCCGTCGGAGATGTCCATCGCAGACGTCGCCTTGCCCCGCAGCGCCAGCCCCAGGGCCAGCTGCGGCTGCGGTGACCAGTAATGGGCCAGCAACGGCTCGGCGACGGCGGCGTCAGCGACGCGCTGGCCCAGGACCAGCGGCAAGGCGCCGGCCGCATTGCCCAGCTCACCGCCGACACACAGCAGGTCACCGGGTTTTGCACCGCTGCGCGTCAGCGCCTGCCCGGCCGGCACACGGCCGAACACGGTCAGGGTCAGGCTCAACGGCCCGCGCGTGGTGTCGCCGCCCACCAAGCCCACACCGCAGCTTTGCGCCATGGCATTCAACCCCTGGGCATAGCGTTGCAGCCAATCGGCATCGACCGTCGGCGTGGTAAGGGCAAGAGTAAATGCAAGAGGGTGCGCGCCCATGGCGGCCAAGTCGCTCACCGCCACGGCCAACGAGCGCTGGCCAAGCAGGAACGGATCACAGGGGTCGGCAAAGTGCACGCCGGCCACCAAAGTATCCGTGGAAATTGCCAACTGCTCCCCGGCGGGGAGCGCCAGCAAGGCGCAGTCATCACCGATCCCCAACGCAATGCCTTCGCCGCCTTGCGCACAGGGCGCGGTGGCGAAGTAGTTGCGGATCAGCTCAAACTCACCCATTCAGGATTCAAGCGCTTAGCGCTTGTACGCCTTCACTTCGGCTTCACGCAGGCGCGGGGCCAGCTTGTCGAGCACGCCGTTGACGAACTTGTGGCCGTCGGTCGAACCGTAGACTTTCGCCAGTTCGATGCCTTCGTTGATCACCACGCGGTACGGCACGTCGACGCGATACAGCAGTTCCCAGGCCGACAGGCGCATCACGCACAGCTCAACCGGGTCCAGCTCTTCGATGGTCAGGTCCAGGCAAGGTGCCAGGGCCGTGTCGATCTCGGTCAGGTGGGCATGCACACCGTGCAGGATGTCGTGGAAGTACGGCAGGTCGGCAAAGGTGAAATCGTTGTCGACGCGAAACTGTGCTTCGATCTCGTTCAACGAAGCGCCGGCCAGGTGACGCTGGTACAGCGCCTGGGTCGCCAATTGACGAGCAGCGCGACGCTTCTCGTTCTTGGACGGCTTGCCAGCATCGGCTGGGCGTGGCTCGCGCGGGTTGAAACGATCGCTCTCGTCGGAAATCACTTGGCCTCCAACTGCGACAGCAGGCTGACCATTTCCAGGGCGGACAGGGCAGCTTCAGCGCCTTTGTTACCGGCCTTGGTGCCGGAACGCTCGATGGCTTGCTCGATGGAATCAACGGTCAGTACGCCGAACGCAACCGGCACGCCGAACTCCATGGACACCTGGGCCAGGCCCTTGGTGCACTCGCCCGCCACGTATTCGAAGTGCGGGGTACCGCCACGAATGACCGCGCCCAGGGCGATGATTGCCGCGTATTCACCCTGTTGAGCAACTTTTTGCGCAACCAGTGGAATTTCGAAGGCGCCAGGGGCACGGATCAGGGTGATGTCGCTTTCGCTCACACCGTGGCGAACCAGGGCGTCCACGGCACCGCTTACCAGGCTTTCAACAACGAAGCTGTTGAAGCGGCCAACCACCAGGGCGTAGCGGCCTTTGGGGGCGATGAAGGTACCTTCGATGGTCTTCAGGGTCATTCGACAAATCTCTTAAAGAGCAGGGACGCGAAAAGTGCGTCCCTCAGTGATGTGTTAACCGCGAACAAGGGGCAAAAATCGCCGGCCTTTATTCGGAGGGCACGTATTCTACTACTTCCAGATCGAAACCGGATATCGCATTAAATTTCATTGGCGCACTCATCAGGCGCATTTTGCGCACGCCGAGGTCACGCAGGATCTGCGAACCGGCACCGACGATGCTGTAGGTGGTCGGCGTCTTGACCTGGGTGTGCTCGGCGGTTTCACGGATATGCGCCAGCAGCACATCACCATCCACCGGGTTGCCCAACAGCAGCACCACACCGCTGCCCGCCTCGGAAACCGCGGCCATGGCGGCTCGCAGGCTCCAACGGCCCGGTTGCTTGACCATCAACAGGTCGCGCAAGGGGTCCATGTTGTGTACCCGCACCAGGGTCGGCTCTTCGGCGCAAATGGTGCCCAGGGTCAGGGCCATGTGCACGTCGCCTTCCACTGAATCACGGTAGGTCACCAAATTGAATTGGCCCAGTTCGCTGTCCAGCGGCTGCTCGGCAATCCGCTGAACGGTACGTTCGTGGATCATGCGGTAGTGGATCAGGTCGGCAATGGTGCCGATCTTGATGTCGTGTTCGGCGGCAAAGGCTTCGAGTTCAGCGCGACGGGCCATGGTGCCGTCGTCGTTCATCACTTCGCAGATCACGCCGCTTGGCTCGAACCCGGCCATGCGCGCGAGGTCGCAGGCAGCTTCGGTGTGGCCGGCACGGGCCAGGGTGCCGCCCGGCTGGGCCATCAGCGGGAAGATGTGGCCAGGGCTGACAATGTCTTCGGCCTTGGCGTCCTTGGCGGCAGCGGCTTGCACGGTGCGCGCGCGGTCAGCCGCAGAAATACCGGTGGTGACGCCGGTGGTCGCTTCGATAGACACGGTGAACTTGGTGCCAAAACCCGACCCGTTGCGCGGCGCCATCAATGGCAGCTTCAGCAACTCGCAGCGCTCGCGGCTCATGGGCATGCAGATCAGCCCACGGGCGTGCTTGGCCATGAAGTTGATGTGCTCAGGCTTGCAGGCCTCGGCGGCCATGATGATGTCGCCTTCGTTCTCGCGGTCTTCGTCATCCATCAGGATGACCATCTTGCCTTGGCGGATGTCTTCAACCAGTTCTTCGATGCTATTGAGCGCCACGTGGCACCCCCTTGGTCAGGATTTCAGGTAGCCGTTAGCGGCCAGAAAACTTTCAGTGATATTACCGGCAGTAGGCTCTGCGGCCTTTTCGCCCAGCAACAGGCGCTCCAGGTAACGGGCCAGCAAGTCCACTTCCAGGTTCACCCGGCGACCCGGCTGGTAAGACGCCATGATGGTTTCGCTGAGGGTGTGGGGAATGATGGTCAGTTCAAATTCGGCGCCGTTCACGGCGTTCACGGTGAGGCTGGTGCCGTCGACGGTGATCGAGCCTTTGTGGGCGATGTACTTGGCCAGTTCTTTGGGTGCGCGAATGCGAAATTCCACGGCACGTGCGTTTTCGCTGCGGGAGACCACTTCGCCGACGCCGTCGACATGGCCGCTGACCAGGTGGCCGCCCAGGCGGGTGGTCGGGGTCAGGGCTTTTTCCAGGTTGACCGGGCTGCCGGCCTTGAGGTCGTTCATCGCGGTGCAGTCCAGGGTTTCCCGGCTGACGTCGGCGGCGAAACCGTTGCCTGGCAGTTCGATGACGGTGAGGCACACGCCGCTGACGGCGATGCTGTCGCCCAGCTTGACGTCACCCAGGTCCAGCTTGCCGGTTTCAACCAGCAGGCGAACGTCGCCGCCTTTGGGGGTCATGGCGCGGATGCTGCCGATGGATTCGATGATGCCGGTGAACATGGCCTTCTCCTGGAATACGGTACGGGGCGCTTGAGCGCCCGGTCAGAATTATACGCTCGCTGCTGGCACAGGGATGGCAGTGACTCGCCAGTCGTCGCCTACAGCGCGCATTTGCGTGATCTTGAGTTGGGGGGCGTCCGCCAGTTTCTCAAGCGGCCAGTCGAGCAGAGGCCGGGCGGCGGAGCCGAGGAACTTGCCGGCGACGAATATCACGTACTCGTCCACCAGGCCTTGCTGGGCAAACGCGCCCGCCAGGCTCGGGCCGGCCTCCACCAGCACCTCGTTGACGCCACGGGCGGCCAACGCCACCAGGGCCGAGCGCAGGTCAACCTGGCCATCCACGCCCGGCACCACCAGGCACTCGGGACCACGGGGGAATTGGTTTTCCGGGGTTACGCAAGTAATGACCAATGCCGGGCCAGCCTTGAAGAACGGCGCGTTGAGCGGCACGCGCAGGCGGCCATCGATCAACACGCGCAGCGGCGGACGCGACATGGCCAGGGCGGTGGTTGCTTCATCCAGGCCCAACTCGGCGGCGCGCACGGTCAGACGTGCACCGTCGGCCAGCACGGTGTCGGCGCCGGTCAGCACCACGCTGGCCTCGGCGCGCAGGCGTTGCACCGCTGCGCGGGCGTCGGGGCCGGTGATCCATTGGCTTTCGCCGCTGGCCATCGCGGTGCGCCCGTCCAGGCTCATCGCCAGCTTGACCCGCACAAACGGCAAGCCGTGTTCCATGCGTTTGAGGAAGCCCGGGTTCAGTGCACGGGCTTCCTGCTCCAGCACGCCGCTGCGGGTCTCGATGCCCGCCTGGGCCAGACGCTGCATGCCGCGCCCCGCCACTTCCGGGTTGGGGTCCTGCATGCCGGCGACCACGCGCGCCACACCCGCACTCACCAGCGCGTCGGCGCAGGGCGGCGTGCGGCCGTGGTGGCTGCACGGCTCAAGGGTCACGTACACCGTCGCACCGCGCGCCTTGTCGCCAGCGGCGCGCAGGGCATTGGGTTCGGCATGGGGCTCGCCGGTGCGCTCATGCCAGCCTTCGCCGACAATTTGCCCATCCCGCACAATCACGCAGCCCACCCGAGGGTTGGGATGGGTGGTGTACAGGCCTTTGCGGGCCAGTTCCAGGGCGCGGGCCATGTAATGGGCGTCGAGGACAGCTTGTTCAGCGCTAGGCGAATTCATTCTTTGGCAGGCTCACGGGCCAGGCGGTCGATCTCTTCGCGGAACTCGTTGAGGTCCTGGAAGCGTCGATACACCGAGGCGAAACGGATGTAGGCAACTTCGTCGAGCTTTTGCAGCTCGCCCATCACCAGTTCTCCAACCACCAGGCTCTTGACCTCGCGCTCGCCGGTCGCACGCAGTTTGTGCTTGATGTGCACCAGCGCCGCTTCCAGGCGCTCGACACTCACCGGGCGTTTTTCCAGGGCGCGCTGCATACCGGCACGCAGTTTTTCTTCGTCGAAAGGTTGGCGGCTGCCGTCGGACTTGATCAGACGAGGCAACACCAGCTCGGCGGTTTCGAAGGTGGTGAAACGCTCACCGCAGGCCAGGCATTCGCGCCGGCGACGCACTTGATCGCCCTCGGCGACCAGACGCGAGTCAATGACCTTGGTGTCGTTGGCACCGCAGAAGGGACAGTGCATGGTTGGCAGGCAACAAAAAAAGGGAGGGCCATGGTAGCGCATCCCTGTGGCAAGACAAGCCATAGCCTTTACGGTATATAGGCTGGCTTATATGTTTCTTTGTGTTCAAGTCACGGATTTTGCCCTCTCTGGAGCCGTACATGCAGTTACGACCACTTGTTTTGCTCGCCCTGTTCAGTGTCCTGGTCGCCTGCAGCAGCGAAGCCCCCAAGCCAACCACCCCTCAACCGACGCCCGCCCAGGAGAAAAAAGTCCCGGGCATTGAAGACCTCGGCCCGTTGCCGGCGTATCAGCGTGAAATCAACGGCACCCTCAATGGCGTGCCTGCCGGTGCCGAAGTCGAACTGGCGCTGCTGGTGATCGATGACCGCTCGCGCCCGCAACAACTGCTCGCCAGCAGCGTGCTGACCGGCAACGGCAAGCCCCTGGCCTTCCGCTTGCGCTTCAACCCTGAAGCCTTCCCGGCCGGTGCCCGCGTTGAACTGCGTGGCCGCGCCAGCCAGTCCGGCCAGTTGATCCTGCACCTGCCTGCGGTGCGCATCACCCAGGCGATCACCCAGAGCACCGGCCCTCTGCAACTCGTCCCGGCACCATGACGCCACCGCTGGGCCTGCAACGTGCGCTCAGTGAGCTGATCGGCGACGCTCACTTGGTGCCCTGCCCGCTGCCGGGCACCGAGCTGTCGTTGTGGCTGCTGGACGCCGACAACATGGACCGCGCCTTCAGCTCCGAAGAAACCCGGCGCATCCTGCATGAACCGCCCTACTGGAGCTTTTGCTGGGCCAGTGGTTTGGCGCTGGCGAGGTATCTGGCGGCGAATCCTGAGTGGGTTGCCGGCAAGCGCGTGCTGGATTTCGGCGCGGGTTCTGGCGTGGCGGGGATTGCCGCCGTCAAAGCCGGCGCGCTGGAAGTGGTGGCCTGCGACCTGGACCCATTGGCGCTGGCATCCTGCCGGGCGAATGCCGAGCTTAACGGTGTGGCGTTGGGTTACTCGGACGATTTTTTCGCCGAGGCTGACCGCTTCGATTTGATCCTGGTGGCGGACGTGCTCTACGACCGGGCTAACCTGCCACTGCTGGATCAGTTTCTCACTCGCGGCCGAGAGGCGCTGGTGGCAGATTCACGGGTGCGGGACTTTCAGCACCCGGATTATCGGCGGCTGGAGATCCTGGACGCGCTGACGCTGCCGGATCTGGCTGAGCCTTGGGAGTTTCGCAAGGTGAGCCTGTACCATTCGCGCCGTGCTTGAAAGCACCTGTAGTGAGCGGGCTTGCCCCGCGCAGCGGTGTGTCAGGTTAGCCTGAGGCGCCTGGTCGATTGCGGCGCGGGGCACGCCCGCTCACTACATTTCCCTGGCGCTTCCGATAGCCCTCGCCAGCCCTTATAGTTGCCCCCATTCCCGCTTTATTCGAGACGCCCCATGAGTGAGCCCACGCCGTACATCTTCGATGTCACCACCGCTACCTTCGATCAGGCGGTGATCGAGAACTCGTTCCACAAACCTGTGCTGGTGGACTTCTGGGCCGAGTGGTGCGCGCCGTGCAA
Source organism: Pseudomonas sp. BIGb0164 (assembly GCF_024810135.1). Taxonomy (NCBI): domain Bacteria; kingdom Pseudomonadati; phylum Pseudomonadota; class Gammaproteobacteria; order Pseudomonadales; family Pseudomonadaceae; genus Pseudomonas; species Pseudomonas sp. BIGb0164. The sequence goes on along the minus strand of NZ_JANUEA010000011.1, from coordinate 58,264 downwards.
GGCGTTGATGCCGTTGCTGGCGCAGATTGCCGAGAGTTATCAAGGCGAGTTGTTGCTGGCCAAGGTCGATTGCGAGGCCGAGCAGGACATCGTTGCGCGCTTCGGTATTCGCAGCCTGCCGACGGTGGTGCTGTTCAAGGATGGCCAGCCGGTGGACGGGTTTGCCGGTGCGCAACCGGAATCGGCGGTGCGGGCGATGCTGGAGCCCCATGTACAGATGCCACCACCGGCAGCAGCGGACCCGCTGGAGCAAGCCCAGGCACTGTTTGCCGATGGCCGCATCAGCGATGCCGAAGCCGTGCTGGTGGCCTTGCTGGGTGAGGACAACACCAACGCCGGCGCATTGATCCTTTACGCACGCTGCCTCGCCGAACGCGGTGAACTGGGCGAAGCCCAGACCGTGTTGGACGCCGTGAAGAGCGACGATCACAAAGCCGCCCTCGCCGGCGCCAAGGCGCAGATCACGTTCCTGCGCCAGGCGGCCGACCTGCCAGACGCCGCCGACTTGAAAAGCCGCCTGGCGCAAAACCCGCAAGACGACGAAGCGGCCTATCAGTTGAGCATCCAGCAACTGGCGCGCCAGCAGTACGACGCGGCGCTGGAAGGCCTGCTCAAGCTGTTCATCCGCAACCGCAGCTACAGCGAAGGCTTGCCGCACAAGACCTTGCTGCAGGTGTTCGAACTGCTGGGCAATGATCACCCGTTGGTGACCGTGTACCGCCGCAAGCTGTTTGCCGCGCTGTACTAATCGCCGACCCAGCTGTACAGCGGCGTGTCTGCGCCGCTGGCCACTTTCACGTTTGAACTGTGGCGCAGGCGCACCAGCAGGCGTTTGCCTGAGGCGGCATCGCCGGCCAAGCCTTCCAACTGATCCAGTAACTCCAGGCCGCTAAGCTGCCCGGCGTTGCGCAACAGGTCCTGGGCGTTCTGCCACAAGTCGTCATTCCTCTTGACCGGTGCGGCTGCCGTTGCGGCGGGTACGGGGCCCGCCTGCAATTGCGCGCCCAGGCGTGCCCAATCGCTTTCGTCCAGCTCCAGGGTCAAGTCCACCGGCCAGTCGCCGACGGTTCCACGAATTCGCAACATCGTCCTTCCTCCTGCAGTTTTCTGACAGGCATGCTCCCACGCGGCTTGCGCAACGCCAAGCGGGCGGTCAAACTCTGGCACTATTGTTATAAGATCACATAACAAAACTTTCATGTTCTGGAGCCTTCTCATGCGCCGTCTGTTGCTCGCTTTGCCGTTTGCCCTACTGCCACTGGCTATCGCCCACGCCGCTGACGAACATGAACACGAGCACGGCAGCCTCGGCGCCCACGAACACGGCGTCGGCCGCCTGAATGCCGTGCTCGATGGCCAGGCCCTGGAGCTTGAACTGGACAGCCCGGCGATGAACCTGGTGGGCTTCGAACACCTGGCCACCACCCCGGCCGACAAAGCCAAGGTCGCTGCCGCGCGTAAACAACTGGAAAACCCGCTCGCCCTGTTCAACCTGCCCAAGGGCGCCGGTTGCGTGGTCAGCACCCAGGAGCTCAACAGCCCGCTGTTCGGCGACAAGCCGGAAGCCGACCATGACGACGATGATGATGACCACGACCACGACGCCAAAGACAGCGCCCACGAGCATCATCACGATCACAGCGAAATCCACGCCCACTACCAATTCACGTGCGCCACGCCGACTGCGCTGAGCAACCTCGACCTGACCCAGGTGTTCAAGACCTTCCCTGCCACCCAGAAAATTCAGGTACAACTGATCGGCCCAAGCGGCCAGCAAGGTGTGCAAGCCACGGCACAGGCCGCTACCCTGAAATTCTGATGTAAGCCTGTAGGAGCCGGCTTGCCGGTGATGGCATCACCACGGTGTGCCTGATGCACCGCAGCGATGCCATCGCCGGCAAGCCAGCTCCCACAGGGGTCCAACCCAGCCAGCAGGCGAATTTGATTTCACATGACTCAAGCACTGATCGAACTGTCTGACCTGGCCTTCAACTGGCCCGGTCACCCACAGTTGCTGGACATCCCCGCGTTCCGCCTGGAAGCCGGGGAAACCCTGTTTCTCAAAGGCCCCAGCGGCAGTGGAAAAACCACGTTGCTGGGCCTGCTCGGTGGCGTGCAAAAACCTACGCGGGGCAGCATCCGCCTGCTCGGCCAACAGCTGACCGAGCTGTCGGCCGGCGCCCGCGACCGCTTTCGCGTCGACCACACCGGCTACATCTTCCAGCAGTTCAACCTGCTGCCGTTTCTGTCGGTGCGTGAAAACGTCGAGTTGCCGTGCCACTTCTCCAAGCTGCGAGCACAACGGGCGAAGCAGCGTCACGGCAGTGTCGACAAAGCTGCCGCCGCCTTGCTCGCGCACCTGGGGTTGAAAGACAAGGACCTGCTGGAGCGCCGCGCCGACTCGCTGTCCATCGGCCAGCAGCAACGGGTGGCCGCCGCCCGCGCGTTGATCGGCCAGCCGGAACTGGTGATCGCCGACGAGCCCACCTCGGCCCTGGACTACGACGCCCGCGAAGCCTTCCTGCAACTGTTGTTCGCCGAATGCCGCGAAGCCGGCGCCAGCCTGTTGTTCGTCAGCCACGACCAGAGCCTGGCCTCGCTGTTCGACCGTAACCTGTCGCTGGCCGAACTCAATCGCGCCGCCACGCCCGCAGAGGTTTGAGATGTATCTGTTCCGTCTAGCCATGGCCAGCCTGGCTAACCGCCGCTTTACCGCGATCCTCACCGCGTTCGCCATCGCGCTGTCAGTCTGTTTGCTGCTTGCCGTGGAGCGTGTGCGCACTGAGGCACGCAACAGTTTTGCCAGCACCATCAGCGGCACCGACCTGATCGTCGGCGCGCGCTCCGGCTCCGTGAACCTGCTGCTGTACTCGGTGTTTCGTATCGGCAACGCCACCAACAACATTCGCTGGGACAGCTTCGAGCATTTCGCCGCCAGCCCCCAGGTGAAATGGGCGATCCCGATTTCCCTCGGTGACTCCCACCGCGGCTACCGCGTGATGGGCACCAACGAATCCTACTTCGAGCATTACCAGTACGGCCGCAAGCAAAACCTCGAACTGGCCAGCGGCCGCGCCTTCGCTACCGACCCCTTCGAGGTGGTGCTCGGCGCCGAAGTAGCGGACGCACTGCATTACAAACTCGGCGACAAGCTGGTGCTGGCCCACGGTGTCGCCGTGGTCAGCCTGGTGAAACACGACGACAAACCCTTCACCGTGGTCGGCATCCTCAAGCGCACCGGCACGCCGGTGGACCGCACGCTGCACATCAGTCTCGGCGGCATGGAAGCCATCCATATCGATTGGCACAACGGCGTGCCGGCCCAGGGCAAAGGCCGCATCAGTGCCGACCAGGCCCGCAACATGGACCTCACGCCGCAAGCTATCACCGCGTTCATGCTCGGGCTGAACAACAAGATTTCCACCTTCGCCCTGCAACGGGAAATCAATGAATTCCGTGGCGAGCCGATGCTGGCGATCTTGCCGGGCGTGGCGCTGCAAGAGCTGTGGAGCATGATGGGCACCGCCGAAAAAGCGCTGTTCGTGATCTCGCTGTTCGTGGTGCTGACCGGCCTGATCGGCATGCTCACGGCGATCCTCACCAGCCTCAACGAGCGCCGCCGCGAGATGGCGATTTTGCGTTCGGTGGGCGCCCGCCCGTGGCACATCGCGACGTTGCTGATCTTTGAAGCGTTCGCCCTGGCCCTGTCCGGCGTGGTCGCAGGCGTGGGGCTTCTGTATGTGTGCATCGCCGCCTCACGTGGCTACCTGCAGGCCAACTACGGACTGGACCTGCCGATGTCGTGGCCCAGCGAATATGAATGGACACTGCTCGCCGGTATCCTGGCCGCCGCGCTGTTGATGGGCGCCGTGCCCGCGTGGCGTGCCTACCGACAATCCCTGGCCGACGGCCTGTCCATACGTTTATGAGGAAGGCTTCGATGCGTCGTGCGCTGTTTGCGTTGCTGTTGCTGGTGGGCGTGCCTGCCTGGGCTGATGAGCAGCCCAAGGACCTGTCGTGGCAGGAGATGATCCCGCCGGACGCGCCGCCGGAAATCCCCAACATGAAACCGTTGCACGACCTGTCGAACATGGCCGATGCGTTGTCCGTCGAGTCGGCGCCAGCGGCCAAGCAGGACTTGCCCAACGCGCCGGTGGTGCAGAGCCTCGACGGCCAGCACATCCGCCTGCCGGGCTATATCGTGCCGCTGGAAGTCAGTGAAGAAGGCCGCACCACCGAGTTTCTGTTGGTGCCGTATTTCGGCGCGTGCATCCATGTACCGCCACCGCCGTCGAACCAGATCGTGCATGTCAAAAGCGAAGTCGGGGTGAAACTCGATGAGCTGTACCAGCCGTATTGGATCGAGGGTTCGATGCAGGTCAAGCCATCCACCAGCGAACTCGCGGACGCCGGTTACCAGATGGATGCCGAGAAGATTTACATCTACGAACTGCCGGAATAGCGCTGATCGCCCTTTCATTGAGCTGAGTCAAAAGATCGAGTGGAACGATCTTTACCATTGGACGTACAACTTTTAACGTCCTTTTGGAGCTCCCATGAACAAGTCCCTGCTCGGCGCGTCCCTCTTCGCGCTCGCCCTCATCGCCCCTGCCGCACACGCTCACGAAGCGGGCGACATTCTGATTCGTGCCGGTGCAATCACCGTGAATCCGAAGGCCGACAGCGGTCACGTGAAGGTTGACCAGGGTCCATTGGCGGGCGCCAACCTGGGCGGCAAGGCGACCATGAGCAGCGACACTCAGCTGGGTTTGAACTTCGCCTACATGCTGACCAACCACGTGGGTATCGAGCTGCTGGCCGCCACCCCGTTCGAGCATGACGTGAAGATCAAGAACACCGCCCTCGGCGCCGCCAACGGCAAGCTCGGCACCCTGAAACACCTGCCGCCGACCCTGAGCGTCGTGTACTACCCACTGGACAACAAGTCGGCCTTCCAGCCGTACGTGGGCGCCGGTATCAACTACACCTGGATCTACGACGAACACGTCGGCAGCCGTGCTCAGAGCGCAGGCTTCAGCAACTTCAAGGCTGAGAACTCCTGGGGCTGGGCCGCGCAGATCGGCGCCGACTACATGATCAACGACAAGTGGATGATCAACGCCCAGGCGCGTTACATCGACATCAGCACCAAGGCGACGGTGGACAACAACGCACTGGGCCAAGGCACTCGCGCCAAAGTGAACGTGGACGTCGACCCGATGGTTTACATGGTGGGTATCGGCTACAAGTTCTGATGCACTAACCAACAGCACAAAACCAACGTGGGAGCGGGCTTGTGTGGGAGCTGGCTTGCCTGCGATAGCATCACCCTGGTCTGCCTGACAGACCGAGGTGCTTGTATCGCGGGCAAGTCGAGGCGTCGAACCGCCAGCTCCCACACAAGCCCGCTCCCACATTGGGGTCTATGTTTCTTCAGCTGTGGCGGTAGAAACGATCCAGCAACGCCGGCAACCCCGCCCGCCACGCCCGTGGCTTGATGCCGAAGGTGTGCAGGATCTTCTTGCACGCCAGCACCGCGTGTTGCGGCTCATCGGCTGCATCCGGCCGGGCCGCGTGGGCCTGGGCAGTGGGTGACTCGATGGCCAGCGGGTGATAGCTGCGCGCTTCGGTCAGAATCGCCTGGCCCAGCGCCAGCGGTGTAGTCGCTTCATGGCCGGCGTAGTGGTAAGTGCCCCACAACGGCGCCGCACAATCGAGCTGCTTGAGCACCGAGATGATCACCCGTGCGGCATCGTCCACCGGCGTCGGGTTGCCGCGACGGTCATCCGCCATCAACAACTCATCCGGCTTCTCGGCCCGGGCCAGGAAGCGCCCGAGGGTGCCGTCCACGCTGTCATCGAGCAACCAGCCAAAACGCAGCAGCACGTGCTGCGGGCAAGTGGCGCGCACGCTCTGCTCGATGCGCCACAGCGCCTGGCCACGCAGGCCCAGGGGTACTGGCTCGTCTTTCTCGCTGTAGGCGGTGGCGCGGGAGCCATCGAACACGCGGTAGCTGGACGGTTGCACCAGGGTGATGTTGTGGTGCTGACACAGCTCGGCCAGGCGTTCGATGGCGAATTCCTGGGCGGCCAAGCGGGTTTCGCTGACCGCTTCGGCCTGGAACCAGTCGAAGTAGTAGGCGAGGTTGATCAACGCATCGGGACGGGTGTCGTCGAGCAGTTGGGTGAGACTCGCGGCATCCCAGCCGTCTTGGGGCGGTTTAGGAGCGAGGAAACCGATGTCTTCCTCTGCACCGAGGCGAATCAGCGCCTGCCCGAGGGCATTCCCGCCGCCCAGTAACATAAGGCGCATTCGCATAGATTGAGCAGGCCCGGTCTGTTGGAACGATGGTTATCTAGGTATTTGTAAGAATCGTTGCATTTTGCGGGTTTGTCGCGCAACCGTCACGGATAAAGTGTGGGGTTGCAACTTGTTGTATCGGGCGGAGTAGCAGGCGGTGCTGGAGAGGTGGATCAGACATTGAGCCTGATGGTGTTATCACCGGCCTCATCGCAGGCAAGCCAGCTCCCACAGGTGAACGGGTTCACACAGCCCAAACTGTGGGAGCCGGGCTTGCCCGCGATGAGGCCAGGTCAGTCAATCTCAATCATTGAGTACGCGGCTGCTCGGTCAGCACCACCGACGCCGGCACCTCTTCATCCGGCTCATCCACCTGTGGCCCGCGCTTGGGCAAAAAAACCTGCTGTGGATAAGTCTGTGCGAACTGCACCTCAGCGCAGTTATCCACAAGCTTTTTCAAGCGCTGGTTAAACGCGCGGCTCACTGCGTATTGGCCACCCGACACGGTGCGGAACTGCGCCGTGAGCACCACGCCGTTGAGGTCCATCTTGTCCACACCAAACACTTCCAGCGGCCCTTGCAGGTTGTACTTGAGGAACACGTCGTCGCGGATCGATTGCCCGGCCTCGCGGATCAGCTCCACCGCCTTGTCCACGTCGGTGTCGTAGGTGAACTGCACCGAGAAGAACGCATAGGCAAACTGCCGGGACTGATTGGTGACCGCCTTGATCTGCCCAAACGGCACCGAGTGCACAAACCCCTTGCCATCGCGCAGGCGCAGGGTGCGGATGGTCAGGCCTTCGACAGTGCCGGCATGCCCGGAGTCGAGCACCACCCAGTCGCCGATGGACAGCGTGTCTTCGATGATGATGAACAGGCCGGTGATCACATCTTGCACCAGTTGCTGCGAACCGAAACCAATGGCCAGGCCCACCACGCCGGCACCGGCCAGCAACGGCGCGACGTTGATGCCGAGGTTGGCCATGGTGGTGATCGCGCAGATCACCACCAGGATGATCTTCACCGCATTGCGCACCAGCGGCAGGATGGTTTTTACCCGTGTACTCGGCTGGCGGTTGGAGCGTTTATTCACCGGTGGTTTCAGCGCTTCCTGGATCGCGGTGTCGAGCACCACCCAGAACAGCCAGGTCATCAGCAGGATCAGGCCGATGCTGCTCAGCGAGTCGCTGATCGCCCGGCCCACCGAATTGCGCTGGGCGAACTCAAACAGCGACACGCCCCAGATCCGCCCGAGAATCTCGATAAAGGCGATGGCCATGACAATGCGCAGGATCGCGTGCAACAGGCTGAGAAAACGCTCCTTGTAGGCACTGCTGCGCTGGATCGCCACCTGGCTGCGGGACTTGAACAGGTGTTGCAGCACAGTGCTCAAAAATACCGTGCCGATCAGCAGGATCGTGGTGAACAGCGCGCAGCGCAGCGCCTTCTGGTTATCGTCGCCGGCCCCGATCAGGTTGATCGCCGACACCAGCACCATCAACAGGATCGGCCAGTACCAGAGCCCGGAAAACACCCGCAACGATTGTTGCAGCGCCGGGTGTTTGAGGCGTTGGGCCAGCGGCCGGTTGCGGATCAGATGCGCCACCGGGCGGCGCAGGCGCACCACCAGCACACCGAAGATCACCGCCGCAAACAGGCCGGTGAACACCGCAATGCTGCTGGTGATATTACCGCCGAGCTGGCGGGCGATCTGCGGGCTGGTCAAGGCGTCACTGAGTGCAGCGAGAAAGCCGATCAGGAACAGCGGTTTGGGGCAGTAGCTACGGATGATCCGCACGGCCGGGCGTTTATGGCCGACGTTGAACATGACGATGACGCACAGCAGCATCGACGTGGAAAAAATGCCACTGCTGGTGGCGTAGGCAAAGCATAGCGCCAGCGCGCGGCCCACGGACGTGGGTAAAAAGTGACTGACGTAGAGCGTCAGCGGCAGGCAAATCAGCGCAGGAAGCGTATAGGGCACCACATACCCGAGCACCGCTTGCAGGCGCCCGCGCCGTTCGACAAACGGCCGTCGGCTCAAGCGCTGCACGATAAAACGCCCGAGCAACACCAGCACGGCGAAGGCGCCGATCCACACCCCGGAGAGCAACAAGAAGTCCCCGGCCACGCTCCAGGGCGAGCGTTCGGCGGTCTGGTCGACCAGGCGCCCCACTTCGTCTGCCGCACGGTCGGCACGCAGGCGCCAGGCGTCCACGAGGTTCTGGTTGAGGTCGAGCTTGTCTTGCACGTCGTCGATGCTGGAACTGATGGCGCCGAGCAAACCGCCTTCGACCAGCAGCTCCGGTTTGGCAGGTGCGGCCGTCGCCGGTGCGGGGGTTGCAGCTTGCAGTGCGCCGTTGCCACACAGCAGCAGCACGCCGAGGAGTAATGCAGCTCTTAAATTCAGCAAAACACCGGGCTCCTTCAACAGGGTCTGTAAGGAACTGACGGGATTGAGTCTTGATCGTTCCCCACTTTCGTCATCTTGGGCGTAGGGTTGACCACTGAATCAGTCACCACACAGATCCCGTGTGGGAGCGGGCTTGCTTACGAATGCGGTGGTTCCGCTGATGAATCTATTGACTGACACCCAGCTTTCGCGAGCAAGCCCGCTCCACAGGGGATTTATGCCGCCTGTAAGAACCTGGAAACTTTCCGCCAAAAATCGCAGTCAGCCATAAACGGGGGCCAGGCCCCCACGGTTTTTTCAGGAGCAACCATGGCTGCGAATCCCGACTGGATGCCCACCACACCCAGCATCGCCATCACGCGCTTCACGGTGCTGACGGTCAATATCCACAAGGGCTTCACCGCCCTGAACCGACGCTTCATCCTGCCCGAGCTGCGTGAAGCGGTGCGCAGTGTGGGCGCTGACATGGTGTTCCTGCAGGAAATCCACGGCACCCACGAACGCCACCCCCAGCGCTACAGCGACTGGCCGAACATGCCGCAGTATGAGTTCCTCGCCGACAGCATCTGGCCGCAGTTCGCCTATGGGCGCAACGCGGTCTACCCCCATGGCGACCACGGGAATGCGCTGCTGTCGAAATTCCAGATCGTGCGCTATGACAACCTCGACATTTCCCAGAGCGGCCACGAAAACCGTGGCCTGCTGCATTGCGTACTGCGCTTGCCGGGCACCGGCCAGGAGGTGCATGCGATCTGCATTCACCTGGGCCTGCGCGAGGTGCATCGCCAGCAACAACTGCGCTTGCTGGAACAGCGCATCGGGGAGATCCCGGCCGACGCGCCGCTGGTCGTCGCCGGCGATTTCAACGACTGGCGCCAGCGGGCCGACCTCAGCCAAAGCGGCCTGCGGGAAGTGTTTATCGAGGCTCACGGCAAATTGCCGCGCACTTTCCCCGCGCGCCTGCCGCTGCTGCCCCTGGACCGCATTTATGTGCGCAACGTGAAGGTGCATAACCCCCGGGTGCTGACCACTCGGCCCTGGTCTCACCTGTCCGATCATGTGCCGTTGTCGGTGGAGATCGAGCTATGAACGTTGCCGTCGAACACATCGCCACCGACCAACCACCGGACGAAGCCAAGGCCCGCGATCTGGATTACGGCTGGCAGAGCGGCAACCGCGTCGAGTTGCTGGAGAATGGCGAGGCATACTTCCCCAAGGTGTTCGACGCTATGCGCGGGGCCCAGCGTGAGATCCTGCTGGAGACCTTCATTCTGTTCGAAGACAAGGTCGGCCTAGAGCTGCAAGGCATCCTGATCGACGCAGCGCAGCGTGGGGTCAAGGTGGTGATGAGCCTTGACGGCTTTGGCTGCGGCGAGCTGAGCCCGACCTTTCTGGGTGAGCTGGCGGAAGCCGGGGTAACGGTGCAGATGTTCGATCCGGCGTCCAAGACCTTGGGTGTTCGCACCAACTGGTTTCGCCGCCTGCACCGCAAGATCGTGGTGGTGGATGCCAGCGTGGGGTTTATCGGCGGGATCAATTTTTCGGCCGATCACCTGGGCGATTTCGGCCCCGAGGCCAAGCAGGATTACGCGGTGCAAGTGATCGGCCCGGCCGTGGCCGACCTGCACCATTTTGCCTTGGCGCAAAGTGGTCGCCAGGTGCGCACGCGACGCGGTTGGCGACGGCGCCAGCAACGGCCATCGCCGTGGGCCACCGACAACAGCGACGGCCTGGTACGCCTGATCTACCGAGACAACGTGCAGCACCGCGATGACATCGAAGAGGCCTACATCCACGCCTTGAGCAAGGCGCAAACGCGCGTGGTCATCGCCAACGCCTACTTCTTCCCCGGTTACCGCCTGCTGCGGGAGATCCGCAACGCGGCGCGCCGTGGCGTGCAGGTGCAACTGATCATGCAGGGTCAGCCGGATGTGCTGTTGGCCAAGCTCGCGGCGCGCATGCTCTACGACTACTTGCTCAAGGACGGCGTGGTGATTCACGAATATTGCCAGCGCCCTCTGCACGGCAAAGTCGCGCTGGTGGACGACGAATGGAGCACCGTGGGTTCCAGCAACCTGGACCCGCTGAGCCTGTCGCTGAACCTGGAAGCCAACGTGCTGATTCGCGACCGTGCGTTCAATCAACACCTGTATGAACGCCTGGAAACACTCGCGAAAAATCATTGCCAGACCATGCCGGAAAACCGCACGCCGCGCCTGTGGCTCTGGCGGTTGACCGTGGGTTTCCTGGTGTTTCATGTGATGCGCCACTTCCCGGCATTGACCGGTTGGCTGCCGGCGCACAAACCACGCTTGAAACCCGTCGGGAGCCAGGCCCATGAGCAGTGAATCCAGGTTCAAGCGCTGGAAGAAACCCCTGACCCTGGTGTTCTTCCTGCTGCTGATCGTGCTGTTCACCCTGCTCGCCCGGCGCATCGACTGGAGCGAAGTGGTGCAGACCCTGGGCGACTTCAAGCTGCGCACGTTGCTGATCGCAGGCGCCTTGACGCTGTGCAGTTTCCTTGTGTACGCCAGCTTCGACCTGATTGGCCGCACCTACATCCGCCAGCCCCTGGGCTGGAAGCAGATCCTGCCGGTGGGGGTCATCAGCTATGCGTTCAACCTCAACCTGAGCGCGTGGGTAGGCGGCATCGCCATGCGCTATCGGCTGTATTCGCGGCTGGGGGTGAGCACCGGCAATATCGCCAAAATCCTCGGCCTGAGCCTGGCGACCAACTGGTTTGGCTACATGGCGTTGGCCGGGGTGGTATTCAGTAGCGGGCTGGTGACCATGCCCCCAGGCTGGAAGGTCAGCACCGTTGCGTTGCAGGGCATTGGTGCATTGTTGGTGTTGGCGAGCCTGGGTTATCTGGCGGCGTGCCAGTTTTCAAAGAAGCGCGCATGGTCGATTCGCGGCATGGAAATCAACCTGCCATCGGTGCGCATGGCCTGCCTGCAACTGGCGCTGGGCGCGCTGAACTGGTCGCTGATGGCGGCGGTGATTTTCACCCTGTTGCCGGCCAAGCTGGATTATCCGTTGGTGCTGGGGGTTTTGCTGATCAGCGCCATTGCCGGAGTGGTCACGCATATTCCGGCCGGGCTGGGCGTGCTGGAGGCGGTGTTTATCGGGCTGTTGCAGCATGAGGCGTCACGGGGGAGTTTGCTGGCGGGGTTGATTGCCTACCGGGCGATCTACTTTATTTTGCCGTTGCTGATCACGCTGGTGATGTACCTGGTGGTGGAGGCCAAGGCCAAGGCGTTGCGGGTGAAGAAGGCACCGGCTTGAAAGGGTGTTGACGGGTTAATCGCCATCGCAGGCAAGCCAGCTCCCACAGTTGAAAGTATTCACAATTCAAAAGGTGTGAAACCCAATCAAATGTGGGAGCTGGCTTGCCTGCGATGGCGATCTCAAGAGCACAAAACTATCGAGACTGGATAATGCTCAACCGCTCCCCGACCACCATCTCGGTAATCCAATCCACCAGAATCGACGTATAAGCCTGCTGCGACACTGGATCGCTGAGCGCATGGTCGGCGCCATCGATAATGCGGTGGGTCAGCGAGTGCGTCTGCTGGCACGCCGCGCGGTAGCTCATGATGGTGGCGTGGGGCACGTGGTCATCAGACTCCGACTCCACGATCAACACATCACCGGTAAACGCCGAACACGCGTGCAACGCACGATTGGTCTTGGCATGCACCCGTGTGCTGCGGTAATCCATCAAGTCCGCCTTATCCAGGTCCCGCTTGGGCTTGAGCCACTCCTGATCGCGGTACAGCGCCGGCACACGCAGCGCCAGCCAGCGTACCGGGCGCAATGATGTGAGGATCGCCGCCAGGTAACCGCCATAACTGGTGCCCACCACCGCGACCGCCGAGGTGTCGATGGCCGGGTGAGACAGCAGCCGGTCGTAGGCCGCGAGCAGGTCGCGCAGGTTGTCTTCACGGGTCACGCGGGACAGCGGAATACCGGTGCCCGCATGACCGCGCAGGTCGAACGTGAGGCACACGCACCCCAGACCCGCAATGCCTTTGGCGCGTTCCAGGTCGCGCTCTTGGCTGCCGCCCCAGCCGTGCACGAACAACACGCCGGGCACTTTGGACTTGGGGCTCAGGAAGGTGCCGCTCATCTGTTCGTCGTCGATGTCGATCGCAATGCTTTCACTTCTAGCCGTCATAAGCCTTAACCGTCACATACTTGAGAAGAAAGTCGCTGTTTTGCGCTGGCCCGCGGTAAACCTCAATGGCGTCAGCCGGCAGGGGCTGGTCCAAGTAGGTTTCCACCGAGGCCACCCGGATGGCGCGCAGGCCCGGGTGGTTGATAAAGCTCTGCAGCGCCGCGACTTCCGCGCTGCTGGCCCCGCCCATGCGCCAGGATTGTTCGAGCACGCCGCTGCGGCGTTGGCCGTCGCTGTCCAGGCCTTGGGCGATGTCGTAGTTGCGCCTCGACGCAAAGAAACCGGGGTAGGCCTCATCGGCGGCGTTGTCATAGACGCGGGCTTGTTCGATGGCTTCGCGCACATCGTCGGGCAGTGGTAGGCGCAACAGGTCTTCGTAATAGCCAGGCACCACCAGCAGGTTGGAACCGCCGTAGACGTCCTCGCCCTGCCCGTCTTTTGTGAGGTACTGCTCGCCGCAGTAGCTGAACACGTGATCGCCGATGAAGCTCTGGCCGACGCTGTGGGTGACCACATCGCTCAGGTCTCGCTCCAGCACCACGCCGTCGTCGAACAGGCGCGCGCTGTCTGGACGTGCCAGCACGGCCTCGAATTCGTCGAGATTGTGGATAACTTCCTGGCCACGTCCGGCGCACCCATGCACCGGTTTCAAGCGGATGGGGCCGCTGTTGAGCAGATGCATGGCCGCTGGCCGGGCGTCGTCGAGGGCGAAGACGCTCAGGCCGTCGAGCACAACAGGCCGTACTCGCTCGCAAAACAACGGCGACCAGCCTTCGGGCGCCTTGGCGCCTGGGCCCAGCAGGCCGTGACTGATGGCCTTGGTGCAGATGAAGTCGTGCTCGACGTAGCCGCCCCACAGGTCTTGCGGCCCTTTGATATTGAGCTGGCGCGCTTGCTCAGCACCCACCAAGGTTTGCGTGGGGAGCAAGTACAACTCACGGCCGGCATGCCGACCGGGGTCATAACTGCCGCCGAATTTGAGCCCGAGAATCTGCGCCAGCCAGCGCGCCAGGGCGAGGTTGGTCTGAACCTCGTGCAATGGCGCGCCCTCCCGCGTGGAGTGAGCAACGACGAGCTTTTTACGTTGAGTCGGGGTCATGCGTCCCCCTTGGCTATCCCGCCCTGTGTGTGAGGGGAAAGTTGCAGGGATCAGGCCAAGGCCGGTTCTGACGTGATGGTTTGCAAATCAAGCCGTTGCGGGGAAAGCGATGGCAGTAGGCCTGTTTTATTCTGCACGACGGCCCGTAAATGTCGCGGCGTTCTGCACGATTCAGACGCCGAAGCGGCTGCGGTAATCGCTGGGTGCCAGGCCGGTGATTTTCTTGAACGTGGCGCGGAACGCACTGGGGTCCTGATAACCCACGGTCCAGGCGATGTGGTCAATGGTGCCGTTGGTGAATTCGAGCATCTGCCGCGCCTTGCCCACCCGCAGGTGCTGGCAATATTCGGTGGGTTTGAGCCCTGTCGCGTTGCGAAAGCGCCGCAGGAAGGTGCGCTCTTCCAGCCCCGCTTCCTGCGCCATCGCGCTGACCGACACGTCCACCGCGCCGCTGGCTTGCAGCCAATGCTGCACCTTGAGAATCGCGGTGTCGCCATGCCCCAGAATCGGCGCGAAGTTGCTGCCGCACTGGCTGGCGCTGTCGCTGTGCTCGATCACCAGGAACCGCGCCGTACTGGCGGCGATACTCGGCCCCATCAAGCGATCAACCAGGCGCAGGCCGAGTTCAGACCAGGCCATCAGCCCGGCCGTGGTGATCAAGTCGCCGTCATCAACGATTGGCTTGTCGGCTTCCAGGCGCACGGCCGGGTAACGCAGGGCAAAGGATTTGGCCGAGGACCAATGGGTGGTGGCGCTGCGCCCATCCAACAGGCCACTGCGCGCCAGCATGATCGAACCGATGCACACGCCACCCAGCACGGTACCTGCGGCATGCCTTTGACGAAGCCACTCCAGCAGAGCGGGTGGCGCTTGTTCTTCAGTGAATTCGCCGATGGAGGGCGGCACCAGCACGGCCATCATGGCTTGGTCTGGCCCAGGGTGGCTGTCGAACACGCGGGCCGGCGTGCCGGTGGCGTCTACCTGCCAATGGCTGACGCGCAACAATGGCAGTTGCGAGGATTGATGCTCGGCAGCGATCCGATTGGCGACGCCGAACAGGTCCGTCAGGCCGTGTACCGCAGCCAATTGCGCGCCCTGGTAGATCAACACACCCAGCTCAACAACCGCCATTGTCAGTTTTCCCCCTGTTATTGTCGGTGCGGCCAATCCCGGGTGCGGGCGCCAGCTAAGATACTAAGCCCCATCAACCCATCACGAGGCAACACACATGGCCAAGCAAGCGCTCATCCTAATCGATATCCAGAACGACTACTTCCCTCAGGGCAAGTGGCCGCTCGACGGCGTTGAAGCCGCGGCCGACAAGGCTGCGCAGGTGCTCCAGGCTTTTCGCCAGGCGGGGGATGCGGTGATTCATGTGCGCCATGAGTTCACCTCCGATGACGCGCCCTTTTTTGCCCCGGGCTCCGAAGGTGCGCACTTGCACCCCAAGGTGCTGAACGAAGGCAGCGAGCCGGTGGTGCTCAAACATTTCGTGAATGCGTTTCGTGAAACCAACCTGCGCAGCCTGCTGGAACAGCGCAGCATCACCGACGTGGTCGTCGTCGGCAGCATGAGCCACATGTGCATCGACGCCGTGGTGCGAGCAGCGGCGGATCTTGGCTACAAGGTCACGGTGATTCATGACGCGTGTGCCACCCGTGACCTGGAATTCAACGGGCAGGTGATTCCAGCGGCGCAGGCGCACGCAGCTTATATGGCGTCGCTGGGGTTTGCGTACGCAGACGTGCTGTCAGCGGATGAGTACTTGAAAGCGCAAGCGGCGGCGGCATGACCGCCACTTGCCGGCCAGGTATCAGCGGGTCGCAATGATGAACAGGCGCGGGAATGGCAGCAGTACGGTGCCATCGCTCAGGGCTGGATAAGCTTGGGTGATCCGCGCCTTGTATTCCTGTAGGAAGGCGGCTTTTTCGCTATCGGTCAACGGTGCAAGGAAGGGCCTCAGGGCCGAGGCCTTGAACCATTCCACGACCGCCCCGTGATCGGCCAACGGATGCTGGTAGGTGGTGCGCCACACATCGACGGTGCTGCAGTGTTTGCTCAGTAGCTCGTAGTAGTAGCTCGCCGCATGCCGTTCGTTGTGCTTGACCGCGCCGATCTTCGCAGACCACGGGCCGTCGGCTGCCACTTCACGGGCCAGGCGGTGTGCAGGTTCGTCGAGATTGTCCGGGGTTTGTACCGCCAGCGTGCCACCGGGGGTGAGCTGGTGGACCAAATGTGGATAAAGCGTGGCGTGGTCCGGCAGCCATTGCAGCGAGGCGTTTGCCAGTATCACGTCGTAGTGTTGCGCAGGGTTCCAGGCGCCAATATCCGCCAGTTCAAAGGCCAGTTCGGGTAGGCGCTTGCGTGCATCGACCAACATGTCATCGGAGCTGTCCATGCCAGTGACGTGGGCCTGTGGATAACGCTCGGCCAACACTTCGGTGGAGTTTCCCGGCCCGCACCCCAGGTCGACGGCGTTGCGCACTTCGGTATTCGGGATAGCCGCGACCAGGTCACGGACGGGACGGGTGCGCTGTTGTTCGAACATCGTGTACTGCTTGGCAGACCAGGTCATCAGGGCTTTCCTTCTTTATGAGGTTGGTTACAGCCTAAATCTTGTGAGCCATGAGAACAAATGCCAGGATTGGAGCACTCCCATACCTGGAAAGTATGACTATGTTGGAACTCCGCCAGCTCAAAGCCTTTGTCGCGATTGCCGAAGAAGGTTATATCACCCGCGCCGCCGAACGCCTGGGCATGCAGCAGCCGCCGTTGACGCGCCTGTTGCAAAGCCTTGAGGCGGAGTTGGGGGTGATCTTGATGGAGCGCCTGCCCAGAGGCGTGCGCCCCACCACTGCCGGGCTGGCGTTGCTGGATGAGGCGCGGGAGCTGCTCGCCAGGGCTGAAGGCATCGCCGACGTGGTGCGCCGTGCCGCACGGGGTGAGCGCGGGCGCCTGGCCATCGGCTTTACGAGTTCGGCGGCCTTGCACCCTTTTGTGCCGAGTGTGTTGCGGTTGTTTCGCGAAACCTTTGTCGGCGTCTCTGTGGTGCTGGAGGAAGCCGGTACTGGCGAACTGCTGGACGCGCTGGAGCACGAGAAGCTCGACGCGGCGCTTATTCGCTCGCCGCTGAGCGGCACTCAATCGCTGCAGGATGAACCGATCCTGGTGGAGCCCATGTTGCTGGCGCTGCCCACCGACCATCCGCTGGCACTCGATGCGGACTCTCCCCTGCCCTTGAAGGCCCTGGCGACCGAATCCTTTGTGCTCTATCGCCGTCGAGTGGGATTGGGGTTGTACGACGCAATCCTGGTGGCCTGCCGCGAGGCCGGGTTCAGCCCCCAGGTGGTCCAGGAAGCGCCGCGCATGACTGCGACACTCAGTTTGGTGGCGGCAGGCCTGGGCGTGTCCATCGTGCCGGCCTCCATGCAGCGGCTGCGTGGCGACGGCATCGTTTATCGAGCGCTGACGGAATGCCAGAGCCTGGTGGCGCCGCTGCATTTGGCAACACGGATCGGCGATGGCTCGGCGGTATTGCAACGGTTCAAGGAGATGGTGGTAACGGCCGCGTCGACGGATGCCTGATCACGGGCCATAAAAAACCCCCGGCGCTTTCGCGGTCGGGGGCTTTGGTGTTGCGGGTCTTAGACCTTAGAACGGGATATCGTCATCAAAGCTGTCGAAATCCGGAGCCGGTTGCGGAGCGGCCTGCTGTGGCGCTGGACGCGACTCACGCTGTGGCTGCTGGCTTGGCTGTGGACGCGACTGCTGTGGACGTGGTGCCGAGTTGGACATGCCGCCCTGGCCCTGTTGGTCGCCCTGTGGACGGCCGCCCAGCAGTTGCATGGTGCCTTGCATGTCGACCACGATTTCAGTGGTGTAACGCTTGATACCGTCTTTTTCCCACTCGCGGGTCTGCAGCTTGCCTTCGATGTAGACCTGCGAACCTTTGCGCAGGTATTCACCGGCGATCTCGGCGACCTTGCCGAACATCGACACACGGTGCCATTCGGTTTTCTCGACCTTCTGGCCGGTCTGCTTGTCGGTCCACTGTTCGCTGGTCGCCAGACTCAGGTTGGTCACGGCGTTACCGTTAGGCAAGTAGCGAACTTCGGGATCCTGGCCGCAAGTACCGACCAATATGACTTTGTTAACCCCACGGGCCATAACGTTCTCCTAGGCTGGGCGCGCTGTCGGCACTGGGTTGACCAGTTGCTCGAGCGTCGCGCGATCCAATAATTCGGTGTCCAATTTGATGTAGATGGCGGCTTCTTCGGCGATCACTACCGCATCTGTTACCCCAACAACGGCCTTAAGGCGCTCTACCAGGCCGGCTTCACGAATTGCTTCGGGCGACAAAGGCAGGCGCAGGCTTGTGACGTATGGCGGTTCGCGCATGGTAACAGCAAAGGCTAACCAAAGTGCAGCCAGCCCGGCGCATCCCAGGAAGACAACCGACAAACCGCCATGCTGGAACATCCAGCCACCCATGATGCCGCCCAACGCAGAGCCAAGGAACTGGCTGGTGGAATACACCCCCATTGCCGTGCCCTTGCCACCGGCCGGTGAAACTTTACTGATCAGCGAAGGCAACGAGGCTTCCAGCAGGTTGAACGCGGTGAAGAACACCACCGTACCGATCACCAGCGCCCGCAGGCTGTCGCCGAACTGCCAGAAGAATAGCTCAGTGAGCATCAGCGTCGCGACGGCGCCGAGCAGCACTTGTTTCATCTTGCGTTTTTTCTCGCCATAGATGATGAACGGGATCATGGCGAAGAACGAAATCAGCAGCGCGGTGAGGTAGACCCACCAGTGCTGTTCCTTGGGCAGGCCGGCTTTTTCGACCAGCGCCAGGGGCAAGGCAACGAAGCTGCACATCAGCATCGCGTGCAACACGAAGATACCTAAATCCAGGCGCAGCAGGTCCGGATGCTTGAGCGTCGGCAGCAACGCCTTGCGCGCCACACCGGACTCGCGGTGCTGCAAGGTGCCGGTAGAACGCGGCACCATGAAGGCCACAATCACGATGCCGAACAATGCCATGCCGCCCGTTGCGAGAAACAGACCGTGCAAGCCGAACGCACGGGTGAGCAAGGGGCCGACCACCATGGCCACGGCGAACGACAGGCCGATGGTCATGCCGATCATGGCCATGGCCTTGGTGCGGTGTTGTTCACGGGTGAGGTCCGACAGCAAGGCCATGACGGCAGCAGAAATCGCGCCGGCACCTTGCAGGACGCGGCCGGCAATCACGCCCCAAATAGAATCTGACTGAGCGGCCAGCACGCTGCCTAGGGCAAAGACGATCAATCCCAGATAGATCACCGGGCGGCGGCCGATACGGTCGGAAATGATCCCGAAGGGGATCTGGAAAATAGCCTGGGTCAGGCCATAGGCGCCAATCGCCAAGCCGATCAATGCGGGGGTCGCGCCTGCGAGGTCCATCCCATAAGTCGCCAGCACCGGCAACACCATGAACATGCCAAGCATACGGAAGGCGAACACCAGGGCCAGACCGCTTGCTGCTCGGGTCTCGCCGCTACTCATGCGTTCGCTGTGGGGATCGTGCATGGAAAAACCTCGTGTGAACCGGCGGCGATTCTACCAGTCCCATCGATTGAGAGGGTATATGCGGCGCTTTGCCGCGCAGCTTTCATGTAAGGCTGCAAGCGGCCTTTTGACAGTGTATATTCATCCAGTCTTTAGCCGTATACTCCAGCATTATTTACGCCCGCCGAGCGAGGCCATCTTGGACAAGATCCTGATTCGTGGGGCTAGAACCCACAACCTGAAGAACATCGACCTGACCCTGCCCCGGGACAAACTGATCGTCATCACCGGCTTGTCCGGGTCCGGCAAATCGTCCCTGGCGTTCGACACGCTGTACGCCGAAGGCCAGCGTCGTTACGTGGAATCGCTGTCGGCCTACGCCCGCCAGTTCCTATCGATGATGGAAAAACCCGACGTCGATACCATCGAAGGCCTGTCGCCGGCGATTTCCATCGAGCAGAAATCGACCTCCCACAACCCGCGCTCCACCGTGGGCACCATCACCGAAATCTACGACTACCTGCGCCTGCTGTATGCGCGAGTCGGTATTCCGCGCTGCCCCGACCACGACATTCCCCTGGAAGCCCAGACCGTCAGCCAGATGGTCGACCTGGTGCTGGCCCAGCCGGAAGGCGCCAAGCTGATGTTGTTGGCACCGGTGATCCGTGAGCGCAAGGGTGAACACCTCTCCGTCTTCGAAGAACTGCGCGCCCAAGGCTTTGTGCGCGCACGCATCAACGGCAAGCTGTATGAGCTGGATGAAGCGCCGAAGCTCGACAAACAGAAGAAGCATTCGATCGACGTGGTGGTCGACCGCTTCAAGGTACGGGCGGACTTGCAGCAGCGCCTGGCGGAGTCCTTCGAGACCGCGTTGAAGCTGGCGGACGGCATTGCCCTCGTGGC
Source organism: Pseudomonas sp. BIGb0164 (assembly GCF_024810135.1). Classification (NCBI taxonomy): domain Bacteria; kingdom Pseudomonadati; phylum Pseudomonadota; class Gammaproteobacteria; order Pseudomonadales; family Pseudomonadaceae; genus Pseudomonas; species Pseudomonas sp. BIGb0164. The sequence continues at coordinate 37,822 of NZ_JANUEA010000011.1, read as the reverse complement.
GCCGATGGATGACGAGCCGGGTGAAGAAATCATCTTCTCCGCACGCTTTGCCTGCCCGATCTGCGGCCACGCCATCAGCGAGCTGGAACCCAAGCTGTTTTCCTTCAACAACCCGGCCGGCGCCTGCCCGACCTGCGATGGCCTGGGGGTCAAGCAGTTCTTCGACATCAAGCGCCTGGTTAACGGCGAATTGACGCTGGCGGAGGGGGCGATACGCGGCTGGGACAGGCGTAACGTCTACTACTTCCAGATGCTCGGGTCGTTGGCGGCCCACTATAAGTTCAGCCTGGAAGTGCCGTTCAACCAACTGCCAGCCGAACAGCAGAAAGTCATCCTGCATGGCAGCGGTTCGCAGAACGTCGATTTCAAATACCTGAACGACCGTGGCGACATCGTCAAGCGGTCCCACCCGTTCGAAGGCATCGTGCCGAACCTGGAACGTCGCTATCGCGAGACTGAATCGGCGAGCGTGCGTGAAGAATTGGCGAAGTTCCTCAGCACCCAGCCCTGCCCGGATTGCCGCGGTACGCGCCTGCGTCGCGAGGCTCGCCATGTGTGGGTCGGTGAAAAGACGTTGCCGGCTGTCACCAGCCTGCCGATCGGCGATGCCTGCGAGTACTTCGGTGTGCTCAAGCTGACGGGACGCCGTGGCGAGATTGCCGACAAGATTCTCAAGGAGATTCGCGAGCGGCTGCAGTTCCTGGTCAACGTAGGCCTGGACTACCTGTCGCTGGATCGCAGTGCCGATACCTTGTCGGGCGGCGAAGCCCAGCGGATTCGCCTGGCCAGCCAGATTGGTGCCGGCCTTGTCGGCGTGCTGTACATCCTCGACGAGCCTTCGATCGGCTTGCACCAGCGAGACAACGACCGCCTGTTGGGCACGTTGAAACACCTGCGCGATATCGGCAACACGGTGATCGTGGTCGAGCACGATGAGGACGCGATCCGCCTGGCCGATTACGTAGTCGATATCGGCCCAGGTGCGGGCGTGCACGGTGGGCACATTGTGGCCGAGGGCACGCCGGCCGAGGTCATGGCTCACCCCGATTCGCTGACCGGCAAATACCTGTCTGGCCGAGTGAAGATTGAAGTCCCGGCCAAGCGTACACCGCGCAACAAGAAGCTGGCGCTGCACCTCAAGGGCGCGCGTGGCAACAACCTGCGCAATGTCGACCTGGAGATTCCGCTGGGCCTGCTGACGTGTGTGACCGGGGTTTCCGGCTCGGGCAAGTCGACGCTGATCAACAACACGCTGTTCCCGTTGAGTGCCACCGCCTTGAACGGTGCGACCACCCTGGAAGCGGCGGCACACGACAGCATCAAGGGCCTGGAGCACTTGGACAAAGTGGTCGATATCGACCAGAGCCCGATTGGCCGCACACCGCGCTCCAACCCGGCGACCTACACCGGCTTGTTTACGCCGATTCGCGAGTTGTTCGCGGGTGTGCCGGAATCCCGCTCACGAGGCTACGGGCCAGGTCGGTTCTCGTTCAACGTCAAGGGCGGCCGCTGTGAGGCGTGCCAGGGCGATGGCTTGATCAAGGTGGAGATGCACTTCCTGCCGGACATCTACGTGCCGTGCGACGTGTGCAAGAGCAAGCGCTACAACCGCGAGACCCTGGAGATCAAGTACAAGGGCAAGAGCATCCACGAGACCCTCGAAATGACCATCGAGGAAGCCCGGGAGTTCTTCGATGCGGTACCGGCACTGGCGCGCAAGCTGCAGACATTGATGGACGTGGGCTTGTCGTATATCAAGCTGGGTCAATCGGCGACCACGTTGTCCGGTGGTGAGGCGCAGCGGGTGAAACTGTCCCGCGAGCTGTCCAAGCGCGATACCGGCAAGACCTTGTATATCCTTGATGAACCAACCACCGGCCTGCACTTCGCGGATATCCAGCAACTGCTGGACGTACTGCACCGTCTGCGCGATCACGGCAACACGGTGGTGGTGATCGAGCACAACCTGGATGTGATCAAGACGGCCGACTGGCTGGTCGACCTGGGGCCGGAAGGCGGCTCCAAGGGTGGCCAGATCATCGCGGTGGGTACGCCGGAGCAGGTCAGCGAAATGCCGCAATCCCATACTGGTTACTACTTGAAACCATTGCTGGCGCGTGACCGGGCCTGATCCCTCGGGCCCAATAAAAAGCCCCTGTCACCTCGCGGTGACAGGGGCTTTTTTGTATCTGGGAACTAGAACTGCGATTGCAGGTAGTTCTCCAGGCCAACCAGCTTGATCAGACCCAGCTGCTTTTCCAGCCAGTAGGTGTGATCTTCTTCGGTGTCGTTCAACTGCACGCGAAGGATCTCACGAGTGACGAAGTCGCTGTGCTTCTCGCAGAGCTCGATGCCCTTGCAGAGCGCGGCACGCACCTTGTACTCAAGGCGCAGGTCGGCTGCGAGCATGTCAGGTACCGTGGTGCCCACGTCCAAGTCATCCGGACGCATGCGTGGCGTGCCTTCGAGCATCAGGATGCGGCGCATCAGCGCGTCGGCGTGCTGTGCCTCTTCTTCCATCTCGTGGTTGATACGTTCGTAGAGCTCGGTAAAGCCCCAGTCTTCGTACATGCGCGAGTGGATGAAATATTGGTCACGCGCTGCCAGTTCGCCCGTCAGCAACGTGTTGAGGTAATCGATTACGTCGGGGTGACCTTGCATCGCCCTACATCTCCCTGCTTGAAAGTCTGTAGTTTGAACCATGATGACTCGGAGGTCACGGGACAAACGGCAGAAAAGTGAAGATTTTCAGAGAAAAGTAGCTGATTTAACGCAAAAACCGCCCAAATGAGGGCGGTTCTGCTTATCGTTTAGAGTCAGTTAAGCGATACACCCAGTGCCTTTGCGATTGCTTCTCCATAAGCCGGGTCTGCCTTGTAGAAGTGCCCCAACTGACGCTGGACCACATCACTGGAAACCCCGCCCATGGCGCCGGCGATATTGTTGACGAGTAATGCTTTCTGCTCGTCGTTCATCAGGCGGAACAGCGCACCGGCGTGGCTGTAGTAGTCCGTGTCTTCGCGGTGATCGTAACGATCGGCGGCGCCACTCAGGGCCAGCGCTGGCTCTGCGTACTGAGGCGCCTGCTTCGGTGCGTCGCTGTAGCTGTTCGGCTCATAGTTTGGCGCTGAGCCGCCGTTGCTGCCGAAGGCCATCGAACCGTCGCGCTGATAGCTGTTCACCGGGCTGCGTGGGGCATTCACCGGCAATTGCTGGTGGTTGGTACCCACACGGTAGCGGTGCGCATCTGCGTAGGCGAATACGCGGCCTTGCAGCATGCGGTCTGGCGACAAGCCAACACCTGGAACCATGTTGCTTGGGCCAAAGGCTGCTTGCTCCACTTCAGCGAAGTAGTTTTGCGGGTTGCGGTTGAGTTCCAGTTCACCGACTTCAATCAGCGGGAACTCTTTCTGCGACCAAGTCTTGGTCACGTCAAACGGGTTCTCGTAGTGAGCGTTGGCCTGGGCTTCAGTCATGATCTGGATGCAGACGCGCCATTTCGGGAAATCACCGCGCTCGATCGCACCGAACAGATCGCGCTGGGCGTAGTCAGGGTCGGTACCGGCAAGGCGTGCGGCTTCTGCAGGCGCCAGGTTCTTGATGCCTTGCTTCGTCTTGTAGTGCCACTTCACCCAGTGACGCTCACCATTGGCGTTAATCAGGCTGTAGGTGTGGCTACCAAAGCCGTGCATGTGACGGTAGCCATCAGGGATGCCACGGTCGGAAAACAGAATGGTGACCTGGTGCAGCGCCTCAGGTGAGTGCGACCAGAAGTCCCACATCATTTGGGCGCTTTTCAGGTTGCTTTGCGGCAGGCGTTTCTGAGTGTGGATGAAGTCAGGGAACTTCAGCGGGTCACGGATGAAAAACACCGGGGTGTTGTTACCCACGATGTCCCAGTTGCCTTCTTCAGTATAGAACTTCAAGGCGAAACCGCGTGGATCGCGCTCAGTGTCAGCCGAACCGCGTTCGCCCCCTACGGTGGAGAAACGCAGGAAGGTCGGGGTTTGCTTACCAACGGATTCGAACAACTTGGCGCTGGTGTATTTCGTGATGTCCTGGGTGACCGTGAAAGTACCATAGGCGCCTGAGCCCTTGGCGTGCACACGGCGCTCAGGGATGTTCTCGCGGTTGAAGTGAGCGAGCTTCTCGATCAGGTGAAAATCGTCGAGCAGCAGCGGGCCGCGTGGGCCGGCGGAACGGGAATTCTGGTTGTCCGCAACGGGGGCGCCGCTGGCGGTGGTAAGGATTTTATTCTGGCTCATGCTCAATTTTCCTCAGGTCGGACTTGGAACTGCCGGCTAATCGGCTTGGAGGGAGTATTGATCATCAACATGACGTCTACAAATTCATTAAATTGCAGGCATCAATAGAAAATTTCTACCAAACTCCAATCAACCCATAGTGCCAAGCACTGACCGTGAAATCGTGAACACGCCGCACTTTTTATTACGCGCACAAAAAACCGGGCACTAGGCCCGGTTCTTCGTTACAGCTTGTCGTCTTACTCGGCGCTTACAGCTTCGCCAGCAGTAGCACGATCAACCAACTCGACGTACGCCATAGGCGCGTTGTCGCCAGCGCGGAAACCGCACTTGAGGATGCGCAGGTAGCCACCCTCACGGGTAGCGTAACGCTTGCCCAGGTCGTTGAAGAGCTTACCAACGATAGCTTTCGAACGAGTACGGTCGAAAGCCAGACGGCGGTTAGCCAGGCTGTCTGTCTTAGCCAAAGTAATCAGCGGCTCAGCAACGCGGCGCAGTTCTTTAGCTTTCGGCAGTGTAGTTTTGATCAGCTCGTGCTCGAACAGCGACACCGCCATGTTTTGGAACATGGCCTTGCGGTGCGAGCTGGTACGGCTCAGGTGACGACCACTTTTACGATGACGCATGGTTCATTCCTTACCAAACTCACGTTCGGTGATTACGACGATCAGGCAGTCGCCTTGTCGTCCTTCTTAAGACTTGCAGGCGGCCAGTTGTCGAGGCGCATGCCGAGGGACAGACCGCGGGAGGCCAGAACGTCCTTGATTTCAGTCAAGGATTTCTTGCCCAGGTTCGGAGTCTTCAACAGTTCTACTTCGGTACGCTGAATCAGGTCGCCGATGTAGTAAATGTTTTCCGCCTTAAGGCAGTTAGCCGAACGTACAGTCAGTTCCAGATCGTCAACCGGGCGAAGCAGGATCGGATCGATCTCGTCTTCCTGCTCGATTACCACTGGTTCGCTGTCACCTTTGAGGTCGACGAACGCAGCCAACTGCTGTTGCAGGATGGTTGCAGCGCGGCGGATAGCCTCTTCAGGATCCAGAGTACCGTTGGTTTCCAGATCAATAACCAGCTTGTCCAGGTTAGTACGCTGTTCGACACGGGCGTTTTCCACCACGTATGCGATACGGCGAACCGGGCTGAACGAAGAGTCAAGCTGCAAACGACCAATGCTGCGGCTTTCGTCTTCATCGCTCTGACGCGAGTCGGCCGGTTCATAACCACGACCACGAGCTACGGTGAGCTTCATGTTCAGGGCGCCGTTAGACGCCAGGTTAGCGATTACGTGATCGGGGTTAACGATCTCGACATCATGATCCAGCTGAATATCGGCAGCGGTAACCACCCCCGAACCCTTCTTCGACAAGGTCAGCGTAACTTCGTCACGGCCGTGCAGCTTGATAGCCAGACCTTTAAGGTTCAACAGGATTTCAATTACGTCTTCCTGTACACCTTCGATGGCGCTGTACTCGTGGAGCACACCGTCAATCTCGGCCTCGACTACTGCACAGCCGGGCATTGAGGACAACAGGATGCGGCGCAGCGCGTTGCCCAGGGTGTGGCCAAAACCACGCTCGAGAGGCTCGAGAGTGATCTTGGCGCGGGTTGGACTGACAACCTGCACATCAATGTGGCGGGGTGTCAGGAACTCATTTACCGAAATCTGCATGGATGCACCTATTTTCTAGCCCTTACTTGGAGTAGAGCTCGACAATCAGGCTTTCGTTGATGTCGGCGGACAGATCACTGCGAGCAGGAACGTTCTTGAAAACGCCCGACTTCTTCTCAGTGTCTACTTCTACCCATTCTACGCGGCCACGTTGGGCACACAGATCGAGAGCTTGGACAATGCGAAGTTGGTTTTTTGCTTTCTCGCGAACTGCAACCACGTCACCAGCACGAACCTGGTAGGACGGAACGTTTACGGTCTGACCGTTAACGCTGATCGACTTGTGCGATACCAGCTGACGGGATTCGGCACGAGTAGAACCAAAGCCCATACGGTATACAACGTTGTCCAGACGGCATTCGAGCAGTTGCAGCAGGTTTTCACCGGTTGCACCTTTCTTGCCAGCAGCTTCTTTGTAGTAGCCGCTGAATTGACGCTCGAGAACGCCGTAGATACGACGGACCTTCTGCTTTTCACGCAGTTGGGTGCCGTAGTCGGACTGGCGACCGCGGCGTTGGCCGTGGATACCAGGTGCTGCTTCGATGTTGCACTTCGATTCGATCGCGCGCACGCCGCTCTTCAGGAAGAGATCGGTGCCTTCGCGACGAGCGAGTTTGCATTTTGGACCAATGTAACGAGCCATTCTTTACAATCTCCTGGATTACACGCGGCGCTTCTTCGGCGGACGGCACCCGTTGTGCGGGATTGGCGTCACGTCGGTGATGCTGGCGATCTTATAGCCACAGCCGTTCAAAGCACGGACAGCAGACTCACGACCTGGACCTGGACCTTTGACGTTAACGTCGAGGTTTTTCAGGCCGTATTCCAGCGCAGCTTGACCAGCACGTTCAGCAGCTACTTGAGCAGCGAACGGAGTGGACTTGCGGGAACCGCGGAAACCCGAACCACCAGAGGTAGCCCAAGACAGCGCGTTACCTTGACGGTCGGTGATGGTCACGATGGTGTTGTTAAAAGAAGCATGGATGTGGGCGATGCCATCAACCACTGTCTTTTTAACTTTTTTACGAGGACGAGCAGCAGGTTTTGCCATGATAATTTTCCTGTCGATTCGCTGGGGCGATTACTTGCGGATCGGCTTACGCGGACCTTTACGGGTACGCGCGTTAGTCTTGGTACGCTGACCGCGTACTGGAAGACCACGACGATGACGCAGACCGCGATAGCAACCGAGGTCCATCAAACGCTTGATTTTCATGTTGATTTCGCGACGCAGGTCACCTTCAGTGGTGAACTTCGCCACTTCGCCACGCAGCTGTTCAATCTGCTCGTCGCTCAGATCCTTGATCTTAGCGGCTGGGTTTACCCCAGCAACTGCGCAAATTTTCTGCGCAGTAGTGCGACCAACACCATAGATGTAGGTCAGCGAGATAACAGTGTGCTTGTTATCTGGAATGTTAACGCCTGCAATACGGGCCATTCAGTGGGACTCCAATTGACAGCTACCTACGCCCCGGAAGCCAAGAAATAGGGCGCGAGATAATATCGCTGTAATAACAAATAATCAACCCGGCAGCGCACTAGCTGCCGGGCTTCAAGCGGATCACACTCAGCCTTGGCGCTGTTTGTGACGCGGTTCCGCGCTGCAAATTACTCGAACAACACCTTCGCGGCGAATAATCTTGCAGTTACGGCACAGCTTTTTCACCGATGCACGAACTTTCATCACCAACTCCTCGAACCTTATGGGTACTCAGCGCAACATGCCGCTGCCGTAACCCTTCAGGTTGGCTTTCTTCATCAGGGATTCGTACTGGTGCGAAACGAGGTGCGATTGTACTTGGGACATGAAGTCCATCACAACCACGACCACGATCAGCAACGAGGTCCCGCCAAGGTAGAACGGAACGTTTGCTGCAACCACCAGGAACTGGGGCAACAGGCACACGGCCGTCATATATAGAGCACCGAACAGGGTCAAACGAGTCAGAACGCCATCAATGTAGCGTGCAGACTGCTCACCTGGACGGATACCCGGAATAAAGGCACCGGACTTCTTCAGGTTTTCCGCTACGTCTTTCGGATTGAACATCAACGCCGTATAGAAGAAGCAGAAGAAAATAATCCCTGCACTAAACAGCAGAATATTCAACGGCTGACCAGGAGCGATCGACTGAGAGAGGTCCTGCAGCCAGCCCATATTTTCAGACTGACCAAACCAGGTACCCAACGAAGCCGGAAACAGCAAAATGCTGCTCGCGAAAATTGCCGGAATAACACCGGCCATATTCACTTTCAGCGGCAAGTGGCTGGTCTGCGCAGCAAAGACCTTACGGCCCTGCTGACGCTTGGCGTAGTGAACAGCAATACGACGCTGACCACGCTCAATGAACACCACAAAACCGATAATCGCTACTGCCAGCAAACCGATGGCAACCAAGGCGAAGATATTGATATCACCCTGACGTGCAGACTCGAAAGACTGCCCGATTGCTCTCGGAAGACCGGCGACGATACCTGCGAAAATCAACATCGAGATACCGTTGCCAACACCACGCTCAGTAATCTGCTCACCCAGCCACATCATGAACATCGCACCAGCCACAAATGTGGATACTGCGACGAAATAGAAGCCAAAGTCACCAGTGAACGCAACACCCTGCCCAGCCAAGCCAACGGACATGCCGATAGCTTGGACCAGGGCGAGGATGACAGTGCCGTAGCGGGTGTACTGGCTAATCTTGCGACGGCCAGCTTCACCTTCCTTCTTCAACTGTTCCAGCTGCGGGCTGACGGCGGTCATCAGTTGCATGATGATCGATGCCGAAATGTACGGCATGATCCCCAGTGCAAAAATGCTCATCCGCTCCAGCGCGCCGCCGGAAAACATGTTGAACAAGCTAAGAATGGTCCCCTCATTCTGTCGAAACAGGTCTGCGAGTCGGTCCGGGTTGATACCTGGAACCGGGATGTGTGCGCCTATTCGGTAGACGATAATCGCCAGGAACAGAAAACGCAGACGAGCCCAAAGTTCAGACATACCGCCTTTGCCGAGCGCTGAGAGAGCACCTTGCTTAGCCATTTATTCCTCGAACTTGCCGCCAGCTGCTTCGATAGCCGAACGCGCACCTTTGGTGGCGCCGATTCCCTTGCCGATAGTGACAGCGCGAGCCACTTCACCGGACAGCATGATTTTCACACGCTGTACGTTGACGTTGATCACGTTGGCATCTTTCAGGGTCTGCAGAGTAACGATGTCGCCGTCCACTTTAGCCAGTTCGGACAGACGCACTTCTGCGCGATCCATGGCTTTCAGGGATACGAAACCGAACTTAGGCAGGCGACGATGCAGCGGCTGTTGACCGCCTTCAAAGCCTGGAGCAATGGTGCCACCGGAACGGGAGGTTTGACCTTTGTGGCCACGGCCACCAGTCTTACCCAAACCGCTACCGATACCACGGCCCGGACGATGCTTTTCGCGACGGGAACCCGGCGCTGGACTCAGATCATTGAGTTTCATCGATTAACCCTCTACACGCAGCATGTAGTAAGCCTTGTTGATCATCCCGCGATTCTCGGGAGTATCCTGGACTTCTACAGTGTGACCGATGCGACGCAGACCCAGACCTTTAACACACAGTTTGTGGTTAGGGATGCGGCCGGTCATGCTTTTGATCAGCGTTACTTTAACGGTAGCCATGATCAGAAGATCTCCTTGACAGTCAGGCCACGCTTGGCAGCGATGGACTCAGGAGATTGCATAGCCTTCAGACCCTTAAAGGTGGCGTGAACCACGTTTACCGGGTTAGTCGAGCCGTAGCACTTGGCCAGAACGTTCTGAACGCCAGCAACTTCGAGGACAGCACGCATAGCGCCGCCAGCGATGATACCGGTACCTTCAGAAGCAGGCTGCATGTACACCTTCGAAGCGCCATGGGCAGACTTCATTGCGTACTGCAGAGTGGTGCCGTTCAGATCAACTTGGATCATGTTGCGACGAGCAGCTTCCATAGCCTTCTGGATTGCAGCAGGCACTTCACGCGACTTGCCACGGCCGAAGCCAACACGCCCTTTACCATCACCTACCACGGTCAACGCGGTGAAAGTGAAGATACGGCCGCCTTTAACGGTTTTGGCTACGCGGTTAACTTGAACCAGCTTCTCAATGTAGCCTTCGTCGCGCTTTTGGTCGTTATTTGACATAACTTAGAACTCCAGCCCAGCTTCACGAGCAGCATCAGCCAGCGCTTTCACGCGACCGTGGTACTTGAAGCCAGAGCGGTCGAAAGCCACTTGCGAGACGCCAGCGGCCTTAGCACGCGTAGCGACCAGCTGGCCAACCTTTGTGGCCGCGTCGATGTTGCCGGTGGCACCATCACGCAGTTCTTTATCCAAAGTCGAGGCGCTTGCCAGGACTTTGTTGCCGTCGGCCGAGATGACCTGGGCGTAGATGTGCTGCGACGAGCGGAACACGCAGAGACGCACGACTTCGAGTTCGTGCATTTTCAGGCGTGCTTTGCGAGCGCGACGCAGTCGAGTAACTTTTTTGTCGGTCATTTGCTATGCCCTACTTCTTCTTGGCTTCTTTACGACGGACGACTTCGTCCGCGTAGCGCACACCTTTGCCTTTGTACGGCTCTGGTGGACGGAAGTCGCGGATCTCAGCGGCCACTTGACCTACCAGCTGCTTATCGATGCCCTTGATCAGGATATCGGTCTGGCTAGGGGTCTCAGCAGTGATGCCCGCTGGCAGTTCGTAATCCACAGGGTGCGAGAAGCCAAGGGCCAGGTTCAAAACCGTGCCTTTTGCTTGCGCCTTGTAACCAACACCGACCAGCTGGAGCTTGCGCTCGAAGCCTTGGCTTACGCCTTGGACCATGTTGTTTACCAACGCACGCGTGGTACCGGCCATTGCGCGAGTTTGTTGATCGCCATTGCGAGCAGCGAAACGCAGCTCACCAGCTTCTTCAACGATCTCAACGGACGAATGGATGTTCAGTTCAAGAGTACCCTTGGCACCCTTCACCGAAAGCTGTTGGCCTGCGAATTTGACTTCGACACCGGCTGGCAGCTTAACGGGGTTCTTAGCGACGCGAGACATGCTTATCCCCCCTTAGAACACAGTGCAAAGAACTTCGCCGCCGACACCGGCAGCGCGCGCAGCACGATCCGTCATCACACCTTTGTTGGTGGAGACGATAGACACGCCCAGACCGCCACGAACTTTCGGCAGATCTTCAGCGGACTTGTACTGACGCAGGCCTGGACGGCTAACGCGCTTCACTTCCTCGATGACCGAACGGCCTTCGAAGTACTTCAGCTCGATGGACAGCAGTGCTTTTACATCGCTGCTGATCTGATAACCCGCAATGTAGCCTTCGTCTTTCAGGACTTTGGCAACAGCTACCTTCAACTTGGAAGATGGCATGCTTACGACGGACTTTTCAGCCATCTGGGCATTACGGATACGAGTTAGCATGTCCGCTAACGGGTCCTGCATACTCATGGGCTAGACGCTCCTAATACAAAAAAATTAGCCTTGCGGCTACATATGTCGCCGAGAATCTCCGGGCATAGAAAACACGGGCTCAGGCGAGCCGGGTATTCTAGACACACTCCGGAAATGAAACAAGCCCCAAAAGGGGCTTGTTCCAGATTCAAGGTCACCGGTGGTCGCTATCTTGCGACGCCAACCACCCGGACTTTGAAAGTACTTACCAGCTGGCTTTAACCAGACCTGGTACGTCACCACGCATTGCCGCTTCACGCAGTTTGTTACGGCCGAGGCCGAACTTGCGGTAAACGCCGTGTGGACGACCGGTCAGGCGGCAGCGGTTACGCATGCGCGAAGCGCTTGCGTCACGTGGCTGCTTCTGCAGGGCAACTGTAGCTTCCCAACGCGCTTCTGGACTTGCGTTCAGATCAACGATGATTGCTTTCAGTGCTGCACGCTTCTTGGCGTACTTGGCAACCGTGAGCTGACGCTTCAGCTCGCGGTTTTTCATGCTCATCTTGGCCATGGTCCTACTCCAATCAGTTGCGGAACGGGAATTTGAAAGCACGCAACAGGGCGCGACCTTCATCATCGTTCTTGGCAGTGGTGGTCAGGGTGATGTCCAGACCGCGGAGAGCATCGATCTTGTCGTAGTCGATTTCCGGGAAGATGATCTGCTCTTTCACACCCATGCTGTAGTTACCACGACCGTCGAAGGACTTGGCATTCAGGCCGCGGAAGTCGCGAACCCGAGGCAGGGAGATCGACAGCAGACGATCCAGGAACTCGTACATACGCTCACGGCGCAGGGTCACTTTGACGCCGATCGGCCAACCTTCACGGACTTTAAAGCCAGCGATGGATTTCCGAGCGTAGGTCACAACGACTTTCTGGCCGGTGATCTTTTCCAGGTCAGCAACAGCGTGCTCGATGACTTTTTTGTCGCCGATCGCTTCGCCCAGACCCATGTTCAGGGTGATTTTGGTGACGCGCGGAACTTCCATCACGTTCCCGAGCTTAAGTTCTTCCTTAAGCTTGGGGGCGATTTCCTTCCGGTAAATCTCTTGTAGTCGTGCCATGGTCTTATCTACCTAGCAGTGTTCAAGCATCAACCGCTTTTTGGGTCGACTTGAAGACACGAATTTTCTTACCGTCTTCTACTTTGAAACCAACGCGGTCAGCCTTGTTGGTTTCGCCGTTGAAGATGGCGACGTTAGAAGCGTGCAGTGGCGCTTCTTTCTCGACGATACCGCCCTGTACGCCCGACATCGGGTTAGGCTTGGTATGACGCTTGACCAGGTTCAGACCACCAACGACCAGACGGTCGTCAGCGAGAACCTTCAGCACCTTACCGCGCTTACCTTTGTCTTTGCCGGCGATCACGATGATCTCGTCGTCACGACGAATCTTTTGCATGTCGGATCTCCTTACAGCACTTCTGGGGCGAGCGAGACGATCTTCATGAACTTCTCAGTACGAAGTTCACGGGTCACTGGCCCAAAGATACGGGTGCCGATCGGCTCTTGCTTGTTGTTCAGAAGAACAGCAGCGTTGCCATCAAAGCGGATAATGGAGCCATCTGCACGGCGTACGCCGTGACGAGTGCGGACTACAACAGCAGTCATCACTTGGCCTTTTTTCACCTTACCGCGAGGAATTGCTTCCTTCACGGTAACTTTGATGATGTCACCGATACCAGCGTAACGACGATGGGAGCCACCCAGCACCTTGATGCACATAACACGGCGAGCGCCGCTGTTATCGGCCACATCGAGCATGGATTGAGTCTGAATCATATAATTTCTCCGACCCCTAGTCCTTAGACTTCCACAGCGCGTTCGAGAACATCAACCAGTGCCCAAGACTTGGTCTTGGCCAGCGGACGAGTTTCACGAATAGTGACTTTGTCGCCGATGTGGCACTGATTGGTTTCGTCGTGCGCGTGCAGCTTAGTCGAACGCTTAACATATTTACCGTAGATCGGGTGCTTAACGCGACGCTCGATCAGAACGGTGATGGTTTTGTCCATCTTGTCGCTGACAACACGGCCAGTCAGCGTACGGACAGTCTTTTCGGCTTCAGCCATGATCACTTACCTGCCTGCTGGTTGAGCACAGTCTTCACGCGAGCGATGTCACGCTTAACTTGCGAGAGCAGATGAGACTGCCCCAACTGGCCAGTTGCTTTCTGCATACGCAGATTGAACTGGTCGCGCAGCAGGCCGAGCAGTTGCTCGTTCAGCTGCTGTGCGGATTTTTCACGAAGTTCATTCGCTTTCATCACATCACCGTCCGTTTAACAAAGGAGGTGGCGAGCGGCAGCTTTGCAGCAGCCAGGGCGAAAGCCTCACGCGCCAGCTCTTCAGAAACACCCTCGATTTCATACAGGACTTTGCCTGGCTGAATCTGGGCTACCCAGTATTCCACGTTACCCTTACCTTTACCCATCCGAACCTCGAGAGGCTTTTTGGAGATCGGCTTGTCCGGGAATACACGGATCCAGATCTTGCCACCACGTTTTACGTGACGGGTCAGAGCACGACGCGCTGACTCGATCTGACGAGCGGTGAGACGACCACGAGCTACAGACTTCAGCGCGAACTCGCCGAAGCTGACTTTGCTACCGCGCTGAGCCAGACCACGGTTGTGGCCTGTCATCTGCTTGCGGAACTTCGTACGCTTAGGTTGCAACATTTGGCGTACCCCTTACTTAGCAGCTTTTTTACGAGGCGCTGGTGCTTGTGGTTTCAGTTCTTCTTGGCGACCACCAATTACTTCGCCTTTGAAGATCCAAACCTTTACACCGATCACACCGTAAGTGGTGTGAGCTTCGTAGTTGGCATAGTCGATGTCGGCACGCAGGGTGTGCAGTGGCACACGACCTTCGCGATACCATTCAGTACGTGCGATTTCAGCACCGCCGAGACGACCGCTCACTTGGATTTTGATGCCTTTGGCACCAATGCGCATGGCGTTCTGTACGGCGCGCTTCATAGCGCGACGGAACATTACGCGACGCTCCAGCTGCTGAGCTACGCTCTGCGCAACCAGCATACCGTCGAGCTCCGGCTTGCGGATCTCTTCGATATTGATGTGCACAGGCACACCCATTTGCTTGGTCAGGTCCTGACGCAGTTTCTCAACATCTTCACCTTTCTTCCCGATAACGATACCTGGACGAGCGGTGTGGATGGTGATACGTGCAGTTTGGGCCGGACGATGGATATCGATACGGCTTACGGACGCGCTTTTTAGTTTGTCTTGGAGATACTCACGCACCTTCAGATCAGCGAACAAGTAGTCCGCATAAGTCCGACCGTCTGCGTACCAGACGGAGGTGTGCTCCTTGACGATTCCCAGGCGAATGCCAATGGGATGTACTTTCTGACCCATCTCTTCGACTCCGTTACTTGTCAGCAACCTTGACAGTGATATGGCAAGACCGCTTGACGATGCGATCAGCACGGCCTTTGGCACGTGGCATGATGCGCTTCAGCGAACGCCCTTCGTTGACGAAAACGGTGCTGACCTTCAGGTCATCAACGTCTGCGCCTTCGTTATGCTCGGCGTTGGCTACGGCCGACTCCAGCACTTTCTTCATGATCTCGGCGGCTTTCTTACTGCTGAAAGCCAACAGGTTGAGCGCTTCGCCCACCTTCTTCCCGCGGATCTGGTCGGCGACCAAGCGGGCTTTCTGGGCGGAGATTCGAGCGCCCGACAACTTAGCGGCTACTTCCATTTCCTTACCCCTTAACGCTTGGCTTTCTTGTCTGCCACGTGCCCACGATAAGTGCGGGTACCGGCGAACTCGCCCAGTTTGTGGCCGACCATGTCTTCGTTAACGAGAACTGGGACGTGTTGACGACCGTTGTGTACTGCGATGGTCAGACCGACCATTTGTGGCAGGATCATCGAACGACGCGACCAGGTCTTAACTGGTTTGCGATCGTTCTTTTCCGCCGCCACTTCGATCTTCTTCAGTAGGTGAAGATCAATAAAAGGACCTTTTTTCAGAGAACGTGGCACTGTCGTATCCCTCTATTTACTTGCGACGACGGACGATCATTTTGTCGGTACGCTTATTACCACGAGTCTTCGCGCCCTTAGTCGGGAAGCCCCATGGCGATACCGGATGACGACCACCAGAGGTACGACCTTCACCACCACCGTGTGGGTGGTCAACCGGGTTCATGGCAACACCACGAACGGTTGGGCGAACGCCACGCCAGCGTTTGGCACCAGCTTTACCCAGCGAACGCAGGCTGTGCTCGGAGTTCGAGACTTCGCCCAGGGTCGCGCGGCACTCAGCCAGCACTTTACGCATCTCACCAGAACGCAGACGCAGGGTCACGTAGACACCTTCACGAGCGATCAGCTGAGCCGAAGCACCAGCGGAACGAGCGATTTGTGCGCCTTTACCTGGCTTCAATTCGATGCCGTGTACGGTGCTACCAACTGGAATGTTGCGCAGTTGCAGAGCGTTGCCCGGCTTGATCGGTGCCAAGGCACCTGCGATCAGCTGGTCGCCAGCGCTCACGCCTTTAGGGGCGATGATGTAGCGACGCTCGCCATCTGCGTACAGCAGCAGAGCGATGTGAGCAGTACGGTTTGGATCGTATTCGATACGCTCGACAGTGGCAGCGATGCCATCTTTGTCGTTGCGACGGAAATCGACCAGACGATAATGCTGCTTATGGCCACCACCGATGTGACGAGTGGTAATACGACCATTGTTGTTACGACCACCAGACTTCGATTTCTTCTCGAGCAGCGGTGCGTGAGGAGCGCCTTTATGCAGCTCCTGGTTGACCACCTTGACCACAAAACGGCGGCCAGGGGAAGTCGGTTTGCATTTAACGATTGCCATGATGCACCCCTTCCTTACTCAGCACTGCTGCTGAAATCGAGATCTTGGCCTGGCTGAAGGGAGATAACTGCCTTCTTCCAGTCATTACGCTTGCCCAGACCGCGAGCAGTGCGCTTGCTCTTACCCAGAACGTTCAGGGTAGTAACACGCTCTACTTTCACGCTGAACAGGCTTTCGACGGCCTTCTTGATTTCCAGCTTGGTTGCGTCAGTTGCAACCTTGAAAACGAACTGGCCTTTCTTGTCAGCCAGAACCGTAGCCTTTTCGGAAACGTGCGGGCCAAGCAGAACTTTAAATACGCGTTCCTGGTTCATCCCAGCAGCTCCTCGAATTTCTTCACGGCCGACACAGTGATCAACACCTTGTCGTATGCGATCAGACTAACTGGATCGGAACCTTGCACGTCACGTACATCAACGTGTGGCAGGTTACGAGCAGCCAGGTACAGGTTCTGATCAACAGCTTCCGACACGATCAAAACGTCGGTCAGGCTCATGTTGTTCAGTTTGCCCAGCAGATCTTTGGTTTTCGGGCTTTCAACAGCGAAGTCCTGAACCACGACCAGGCGGTCGGTACGCACGAGTTCAGCAAGGATGGAGCGCAGAGCTGCGCGGTACATCTTCTTGTTGAGCTTCTGCGAGTGATCCTGCGGACGAGCTGCGAAAGTGGTACCGCCGCCACGCCAGATTGGGCTACGGATAGTACCGGCACGAGCACGGCCAGTACCTTTCTGACGCCAAGGGCGCTTACCGCCACCACGAACGTCGGAACGGGTCTTTTGCTGCTTGCTACCTTGACGGCCGCCGGCCATGTAGGCCACGACTGCTTGGTGAACCAGCGTCTCGTTGAATTCGCCGCCAAATGTCAGTTCGGAAACTTCGATCGCTTGAGCGTCATTTACATTTAATTGCATGTCAGCTTCCCCTTAACCGCGAGCCTTGGCCGCTGGACGTACAACCAGGTTGCCGCCAGTAGCGCCAGGAACAGCACCCTTGACCAACAACAGATTGCGTTCAGCGTCGACGCGCACTACTTCGAGGGACTGCACGGTCACGCGCTCAGCGCCCATATGACCGGACATTTTCTTGCCCTTGAATACACGACCAGGAGTCTGGCACTGGCCAATAGAGCCCGGGACGCGGTGGGAAACGGAGTTACCGTGAGTGTTGTCTTGGCCACGGAAATTCCAACGCTTGATCGTACCCTGGAAGCCTTTACCTTTGGACTGACCGGTTACATCAACCAGTTGACCAGCAGCGAAGATTTCAGCGTTGATCAGATCGCCAGCCTGGTAGTCGCCGTCTTCAAGACGGAACTCCATGACAGTGCGACCAGCTGCAACGTTTGCCTTAGCGAAGTGACCTGCTTGAGCAGCAGTCACGCGCGAAGCACGACGCTCGCCGACAGTGACTTGCACTGCACGATAGCCATCGGTTTCTTCAGTTTTGAACTGGGTGACGCGATTCGGCTCGATCTCAATGACCGTGACCGGAATGGAGACACCTTCTTCGGTGAAAATACGGGTCATACCGCATTTACGACCGACTACACCAATAGTCATGTTGTAAACCTCATGAGTGTACGGGGCTTTCACCCGCTATGGCCGCCCATTTCAGAGCGTTACACGACTAAGACCCGAGTCTTAGCCGAGGCTGATCTGTACTTCCACACCGGCCGCCAGATCGAGCTTCATAAGTGCATCAACGGTTTTATCCGTTGGCTGGACGATGTCCAGTACGCGCTTATGAGTACGGATCTCGTACTGGTCACGCGCGTCTTTGTTGACGTGCGGGGAGACCAGAACGGTGAACCGCTCTTTACGGGTAGGCAGTGGAATTGGACCACGCACTTGAGCACCAGTACGTTTCGCGGTTTCCACGATTTCCTGGGTGGATTGGTCGATCAGGCGATGGTCAAAAGCCTTCAACCTGATACGGATTTGCTGATTTTGCATTGGATTTCAGACTCCGGCTGCTATTCCCACCGGGCGCAATGCGCCCGTTAAAAGGAGGCGCAATTCTATAGACGCCCCAGATAGGTGTCAACCCAATAAAAAAGCCCCCGCTGAGCGGGGGCTTTCTCAAAACATCAGCACTATCTCAGAAGAGATAATTACTCGATGATTTTAGCTACAACGCCAGCACCAACGGTACGGCCGCCTTCACGGATAGCGAAGCGCAGACCGTCTTCCATTGCGATGGTTTTGATCAGGGTAACAGTCATTTGAATGTTATCGCCTGGCATTACCATTTCAACGCCTTCTGGCAGCTCGCAGTTACCGGTCACGTCAGTAGTACGGAAGTAGAACTGTGGACGGTAGCCTTTGAAGAACGGAGTGTGACGACCGCCTTCTTCCTTGCTCAGAACGTAAACTTCTGCGGTGAACTTGGTGTGCGGCTTAACCGAACCTGGCTTAACCAGAACCTGGCCACGCTCAACGTCGTCACGCTTGGTACCACGCAGCAGAACGCCGCAGTTCTCGCCAGCACGACCTTCGTCGAGCAGCTTACGGAACATTTCAACACCGGTGCAGGTGGTGAGGGTAGTGTCACGCAGACCAACGATTTCCAGTGGATCCTGAACGCGAACGATACCGCGCTCGATACGACCAGTCACAACAGTACCGCGACCGGAGATCGAGAACACGTCTTCGATTGGCATCAGGAACGGCTTGTCAGTCAGACGAACTGGTTCTGGGATGTAGCTGTCCAGGGTTTCAACCAGTTTACGAACGGCAGTGGTGCCCATTTCGTTTTCGTCGTTGCCTTCCAGAGCCATACGAGCAGAACCGATGATGATCGGAGTGTCGTCACCTGGGAAGTCGTAAGTGCTCAGCAGATCGCGCACCTCCATCTCAACCAGTTCCAGCAGCTCAGCGTCGTCTACCAGGTCAGCCTTGTTCAGGAAAACCACGATGTACGGAACGCCTACCTGACGGGACAGCAGGATGTGCTCACGGGTTTGTGGCATCGGACCATCAGCGGCCGAGCAAACCAGGATCGCGCCGTCCATCTGGGCAGCACCGGTGATCATGTTCTTCACGTAGTCAGCGTGACCTGGGCAGTCAACGTGAGCGTAGTGACGAATAGTCGAGTTGTACTCAACGTGAGCGGTGTTGATGGTGATACCACGAGCTTTTTCTTCTGGTGCGCTGTCGATCTTGTCGAAGTCAACACGAGCCGAACCGAAAACTTCGGAGCAGACGCGAGTCAGAGCAGCGGTCAGAGTGGTTTTACCGTGGTCAACGTGGCCGATGGTGCCAACGTTTACGTGCGGTAGGGAACGATCAAATTTTTCTTTAGCCACGACAATTAACTCCTTGCCTAAAGGACTGAATCAGCCTTGTTTTTTGGATACAGTTTCAGCGATGTGCGCCGGAGCTGTGTTGTATTTTTTGAATTCCATAGAGTAGCTTGCGCGACCCTGGGACATGGAGCGAACGTCGGTCGCATAACCGAACATCTCACCCAACGGAACCTCGGCGCGAATCACTTTGCCGGAAACCGTGTCTTCCATACCCAAGATCATGCCGCGACGACGGTTAAGGTCGCCCATGACATCACCCATATAGTCTTCAGGTGTAACAACTTCTACCGCCATGATCGGCTCAAGCAACTCACCACCGCCCTTCTGGGCCAGTTGCTTGGTAGCCATGGAGGCAGCCACCTTAAACGCCATCTCGTTGGAGTCGACGTCGTGGTAAGAACCGTCAAAAACGGTTGCTTTCAGGCCGATCAGCGGATAGCCGGCAACAACACCGTTCTTCATCTGCTCTTCGATGCCCTTCTGGATAGCCGGGATGTATTCCTTAGGAACCACACCACCCACTACTTCGTTCAAGAATTGCAGACCTTCCTGACCTTCGTCAGCAGGAGCAAAACGGATCCAGCAGTGACCGAACTGACCACGACCGCCGGACTGACGAACGAACTTGCCTTCGATTTCACAGTTCTTCGTGATGCGCTCACGATAGGAAACCTGAGGCTTACCGATGTTGGCTTCGACGTTGAACTCACGGCGCATCCGGTCAACCAGGATGTCCAGGTGCAACTCGCCCATGCCGGAGATGATCGTTTGACCAGTCTCTTCATCAGTCTTGACGCGGAAAGATGGATCTTCCTGAGCAAGCTTGCCCAGAGCGATACCCATTTTTTCCTGGTCATCCTTGGTCTTAGGCTCTACGGCAACCGAAATAACCGGCTCCGGGAAGTCCATGCGAACCAGGATGATTGGCTTGGCAGCGTCGCACAAAGTCTCACCAGTGGTGACGTCCTTCATGCCGATCAGGGCCGCGATGTCACCAGCGCGTACTTCCTTGATCTCTTCGCGGGCGTTTGCGTGCATTTGCACCATACGACCCACACGCTCTTTCTTGCCTTTGACCGAGTTGATCACGCCGTCGCCGGATGCCAACACGCCCGAGTAAACGCGGACGAAAGTCAAAGTACCCACGAATGGGTCGGTAGCGATCTTGAACGCCAAAGCCGAGAACGGCTCGTCATCACTTGCGTGACGCTCCATCTCTTCTTCCTCGTTATCAGGGTTCGAACCCTTGATAGCAGGAATATCGGTTGGAGCAGGCAGGAAGTCGATAACGGCGTCGAGAACCAGGGGAACACCCTTGTTCTTGAACGAGGAACCGCAAACAGCCAGGACGATTTCGCCAGCGATGGTACGCTGACGCAGAGCGGCCTTGATTTCCGCGTTGGTGAGTTCTTCACCTTCGAGGTACTTGTTCATCAGCTCTTCGCTGGCTTCGGCAGCAGCCTCAACCATGTTGTTGCGCCACTCGTCAGCCAGCTCTTGAAGCTCGGCAGGGATCGGCTTGCGAACAGGAACCATACCTTTGTCAGCGTCATTCCAGTAGACAGCTTCCATGTTGATCAGATCGATCTGACCCTGGAAGTTATCTTCGGAACCGATAGCCAACTGGATCGGCACCGGAGTGTGACCCAGACGCTGCTTGATCTGACCGATCACGCGCAGGAAGTTGGCACCAGCACGGTCCATCTTGTTTACGTAAACAAGACGTGGAACGCCGTATTTGTTGGCCTGACGCCATACGGTTTCCGACTGAGGCTCAACACCCGAGGTACCGCAGAACACAACGACAGCGCCGTCGAGTACGCGCAGGGAACGTTCCACTTCAATGGTGAAGTCTACGTGGCCCGGGGTATCGATAACGTTGAAGCGGTGCTCGTCTTTGTACTGCTTCTCGGAACCTTTCCAGAAGGCGGTAATAGCAGCAGAAGTAATGGTAATACCACGCTCCTGCTCCTGAACCATCCAGTCTGTGGTCGCGGCGCCGTCATGCACCTCGCCCATTTTGTGACTTTTGCCGGTGTAAAACAGTACGCGCTCGGTGGTGGTGGTTTTACCAGCATCCACGTGAGCAACGATACCGATGTTACGGTAGCGGCTAATCGGAGTAGTACGAGCCATAAAGCCCTCGCAAAATTAGTGAAGCTAAAATTAGAAGCGGTAGTGCGAGAAAGCTTTGTTAGCTTCAGCCATACGGTGCACGTCTTCACGCTTCTTAACAGCAGCACCTTTACCTTCAGCAGCGTCCAACAGTTCGCCAGCCAAACGCAGAGCCATAGACTTCTCGCCGCGCTTACGGGCGAAGTCTACCAACCAGCGCATTGCCAGAGCGTTACGACGGGACGGGCGAACTTCAACCGGAACCTGGTAAGTAGCACCGCCTACACGGCGCGACTTCACTTCGACCAGCGGAGCGATGGCGTCGAGAGCTTTCTCGAAGATTTCCAGGGGGTCGCTGTTCTTGCGTTCTTTAACCTTTTCCAGCGCGCCATAAACGATACGCTCGGCAACGGCTTTCTTGCCGCTTTCCATCACGTGGTTCATGAACTTGGCCAGAATTTGGCTTCCGTATTTTGGATCGTCAAGCACTTCGCGCTTGGCTGCTACGCGTCTTCTTGGCATGGATAAGCCCTCAAACGGTCTTCAGGTTCGCTCGGAATCGGTGCCCTTTCGGGACGCCTCCGACCTTACTCTTATCGACTCAGAAAATTAGATGATTCAGTGTTACAAAAAGCCGCTACTACTTAGGCTTCTTGGTACCGTACTTCGAACGACCCTGGTTACGACCTTTAACGCCGGAAGTATCCAAGGAACCGCGTACGGTGTGGTAACGAACACCTGGCAAGTCTTTTACACGACCGCCGCGGATCAGTACCACGCTGTGCTCTTGCAGGTTGTGACCTTCACCGCCGATGTACGAGGAAACCTCGAAACCGTTGGTCAGGCGCACACGGCATACTTTACGCAGTGCCGAGTTAGGTTTTTTCGGCGTAGTGGTATACACGCGAGTGCATACGCCACGACGTTGCGGGCAGTTCTGCAGCGCAGGTACGTCGGATTTCTCGACGATACGCTTACGCGGCTGACGTACCAGCTGGTTGATAGTTGCCATCTACTAGCTCCACTGTTGTCTTGCGACGCTATTGTCTTGCAAGAAAAGCAAAATGGCAGGAACGAATTCCCGCCAAATTTAGGGGTACAAGAGTCTAAAGAGGATCTTGCCCCCAGTCAAGGCAAGGCCCCGACCTCCCCTCTCATCGAACCGGGGCAAAATTGCCTCGATCCGACGAATGGAGCTGCCAGGGCCCGGACTTATTTATCGCAGAACTCAGTTACCGCTGGAGTTCAGCGCTTCGGTCAGTGCAGCTTCCACTTCACTGGCGCTTACGCGCAACGGCTTGTCAGCATCACGGCGACGCTTACGTTCGCTGTGGTAAGCCAAGCCGGTACCGGCCGGGATCAGACGACCCACAACCACGTTTTCTTTCAGGCCGCGCAGGTAATCGCGCTTGCCGGTTACCGCTGCCTCGGTCAGTACGCGAGTGGTCTCCTGGAAGGAGGCCGCCGAGATGAACGACTCAGTCGACAACGACGCCTTGGTGATACCCAGCAGCACGCGAGTGAACTTGGACACGAATTTGTCTTCGTTCGTCAGGCGCTCGTTTTCCACCAGTACGTGAGTCAGTTCCATCTGGTCGCCCTTGATGAAACTGGAATCGCCGGATTCAGCGATTTCAACTTTACGCAGCATCTGACGCAGGATGGTCTCGATGTGCTTATCGTTGATCTTCACGCCTTGCAGGCGGTAAACGTCCTGGATCTCGTTAACGATGTATTTGGCCAGCGCACTCACACCCAGCAGACGCAGAATGTCGTGTGGATCGCTCGGACCGTCGGAGATAACTTCGCCGCGGTTTACCTGTTCGCCTTCGAACACGTTCAGGTGACGCCACTTCGGAATCAGCTCTTCATACGGATCGCTACCGTCGTTCGGGGTAATGACCAGACGGCGCTTGCCCTTGGTCTCTTTACCGAACGCGATGGTGCCGCTGACTTCAGCCAGGATCGACGCTTCTTTCGGACGACGCGCTTCGAACAAGTCGGCAACACGCGGCAGACCACCGGTGATGTCACGGGTCTTCGAAGTTTCTTGCGGGATACGCGCGATAACATCACCGATCGCGATCTTCGCACCATCCGCTACACCGACCAGGGCGTTGGCTGGCAGGAAGTACTGAGCGATAACGTCAGTGCCTGGCAGCAACAGATCCTTGCCGTTGTCATCGACCATCTTCACGGCTGGACGGATGTCTTTACCGGCAGCTGGACGATCTTTCGCGTCGAGTACTTCAATGTTGGTCATACCGGTCAATTCGTCAGTCTGACGCTTGATCGTGATGCCTTCTTCCATGCCCACGTAGGTCACGGTACCTTTCATTTCGGTAACGATTGGGTGAGTGTGCGGATCCCACTTGGCCACGATTGCGCCAGCGTCGACCTTGTCACCCTCTTTAACCGAAATCACAGCGCCGTACGGCAGCTTGTAACGCTCACGCTCACGACCGTAGTCATCAGCGATTGCCAGCTCACCGGAACGGGACACAGCTACCAGGTGGCCATCCACTCGCTCAACGTGCTTCAGGTTGTGCAGACGGACGGTACCGCCATTCTTCACCTGAACGCTGTCGGCTGCGGAGGTCCGGCTTGCCGCACCACCGATGTGGAACGTACGCATGGTCAGCTGGGTACCCGGCTCACCGATGGACTGGGCAGCGATAACGCCGACCGCTTCACCGATGTTCACCTGGTGACCACGAGCCAAGTCACGGCCGTAGCACTTGGCGCAAATGCCGTAGCGGGTTTCGCAGCTGATCGGCGAGCGAACGATCACTTCGTCGATGCTGTTGAGTTCGATGAACTCGACCCACTTTTCGTCTACCAGGGTGCCAGCAGGAACGATAACTTCCTCGGTACCTGGCTTGAATACGTCACGGGCAATAACACGACCCAATACGCGCTCACCCAGCGGCTCTACAACGTCACCGCCTTCAATGTGCGGTGTCATCAGCAAGCCGTGCTCGGTGCCGCAATCGATCTCGGTCACAACCAGATCTTGTGCAACGTCTACCAGACGACGAGTCAGGTAACCGGAGTTAGCGGTTTTCAACGCGGTATCCGCCAGACCTTTACGAGCACCGTGAGTGGAGATGAAGTACTGGAGTACGCTCAAACCTTCACGGAAGTTCGCAGTAATCGGCGTTTCGATGATGGAACCGTCCGGCTTGGCCATCAGGCCACGCATACCGGCGAGCTGACGGATCTGCGCAGCAGAACCCCGTGCGCCCGAGTCGGCCATCATGTACATCGAGTTGAAGGACTCTTGGTCAACTTCGTCGCCGTGACGGTCGATGACTTTCTCTTTCGAGAGGTTGGCCATCATCGCCTTGGAAACTTCGTCGTTCGCCTTCGACCAAAGGTCGATTACCTTGTTGTACTTCTCGCCCTGGGTTACCAGGCCGGAGGCGTACTGGCTTTCGATCTCTTTCACTTCGTCGGTGGCAGCACCGATGATGCGGGCTTTTTCATCCGGGATAACGAAGTCGTTAACACCGATGGAAACGCCGGAAATGGTCGAGTAAGCAAAACCGGTGTACATCAACTGGTCAGCGAAGATCACGGTCTCTTTCAGACCAACCACGCGGTAGCACTGGTTGATCAGCTTGGAGATCGCCTTTTTCTTCATCGGCAGGTTGACGACGTCGTATGACAGACCTTTTGGTACAACTTGATACAGCAGCGCACGACCGACAGTAGTGTCGACGATACGGGTGCTGGTCACGCTGCCGCCATCACGGTCGTTGACGGTTTCGTTGATCCGCACTTTGACCTTGGCGTGCAGTGCGGCTTCGCCGGCACGGAACACACGGTCAACTTCTTGCAGGTCAGCAAACACACGACCTTCGCCCTTGGCGTTGATCGCTTCACGGGTCATGTAGTACAGACCCAATACAACGTCCTGCGACGGAACGATGATTGGCTCACCGTTGGCTGGCGACAGAATGTTGTTGGTCGACATCATCAACGCACGCGCTTCCAACTGGGCTTCCAGCGTCAGCGGTACGTGCACGGCCATTTGGTCGCCGTCGAAGTCGGCGTTGTACGCAGCACAGACCAGAGGGTGCAGCTGGATAGCCTTACCTTCGATCAGTACCGGTTCAAACGCCTGGATACCCAAACGGTGAAGGGTCGGTGCACGGTTGAGGAGAACCGGGTGTTCACGGATCACTTCAGCGAGAACGTCCCAAACCTCTGGCAGTTCGCGCTCGACCATTTTCTTGGCCGCTTTGATGGTGGTCGCGAGACCGCGCATTTCCAGCTTGCCGAAGATGAACGGCTTGAACAGCTCCAGAGCCATCTTCTTAGGCAGACCGCACTGGTGCAGACGCAGGGTCGGGCCTACGGTAATTACCGAACGACCGGAGTAGTCAACACGCTTACCGAGCAAGTTCTGACGGAAACGACCTTGCTTACCCTTGATCATGTCAGCCAGGGATTTCAGAGGACGCTTGTTGGAACCTGTGATAGCGCGGCCACGACGACCGTTGTCGAGCAAGGCATCGACCGCTTCCTGCAACATACGCTTTTCGTTGCGCACGATGATGTCCGGAGCGGACAGATCGAGCAGGCGCTTCAAGCGGTTGTTACGGTTGATCACGCGGCGGTACAGGTCGTTGAGGTCGGAGGTCGCGAAACGACCACCGTCCAACGGTACCAGCGGACGCAGGTCTGGCGGCAGAACCGGCAGAACGGTCAGCACCATCCACTCTGGCAGGTTGCCGGAACCTTGGAAGGCTTCCATCAACTTCAGACGCTTGGACAGCTTCTTGATCTTGGTTTCGGAGTTGGTTTGCGGAATTTCTTCGCGCAGACGGCCAATCTCGTGCTCCAGGTCGATAGCGTGCAGCAGTTCGCGGACAGCTTCGGCACCCATGCGGGCATCGAAATCGTCGCCGAACTCTTCCAGCGCTTCGAAGTACTGTTCGTCGTTCAGCAGCTGACCTTTTTCAAGGGTGGTCATGCCTGGATCGATAACGACATAGCTCTCGAAGTAGAGAACGCGCTCGATATCACGCAGGGTCATGTCCATCAGCAAGCCGATACGGGACGGCAGCGATTTCAGGAACCAGATGTGGGCAACCGGCGAAGCCAGCTCGATGTGCGCCATGCGCTCACGACGAACCTTGGCCAGTGCAACTTCAACGCCGCACTTCTCGCAGATCACACCACGGTGCTTCAAGCGCTTGTACTTACCGCACAGGCACTCGTAATCCTTTACCGGGCCAAAGATCTTGGCGCAGAACAGGCCGTCACGCTCAGGTTTGAACGTACGGTAGTTGATGGTTTCCGGCTTTTTAACTTCACCGAACGACCACGAACGGATCATCTCAGGCGATGCCAACCCAATACGGATGGCGTCGAACTCTTCGACTTGACCCTGGTTTTTCAGCAAATTCAGTAGGTCTTTCAAGGCCTTTCCTCCTGGCGGAGCAGAGAGCGGGCCAAACAGCCCCGCTCTCGATTCGCGTCACGTGTTATTCGGTTTCCAGATCGATATCGATGCCGAGGGAACGAATTTCTTTGATCAACACGTTGAAGGACTCGGGCATGCCCGGCTCCATACGGTGATCGCCGTCCACGATGTTTTTGTACATCTTGGTCCGACCGTTCACATCGTCCGACTTCACTGTGAGCATTTCTTGCAGAGTGTAAGCAGCACCGTATGCTTCCAGTGCCCAGACCTCCATCTCCCCGAAACGCTGACCACCGAACTGAGCCTTACCACCCAGCGGCTGCTGGGTAACCAGGCTGTACGAACCGGTAGAACGAGCGTGCATCTTGTCGTCTACCAAGTGGTTCAGCTTCAGCATGTACATGTAGCCAACAGTAACCGGGCGCTCGAACTTGTTGCCGGTACGGCCGTCGAACAGCTGCATCTGGCCGCTTTCTGGCAGGTCTGCCAGTTTCAGCATGGCCTTGATTTCGCTTTCCTTGGCACCGTCGAACACCGGGGTAGCCATTGGAACGCCGCCGCGCAGGTTCTTCGCCAGATCCAGGATTTCCTGGTCGGAGAAGGTGTCCAGCTCTTCGTTGCGACCGCCGATCTCGTTGTAGATCTCGTGCAGGAACTTGCGCAGGTCAGCAACCTTGCGCTGCTCTTCGATCATACGGTTGATCTTCTCGCCCAGACCTTTGGCCGCGAGGCCCAGGTGGGTTTCAAGGATCTGACCAACGTTCATACGCGAAGGTACGCCCAACGGGTTGAGGACGACGTCGACCGGGGTGCCATTGGCATCGTGCGGCATGTCTTCAACCGGCATGATCACGGAGACCACACCTTTGTTACCGTGACGACCGGCCATCTTGTCGCCCGGCTGGATGCGGCGACGGATTGCCAGGTAAACCTTGACGATTTTCAGCACGCCTGGAGCCAGGTCATCGCCCTGCTGCAGTTTGCGCTTCTTGTCTTCGAACTTGTCGTCCAGCAGACGGCGGCGATCAACGATGTAGGCCTGGGCCTTCTCGAGCTGCTCGTTCAGCGCATCTTCAGCCATGCGCAGTTTGAACCACTGGCCGTGCTCAAGACCGTCGAGGATTTCGTCGGTGATGTCCTGACCTTTCTTCAGACCTGCGCCGCCTTCAGCCTTGTGGCCTACCAGAGCGGAACGCAGACGTTCGAAGGTCGCGCCTTCAACGATACGGAACTCTTCGTTCAGGTCCTTGCGGATCTCGTCGAGCTGGGTCTTCTCGATGGACAGTGCACGAGCATCACGCTCAACGCCGTCACGGGTGAAGACCTGTACGTCGATGACAGTACCTTTGGTGCCAGTCGGCACTCGCAGGGAGGTGTCTTTAACGTCGCTGGCTTTTTCACCGAAGATGGCACGCAGCAGTTTTTCTTCCGGAGTCAGTTGAGTCTCGCCTTTCGGAGTGACCTTACCGACCAGGATGTCGCCTGCGCCTACTTCAGCACCTACATAAACGATACCGGCTTCGTCCAGCTTGTTCAGTGCAGCTTCACCCACGTTCGGGATGTCTGCAGTGATTTCCTCTGGGCCAAGCTTGGTGTCACGCGCCACACAGGTCAGTTCCTGAATGTGGATCGTGGTGAAGCGGTCTTCTTGAACAACACGCTCGGACAGGCAGATGGAGTCTTCGAAGTTGAAGCCGTTCCATGCCATGAACGCGATGCGCATGTTCTGACCCAGTGCCAGTTCACCCATGTCGGTGGACGGGCCGTCGGCCATGATGTCGCTACGCTGAACGCGATCACCCTTGCTCACCAGCGGACGCTGGTTGATGCAGGTGTTCTGGTTCGAGCGGGTGTATTTGGTCAGGTTGTAGATGTCGACACCGGCTTCGCCAGTTTCAACTTCGTCATCGGCAACACGAACCACGATACGGCTGGCATCAACGGAGTCGATCACGCCGCCACGACGAGCCACGACGCAAACGCCGGAGTCACGGGCTACGTTACGCTCCATGCCGGTACCTACCAGCGGCTTGTCAGCGCGCAGGGTGGGTACAGCTTGACGCTGCATGTTGGAACCCATCAACGCACGGTTGGCGTCATCGTGCTCCAGGAACGGGATCAGCGACGCTGCAACCGAAACTACTTGCTTCGGCGAAACGTCCATCAAGGTGACGTCTTCCGGCGCCTTGACGGTGAACTCGTTCAAGTGACGAACAGCTACCAGCTCGTCGACCAGGACTTTCTTGTCGTTCATCGTGGCCGAAGCCTGAGCGATCACGTGATCAGCTTCTTCGATGGCGGACAGGAACACGATCTCGTCGGTGACCAGAGCGTCTTTCACCACGCGGTACGGGCTCTCGAGGAAGCCATACTGGTTGGTGCGCGCATACGCGGCCAGGGAGTTGATCAGGCCGATGTTCGGACCTTCCGGCGTCTCGATCGGGCAAACACGACCGTAGTGCGTCGGGTGTACGTCACGCACTTCAAAGCCTGCACGCTCACGGGTCAGACCGCCCGGGCCCAGTGCGGATACACGGCGCTTGTGGGTGATCTCGGAGAGAGGGTTGTTCTGGTCCATGAACTGGGAAAGCTGGCTGGAACCGAAGAACTCTTTCACCGCCGCAGCCACTGGCTTG
The DNA here is from genome assembly GCF_024810135.1 of Pseudomonas sp. BIGb0164. Classification (NCBI taxonomy): domain Bacteria; kingdom Pseudomonadati; phylum Pseudomonadota; class Gammaproteobacteria; order Pseudomonadales; family Pseudomonadaceae; genus Pseudomonas; species Pseudomonas sp. BIGb0164. The sequence goes on along the minus strand of NZ_JANUEA010000011.1, from coordinate 8,082 downwards.
GCGTTGATCAGGTCTTGCGGCATCAGGCCTTCGCTTTCTGCCATCGACAGACGCTCTTTGACCGCACGCTCAACACGTACCAGGCCTACGCGGAACTGGTTCTCGGCCATTTCGCCTACGCAGCGAACACGACGGTTACCCAGGTGGTCGATGTCATCGACGATGCCTTTACCGTTACGGATGTCGACCAGGGTCTTCAGTACCGCGACGATGTCTTCCTTGCACAGCACGCCCGAACCTTCGATCTCGGTACGACCGATACGACGGTTGAACTTCATCCGGCCGACCGCAGACAGGTCATAGCGCTCAGGGCTGAAGAACAGGTTGTTGAACAGGGTTTCGGCAGCGTCTTTGGTTGGTGGCTCACCTGGACGCATCATGCGATAGATCTCGACCAGCGCTTCCAATTGGTTGCTGGTGGAGTCGATCTTCAGTGTGTCGGAGATGAACGGACCGCAGTCGATATCGTTGGTGTACAAAGTCTCGATGCGAACAACCTGAGCCTTGGCGATCTTGGCCAGGATCTCGGTGTTCAGCTCGGTGTTGCACTCGGCCAGGATCTCGCCTGTTGCCGGGTGAACGATGACCTTGGCGGTAGTACGACCCAGGACGTAGTCCAGTGGCACTTCCAGCTCTTTGATACCGGCTTTTTCGATCTGGTTGATGTGGCGCGCAGTAATACGACGGCCAGCCTCAACAATGACCTTGCCCTTGTCATCCTGGATGTCCAGAACAGCAATTTCACCACGCAGGCGCGAAGCGATCAGCTCCAGCTTGAGGGTTTCATCCTTCAGGCTGAATACGTTGGTGGTGTAGAAGGCGTCCAGCACCTGCTCGGTGGTATAACCGAGCGCGCGCAGCAGTACCGAAGCCGGCAGCTTGCGACGACGGTCGATACGCACGAACACGCAGTCTTTCGGGTCGAACTCGAAGTCCAACCACGAACCGCGGTACGGAATGATCCGCGCGGAGTACAGGAGCTTGCCGGAGCTGTGCGTCTTGCCGCGGTCGTGGTCGAAGAACACGCCCGGGGAACGGTGCAGCTGGGAAACGATCACACGCTCGGTACCGTTGATAACGAAGGTACCGTTCTCTGTCATCAATGGGATTTCGCCCATGTAGACTTCTTGCTCTTTGATGTCCTTGATCGCTTTGTTCGACGATTCTTTGTCGAAAATGATCAGGCGCACTTTTACCCGCAAAGGTACGGCGTAAGTAACACCGCGCAACACGCATTCTTTGACATCAAATGCCGGTTCGCCCAGGCGATAACCGACGTACTCCAGCGCAGCATTGCCGGAGTAGCTGATGATCGGGAAAACGGATTTGAAGGCCGCATGCAGGCCCACGTCGCGGAACTGATCTTTGGTCGCTCCCGCCTGCAAGAATTCACGATACGAATCCAGCTGGATAGCCAGAAGGTACGGGACATCCATGACGTCCGGCAACTTGCTAAAGTCCTTGCGGATACGTTTTTTCTCAGTATATGAGTAAGCCATCAGCGTTCCCCAGCTTGGTCACCTGCTTGTTTGGCCCCTCCGACGGGAGCAGCCAGAAAATCTCGCAAACCCCATGGTTTGCACCACCGCATCGGGTGGCTACAGCGCGTTAATGGCGGCGACCGAGTCGACAGCCAAGAACGGAAAAAGGCCGGTGGCAAGAGCCACCAGCCATCAGCCTTCAGCTTAACGCTTGGGCTGGAGACGCAAGGTCGATGCTTACTTCAGCTCGACTTTAGCGCCTGCTTCTTCCAGTACTGCTTTGGCTTTGTCAGCTGCGTCTTTGGCAACAGCTTCCAGAACCATGGCAGGAGCGCCGTCAACTACAGCCTTGGCTTCTTTCAGGCCCAGACCGGTCAGTTCACGTACTGCCTTGATCACGTTTACTTTCTTCTCGCCAGCTTCGGTCAGCATGACGTTGAATTCGGTTTGCTCTTCAACAACGGCAGCAGCAGCAGCTGGACCAGCGGAAGCAGCGGCAGCGGAAACGCCGAATTTTTCTTCGAAAGCTTTGATCAGCTCAACAACCTGCAGAACCGACATTTCAGCTACGGCGTTGAGGATATCGTCTTGGGAGATAGACATTGCTGTATTTCCTGAATTGGGGGACGGCCTACTCGGCCATCGAAATAAACAAAAATACGCGAGAGAAGTCGCTCAGCCTTAGGCTGCGGCAGCTTCTTTTTGCTCGCGAACTGCGGCCAGAGTACGAGCCAGCTTGCTGGTAGCGCCTTGAATCACGCTCATCAGCTGCGAAATGGCTTCGTCGCGGGTCGGCAGTGTTGCCAGTACGTCGATTTGGTTAGCTGCGAGGAACTTGCCCTCGAACGCAGCTGCCTTGATCTCGAACTTATCCTGACTCTTGGCAAACTCTTTGAACAAACGGGCAGCAGCGCCTGGATGTTCTTTGGAGAACGCGATCAGAGTCGGGCCAGTGAACACGTCGTTGAGAACACTGTATTCAGTGTCAGCAACAGCGCGCTTGAGCAGGGTGTTACGTACAACACGTACGTATACGCCAGCTTCACGAGCCTCTTTACGGAGTCCGGTCATAGCGCCTACTGTCACACCACGGGCATCAGCCACGACAGCGGACAGAGCAGCTTTGGCAGCCTCGTTGACTTCAGCGACGATGGCCTTCTTGTCTTCGAGATTAATTGCCACGGGTTTAACTCCTGCTTGTTACCGTTTCATCTGGCCGGAGCCGGATGTCGTTTTGGTGTCTGATTCGGTAAGGAACCGGGAGCACCATCTGCGTAGGCTTGTGGTTTAAGACTTGCGTCGCCTACGGTCTTGGATAGCCCCCGCCAGGCAGGGACCCCAATTTTTTCAATTGGCGCAATCTCTCGCGCCAATCTGTGTCTTATACGTCCAGCGAGCCTTGGTCGATGACCAGACCTGGGCCCATAGTGGTGCTCAGGGTAACGCGCTTGACGTAGATACCTTTCGAGGAAGCTGGCTTGATGCGCTTCAGATCAGCGATCAGGGCTTCAACGTTTTCCTTCAGCTTGACGGCGTCGAAACCGACCTTGCCAACGGAGGTGTGGATAATGCCGTTTTTGTCGGTGCGATAACGAACCTGACCAGCTTTGGCGTTTTTAACCGCGGTAGCTACGTCTGGGGTTACGGTGCCGACTTTAGGGTTAGGCATCAGACCACGTGGACCGAGGATCTGACCCAACTGACCTACAACGCGCATTGCATCCGGGGAGGCAATAACCACGTCGTAGTTCAGGTCGCCGCCTTTCATTTCGGCAGCCAGGTCATCCATGCCAACGCGGTCAGCGCCGGCGGCCAGAGCAGCTTCAGCTGCCGGGCCTTGGGTGAAGACAGCTACACGTACAGTCTTGCCAGTACCGTGTGGCAGCACAGTTGCGCTACGAACGACCTGGTCGGATTTACGTGGGTCAACACCCAGGTTTACAGCAACGTCAACGGACTCGCTGAACTTGACAGTCGACAGCTCGGTCAGCAGGGCGGCAGCGTCTACAAAGTTGTAGGACTTGCCCGCTTCGATTTTGCCGGCGATAGCCTTTTGGCGCTTGGTCAGCTTAGCCATTACACACCCTCCACGTTAAGGCCCATGCTACGAGCAGAACCGGCGATGGTACGCACGGCTGCATCCATATCAGCTGCAGTCAGATCCGCGTTTTTGGTTTTCGCGATTTCTTCCAGCTGAGCACGAGTTACGGTGCCAACCTTAACGGTGTTAGGACGAGCGGAACCGCTAGTCAGACCAGCAGCTTTCTTCAGCAGAACCGAAGCCGGGGTCGACTTGGTTTCGAAAGTGAAGCTACGGTCGCTGTATACAGTGATGATCACCGGAGTCGGCAGACCTGGCTCAAGACCCTGAGTACGGGCGTTGAAGGCCTTGCAGAATTCCATGATGTTCACGCCGTGCTGACCCAGAGCTGGACCGACGGGTGGGCTTGGGTTGGCCTGAGCGGCCTTCACTTGCAGCTTGATGTAAGCGGTAATCTTCTTGGCCATGAGGCACTCCAATTACGGGTTCAAACGCCTCGAAAGGCTCCCCGGTTACTTGCGCGTTTATCCCAGTGACGACAAAACCCCACAGCCTAGGACTGTGGGGTTGGGATGCTTGCTCAGCTAGACCTTCTCGACCTGACTGAACTCCAACTCTACCGGAGTAGAGCGACCGAAAATGAGCACAGCCACTTGGATCCGGCTCTTTTCGTAGTTAACTTCTTCGACAGTGCCGTTAAAATCAGCAAACGGACCATCTGTAACACGAACAACCTCACCCGGCTCGAACAACGTCTTCGGCTTGGGCTTGTCGCTGCCATCAGCAACACGACGCAGAATTGCTTCCGCCTCTTTGTCAGTGATTGGAGCAGGCTTATCAGCGGTACCGCCGATGAAACCCATGACACGAGGGGTATCCTTGACTAAGTGCCAAGTACCTTCATTCATGTCCATTTGAACCAGCACGTAGCCTGGAAAGAACTTGCGTTCGCTCTTGCGCTTCTGGCCATTCCGCATTTCGACCACTTCCTCAGTGGGAACCAGAATTTCGCCGAAGCCATCTTCCATGCCTGCCAGCTTTACGCGCTCCAGCAAAGAGCGCATAACATGCTTCTCGTAACCCGAGTAAGCATGCACAACGTACCAACGCTTAGCCACGGGACACCCTTAGCCAACAATCAAGGAAACAAGCCAACCGAGCAGGGAATCAAGACCCCACAACAGCAACGCCATAACCAGAACAACAGCCACCACAATCAGGGTGGTCTGCGTGGTTTCTTGGCGAGTCGGCCAAACGACTTTACGAATTTCGGTGCGAGCTTCCTTTACCAGGACCGCGAAAGACTTGCCTTTAGCGGTCTGCAGGCCTACAAAGGCAGCTACAGCAGCAAGAGCAAGCAATGCGAGCACACGGTACAGGATCGGCGAAGCAGAATAGTACTGATTGCCGACAACGCCTACGACCACCAACGCGACTACGGCGAGCCACTTGACCAGATCGAAACGAGAGCTTTGAGCTTCAGCCTTAGGAGTCATCTATGAAGATCCTGTGAAAAGAAAGCCAGACACACCACGTGAATCTGGCAGGTCAGGAGGGAATCGAACCCCCAACCTACGGTTTTGGAGACCGTCGCTCTGCCAATTGAGCTACTGACCTAAAACAAAATCAGGCCGACCATTATGCAGGCCTGAAAAAGACTTTACAACAACCAACCCCAAGAGACTTGAAATCACCCAGCAACAAGGCCAAGCAGAACACCATCAAGCCGAGGCAGCTGTTAAAACAAAGGCAGATATTTTCATATCTGCCTTGTTATATGGAGCTCTTGAGCGGATTTGAACCGCTGACCTCACCCTTACCAAGGGTGTGCTCTACCAACTGAGCTACAAGAGCGAAACACATTGCACAACCTGCAAACTTGGAGCGGGTAGCGGGAATCGAACCCGCATCATCAGCTTGGAAGGCTGAGGTTCTACCACTAAACTATACCCGCGGAGCTTGCAGCTCACGCTAAAAATGGTGGAGGGGGAAGGATTCGAACCTTCGAAGTCGTAGACGTCAGATTTACAGTCTGATCCCTTTGGCCGCTCGGGAACCCCTCCTAAGCGAGCCGGCATTTTACATCACGCCGACCTTCTGTCAAGCATTTTCTCATTTAAAAATATGAGGTTAGCTGCATTGACCTTCGCTTCACACCGTTGACCGTAAAGGTCTTCACTGCGAAGCGGGCGCCATTCTATGCAAACTAATCGAGAGTTGCAACGCCTTCGCACAACATTATTTTATGTTTTAACTCATTGAATTCCTTAGCAAGGTTTTCAAAGGGCAGATCATCAGCGAGGCGCCTGCTTTCAGGGGCAACACGGAGCCAGTAACCAGAGGCCTCCTGTGTATTGAGCAATTGCATCTTGACCTTTATATCCAGACTGATGAGGCGCTGCTCAAGCATTAATGCTTGTCGCTGATCCGCAAAGCCACCCAGGTACAAACAGGCATTCACCTCAGAGGCCTTGACCCTGTCGCGCTTTTGCACCGCATCGGAGGATTCACTCAGAAGGCGGATATCCTGCTGCGAGCCCCTGTAGAGACTCAGAGGAGTGACATCCTTTGCCCGTAACGGCGCCTCTTGCTGATGCCAAATGTAGTAGAACGCATTGAGGACCAGCAAAAGCAAAAACAGCCAACGCATAAACACCTCAGGACAAAGGGCACGCCATCGCCAGGCCAACGAAGACCAGATCCGGAACAAGCCGAGCTTGAGGCACGGCCTCCGAAACGAGCTCGGCATCCCCACCGGTGAGAAACACCGTGAACTCATCCCCCCAGTAACTTCGAGCAAGCTCCAGCTGAGTCAGCACAAACCCTCTCAGCATGAGCGTACAGCCGCGCTCGACCGCCTCTACGGTGGTACGACCTGGCGACAAGCGCGCCAATGCCTGCTCGGCTGCAGCATCGTCGTAACGTATCTTGCGGGTATGAGTTCGCAACTGGTTACGCATTAGCGGCATGCCAGGACAAATGAAGCCTCCTAGGTGCTCACCATCTGCAGCAATAAAATCGGCCGTTGCCGCAGTACCGAAATCAAGTACCAGGCAGGCACCCGAGGCCAATTTGAAAGCACCGAGCATTGCCAACCAGCGATCAAGCCCGAGGCGCTCAAACGCCTCATACCCGTTGCGAACGCCCGCCATGTCGCGCGCGGGCGCAGCACAGGACACGACAACCCCAAAAGCGACCTCCAAGGCCGCCACCAACTTGCTCGTTTCCTCCAACGCGCGAACACTCACCAAACGGCAGCGTGTCAGCAAGAGGCCTGGCAGCGCTGACAAGCTATCTATCAACGCGACATCCGAACCGACAACGCCTTCTGCAAACGCACCTACCGCTGGCAAATCAAGCACACGCCACTTGATGAAGCTGTTCCCACAGTCGAGCTCAAGAATCATCACGCAACCTCAGGCTTAATTCACCACCGCTGTACGTCTTTTCGACCCCCTCAACACTCAACCGCAATGCCCCCTGACGATCGACGCCCAAGACCACCCCGTCAATGTGAGTAACCCCCGCTATAAGGGAAACAGCCTTACCCTGCCACAAATGATTCTGCTCCCACTCTTCCTGGAGCGCCGCAAACCCGGAGGCCTTATGCCGGTCCAGGTAGTGCTGCAGTTGCAGGCCAAGTCTTGCAACAAGAAGGTTGCGGTCAAGGGGTAAACCCGCTTCCAACTGCACCGAGGTCCACTGCTGATCAACGTCTGCAGTCCTCTGCATATTCACGTTAATTCCAACCCCAAGGACAACGTGACAGATATCAGCGGGATCCCCGACTAACTCCAGCAAGATTCCGGCAATTTTCTTCCGACCGACCAGAACGTCGTTTGGCCACTTCAGCGCTGCGCCTTGCACCCCAGACTCACGCAGAGCCTGCATGACAGCCAACCCGACGACGAGACTCAATCCCTCCAGCTGCCTCAGCCCACCCTCAATGCGCAGTACGAGGCTGTAATACACATTTTGCGCGAATGGGCTGGCCCACGTCCGACCTCGCCGTCCTCTCCCTGCCGTCTGCTGCTCTGCGAGCACCAGGAGCGGCGCGGCACAGCCAGTCTCGACAAGGCGCAACGCTTCAGCATTGGTGGAGTCAATGGAGTCTGAAATATGGACGGGCCAGCCCAAGGCAGGCGCATTTGAGTTGATCTCTTCGGCACTCAAAAAGATCAAAGGCGATGCCAGCTGATATCCCCGCCCTCGAACTTTATGGATAGGCAGGCTCAATTCGGTCTCCAGATGCTGCAGTTGCTTCCAGACAGCACTGCGACTGATGCCCAAGGCGGCACCCAATGCCTCTCCAGAGTGGAATCGACCGTCTTTCAAGAGTTTCAACAACGTCAGCATGCAAGTATCGCCTCACAATGAGGCACGCATGATAGCCATGCGTAAGGCCATTGCATAGAAAGGCGGGAGCTTAGCGCGAAAAGGTTATGCAACAAAAACGTCAAATACGTTTCGACCGCCCAAAACAAAACCCCATCTGCTCTCGCAAATGGGGTTTCGGAATTTAATCTTGACGATGACCTACTCTCACATGGGGAAACCCCA